>NZ_BAAGQN010000014.1:6895-117787 GCF_054783455.1 Simplicispira piscis
ACCGCGCTGGACATGCTGCTGCGCGGCTACTGATCACACCCCGCCCATGACTCCCCAAGACTTCATCGCCAAATGGGGCACGCCCGGCGGCGTCCCCGGCCCGGCCTACGCGCTCAACGAAGAGCAAGGCGCGCAAAGCCACTTTCTCGACCTGTGCGAACTGCTGGGCGTGCCCAAGCCCGGCAGCGCCGAGGGCTACCGCTTCGAAGAAAAGAGCCACATCGTCGGCGGCAAGACCGGCTATGCCGACGTCTTCATGCGCGGCGTCTTCGCCTGGGAGAACAAGGCCCCCGGCAAGAACCTCGACACCGCCCTCAAACAACTGCTCACCTACAGCCTGGCGCTGTCCAACCCGCCGATTCTGGTGGTGTCCGACCGGCTCACCATCCGTATCCACACGCAGTTCACCGGCCACCCGAGCGAGACGCACGAAGTGCGTATTGCCGAGATGGACCAGCCCGACAAGCTCGCCCTGCTGCGCCGCATCTGGACAGCGCCGGGCAGCTTCAAGCCACGCCAGACCAGCCGCGACATCACCGAAGCCGCCGCCCAAAGCTTTGCCGCCCTGGCCGAAAACCTGCGCCAGCGCGGCGCCACGGACGGAGAAACCGCCGCCGCCCGCCAGCAGCGTGCCAACCAGGAGGCGCACTTCCTCACGCAATGCCTGTTCTGCTTCTTTACCGAAGACGTGGGACTGCTGCCGGGCCGCATGTTCGAGCGGCTGGTAGCCCACAAACAAATCACCCCCGAGCGACTTACCCAAGGCCTCACGCAGCTTTTCACCACCATGCAGACCGGCGGCCTGTATGGCGTGGACGACATTCCCTGGTTCAACGGCGGCCTGTTCCAGGCCATCGCTGTGCCCGCCCTCTCGGCACCCGACCTGCACGAACTGCGCCGCGCCGCCGACCTGGACTGGAGCGCCATCGACGTCTCCATCTTCGGCACCCTGTTCGAGCGCGGGCTCGACCCCGCCAAGCGCAGCCAGCTCGGCGCCCACTACACCGACCCGGCCACCATTGAGCGCCTGATCGACCCCGTTATTCGCTGCCCATTGCTACAAAAATGGGAGCTATTAGCGCTTGATTTACAAGCGATTTCAGCCAAAATCACCAAAAAAGGCGACAAGCACTACCGCGTAGCGCATGCGCTGTTCGTCACCTGGCTCGACGAACTCAAAAACTACCGCGCCCTCGACCCGGCCTGCGGCAGCGGCAACTTCCTGTTCCTGGCCCTCAAGTGCCTCAAAGACGTGGAGCACCACAGCCACCTGCAGGCCGCCGAACTGGGCCTGGACCGTGAGGCCGACCTGGTGACCGGCCCGCACAACGTGCTGGGCATCGAACTGAACGAATATGCCGCCGAACTCGCCCGCGTCACGATATGGATCGGCGAGCTGCAATGGCGCCTGGCGCACGGCTACGAGTTCAAGACCAACCCCGTGCTCGACACCCTGGAGCACATCGAATGCCGCGATGCGCTGCTGGACTGGGGCACAGCGCAAGGCGCAGCGCAGCACACCCACCGGAGCCTGATATGCGCGCACGCCCCGCTACTCCAGAGGAAATCGGCGACGGCGAAGACCGCCTGGTGGATCTGCACAGCCCCGAGGTGCCCGCCGCCGTGCGCGCCAAGGTGCAGGCCCTGGCCCAACCGGGCGACCACCTGTGGCGCAGCCCGCGCCGCTCGGCGCCGCGCGGGCTGCTCGGCATTCTGGGTGTGGGCCAGCGCGATGTGGTGATCGAGTGGTGGCTGCTGGATGCGCAGGGCGAGCTGATCGAGGCGTTCTGGGAAGTTTGAATGAAATCAAACTCTGGCGCTTACTGGATAAGCGTTAGCAGCTATTATTTTTATACCAACCTTCCGTAAAACGGAATCAGTGCAGGCTTGTTCTGGCGCAGCACTACACTCAGGGTTTTTCCTCTTTCACGCATTTCCCCATGACGTATTGCGTCGCCATCAAACTCAACGCTGGGCTGGTGTTCCTGTCCGATTCGCGCACCAACGCCGGGCTCGACCAGATCAGCTCGTTCCGCAAGATGATGGTGTACGAGAAAGCAGGCGAGCGCTTCATGGTGCTGCTGTCGGCGGGCAACCTGAGCATTTCGCAGTCGGTACGCGAGATTCTGCAAACCACGCAGATCAAGGACGAGGCGGACGGCGAGCCCATCACCATCTGGAACGCGCGCAGCATGTTCGACGCCGCGCGCGTGCTGGGCGCAGCGGTGCGCCATGTGCACGAGCGCGACGGCGCCTCGCTCAAGCGCTCGGGGGTGGATTTCAACGTTTCGCTGGTGCTCGGCGGGCAAATCCAGGGCGAGGGCATGCGCCTGTTCCAGGTGTATTCGGCCGGCAACTTCATCGAGGCCACGTCCGAGACGCCGTATTTCCAGGTGGGCGAATCGAAGTACGGCAAACCCGTGCTCGACCGCGTGCTCACGCCCGAAACGCCGCTGGACGATGCGGCCAAGTGCGCGCTGGTGTCGATGGACAGCACGCTCAAATCCAACCTGTCGGTGGGCCTGCCGCTAGACCTGGTGCTGTACGAAGCGGACCGCTTTTGCTCCGACAAGATCGTCTGCATCACCGAGGACAACCCCTACTTCCGTATGCTGCACGACAGCTGGGGCGAAAAGCTGCGCCAGGTGTTCGACAGCATCGAAAGCCCCAACTGGGGCGGCGAGGCGACCGAGGTACCCATTTTGGTGGCTCCGGTGCGCTGCAAGCCACTCAAAAAAATCACTACGCCGCGCGACAAGCTGATCTGAGCGCGGCCCCTGCATTCACAAGGTATGACAAAAATCGTTTTCTCCCACGGAAACAGCTTTCCCTCGGGCACCTACAGCGTGCTTTTTGACCACCTGCGCCAGCGCGGTTTCGATGTCAGCGCGGTGGACCGCTTTGGCCACGACCCGCGCTTTCCTGTCACCAACAACTGGCCCAACCTGGTGGAGCAACTGGCCGAGTTCGCCGCCGAGCAGGTGCGCACCTCGGGCGGCCCGGTGTACCTCGTGGGCCATTCGCTGGGAGGCATTCTGAGCGTGATGACCGCTGCCATGCACCCCGAGCTGGCACGCGGCGTGCTAATGGTTGACTCGCCCCTGATCAGCGGCTGGCGTGCCACCACTGTGGGCATGGCCAAGCGCACCCAGGTGGTGGGTTCGGTGTCGCCCGGCCGGGTGAGCCGCCTGCGCCGCAACAGCTGGGCCAGCACCGAGGAGGCCTTCGAGCATTTCCACAAGAAAAAGGCCTTCGCCCGCTGGGACCCGCAGGTGCTGCGCGACTATGTGACCCACGGCCTCTACGATGAAGAAGACCGCCGCGTGCTGGCCTTCGACCGCGCCGTGGAGACGGCCATCTACAACACCATGCCGCACCACCTGGGCGGCCTGCTGCGCAAGCACCCGCTGCGCTGCCCGGCCGCCTTTATTGGCGGGCGCGCATCGGCCGAGCTGAAACAGGTGGGCATGGCACTGGTGCAGCGCATCACCCAGGGGCGTATTTCCATGGTCGACGGCAGCCACCTCTTTCCGATGGAAAAACCGAAGATGACTGCCGCCGCCATTGAGGCCTCGCTGCTCAACCTGGCATCGCTGAACGGTTCGGACTGACCCGCTGCACTGCAGGGGCCGTCCAGCCAAAGTTTCGCTTTTAATTTACACTTTTTCACACTGGCCGCCTTGGTGCTGCCACAACCCCGACCCGCACACCTTCGCCCTACCCGCCATGAACCGCCCTCTTACCTTGCGGCGCCTGATGCTCTTGACTGCAGGTACACGGTGCAGGGCGGGCATCCAGGGGGCGGCCGTGTTGTGGGTGCTGCTGGCGCTGCTGCTGACAGCGCCCTGGGCCCGGGCGGACCAGGCCCTTGTGGTGCTGGACGACAACGCGCGATCCATCACACTGTGGTCGGCTCTGGCCATGTTGCCCGACCCCGAGCGCCGCTTCACAGCCCAGGAGCTGCTCGATCAAAACACCGATTTTGTCCCCATGCCCCCCACCCAGGGCACCCTGGGCGTGCGCCCCGAGGCCGTCTGGCTGCGCGTTCCGCTGGCTCTGGCACCCCAGTCGGACGGGCAATGGATACTGTCTATCGATTACGCTCCGCTCAACCGCATCGATGTGTTTCTGGCACGGGACGGACGCATCGTCCAGCAAACGGCTCTGGGCAACCTCGTTGGGTCGGCGCTGCGCCCACTGCCCAGCCGGGTGCCTACGGTGGCGCTGAGCCTGGCGCCGGGCGCACAGCACGAACTGCTGCTGCGCGTGCAGGCCCAGGGCGCCATGATTTTGCCCATCACCCTGAGCAAACCCCCGGCATTGCTGCACCAGGCGTTGCAGGAGCAAATGCTGCAAGGTGTTCTCACCGGTCTGGCACTGTGCCTGCTGGCTTACAGCCTGGCCCTGTGGATCAGTCTGCGCGATGTGTTGTTCATCCAGTACGCCGTGCTGATTTCGGGAAGCCTGCTTTTTTCACTGCAATTCTTCGGTGTGGGTGCGCAGTACCTTTGGGGCAGCAACCTCTGGATGGAACAGCATGCCAGTGGCCTCTCAGCCCTCCTGGCCACCTGTGGCTCCTTTCTGTTCTTCGGCCAGGCACTGGCCGCAAACGACCCACGCAACCGACTCATGAGGGCCATGCGCGTAGGCGCTGCATGCACTGCCGCTCTGGCCGCAGCTTTTGCGCTGAACCTGTATGACACTCGAAAATTGACCGCCATCGTCAGCATCCTGGGCCTGTTGCCTGCGCTCATGGGCATTCCCGGTGCGGTGGCACGCATGCGCCAGGGCGACGCCGTGGGGAGCACGCTGCTATGGGCCTGGTTGATTTACTTTACGACCACCGCCACGGTGATTGGCGTCATCCGAGGCTGGGTCCCGGTGAACTTCTGGACTCTTCACTCCTTCCAATTTGGCGCGACGATCGACATGCTGCTGTTCATGCGCGTGCTCGGCCTGCGCTCCAAAGCCCTGCGCACCGCTGCTGAAAGTGCCCGCGCCGAGCGCGACACCTTGCATTCACTCGCACACACAGACCCCCTGACCGGCCTGCCCAACCGCCGTGGCCTGGGCCTGGCCTTGTCGAGTGCCCTGGCGCACTGCAGCACTGAGCACATGGTGGCGGTCTTCGTGATGGACCTGGATGGGTTCAAGCCCGTCAACGACTTGCACGGCCATGATGCGGGTGATGAGCTGCTGGTAGCCGTGGCCCAGCGGCTGCAGGGCCAGGTGCGCCAGAACGATCTGGTGGCTCGCCTGGGCGGCGACGAGTTCGTCATCATGGTCAGCCAGATCACCAGTGCGCAGCAGGCACACGACCTGGGGCACAAGCTGCTGGAGTCATTCCATGTGCCATTCTCGCTGGGAGCGCAGCAAGTGCAGGTCGGGCTGACGATCGGCTACGCGCTGGCCCCGCAGGACAGCCAGGACGCTGTGGGCCTGCTCAAGCTGGCCGACGCCGCGATGTACGCGGGCAAACAACGCGGCAAGTTCTGCGTGCAGCGCAACCGGGGTGACCTGGCGCTGGCTTCGCGTTGAATACCGGCAACGCTGTCAGCGGCAGCAGCGGTAGGCCAGCCCGAACGAAACCCCATAACTGTCGGGCTTGACGGCCAGCGGGCTGCGCCGCGCGTCGCCGCGCAGTTGCTGGTAACGCACGCCGCCAAACACCACCCAGCGTCCCGCCACGGCGGTCTTGATTTCCAGCCCCAGGTCGGTGCTGTGCATGCCGCTGCCAGGCCGGTACGCGGGCAGCGGGGTGGTCACACCGGCAGCGCCCACCGGCACGCCCATATAGCTGCGCATGTAGGTGGCATCTGCCATGGTGAAGCCCGCCGCGAGCGAGATTTCGGTACGGTCGCTGATGCGAAATTCGTAGCGTGCCGACGTCTGCAGCGTGGCCCCGCCCCCATGGCCCAGCAAGTCCTGGTTCAGGGTACTGCGCAGCGACAGGCGCCCTGGAAATTCATAAATGGCGCTCAGGCGTCCGCGCAGAGTGCGATCCACATCCGGCAAACCGCTCAGGATGGGATCGCCCTCACCCTTGCGGCCGCCATCGAGGCGCAGACCGGCACTCAGGCGAAAGTGGTCCCATTCAAACAGGCGGGCGGTCAGCCCGGAATCGCGGGCATCCAGGTCAAAATCAAGCAGCGAACCGCCGCCACCCGAACTGATGGTGTAGCGCCCCACCTCCAGGCCAATGACGGGGCGCACACCGGTGCTGCGCTCAGTGCTGCCCGGGTAGCTGGGGCCATTGGCCAGATAGGCACCCAGCGCCCAGGTGTAGCCCTTCTCAGTCTCCTGGGCAGGCACGGGCCGCAGTTGGGCCATGGCAGCCAGGGGCAGCACCAGCAGCAATGCAACGGCAAGCGGTCGCCCAGGGTGAAATGCAAATAGATTCATGCGAACGATTATCAGCCTTCCCAGCGCACCCAGCCCATGCCCGCTGTCACAAGAACAAGCACCCCAAACACGATGCGGTACCAGGCAAAGGGCACAAAACTGTGGCTGCTGATGTAACGCAACAGCCAGCGCACGCAGATCCAGGCACTCAAAAAGGAAAACAGCAAACCAACCGCAAACAGCGGCGCATCCCCCATAGACAGCAGCGCACGCTCTTTGTACAGACTGTAGACACCCGCGCCAATCAAGGTGGGCATGGCCAGAAAAAACGAGTAATCGGTAGCCGCCTTGCGCGAGAGCCCCAGCAGCATGCCGCCAATGATGGTGGCGCCGCTGCGGCTGGTGCCCGGCACCATGGCCAGGCACTGCACCAGGCCCACCTTGAGCGCATCCAGCGGCGACATGTCGTCCACCGACGTCACCCGCGTGGCTACGGGTGAGCGCCGCTCGGCCCACAAAATGATGAAACCGCCCAGGATGAAGGTGCTGGCCACCACCACCGGGGTGAAAAGGTGCGCCTTAATGACCTTGCCAAACGCCAGGCCCAACACCACGGCGGGCAAAAAACCAATGAGTACATTGAGCGCAAACCGCTGCGCCTGGCGCGAGTTAGGCAGCGCGGCCACGGTGGCGCGAATCTTTTGCCAATACACCAGGATGACGGCGAAGATGGCGCCGGTCTGGATGGCGATGTCGAACACCTTGGCCTTGTCGTCATCGAAACCGAGCAGCGCGCCTGCCAAGATGAGGTGGCCCGTGGAGGAGATGGGGAGAAACTCGGTCAGGCCCTCGACCACGCCCATGATGGCGGCCTTGACCAGCAAAACAATATCCACGCGCGCGTCCTTTGGCTTGAACAGCCGGATCAAAAACGTGGATTATCCCTTCTCCGTCACGGACGAAGCCGCCCGCCGGTGCATTTGCAGCCGCCGCAGTCAATGGAGGAGCACCACGGCCGCAACGGCACCTCGCCACTGGCGAGCCGCCCAGCGCAACTGGCGGTGCCAAAGCCGCATTTCGTCGCAGCCGCATAGCCAAGCCCGGCTTTGGCGACGACAGTCAGGCCTTCGCTCTTCCATTCGAAAGGTTTGCCATGCTTTTGACCCTTGCAACGCAGCAGCCACGCATGCTGATCACCATCGTCCAGCACACACCCACCTGGGTGTGGCTGCTGCTCGCCGCCCTGGTCTGGCTGGGCGCCAGCCAGTTTTTCGCGCGCAGCGCCGGCCTGCGCCGTGTGCTGTTGATGCCCATCGCCATGGCCGTCTTTTCCGCCTGGGGCTTGGGCTCTGCATTTGGGGCAGCGCCGCAGCTGGCGGGCGTGCTGGGCGCCTGGCTGGCTGTGGCCTGTGCGGTGGCCGGGCTTTCACTGTGGCTGTTCCGTACACCGCCCGCAGGCACCCACTACGACGCCGCACACCAACGCTTTGCGCTGCCGGGAAGTGGCTGGCCTATGCTGCTCATCGTCGGCATCTTTCTGGTGAAGTGGGCGGTGGGTGTGGAGCTCGCATTGCAGCCGCCGCTGGCACGCGATAGTGGCTTCGCGCTGCAGATCGCACTGGTCTATGGCGTCTTCAACGGTGTGTTTGCCGCCCGCACCGGGCGCCTGCTGCGCCTGGCAAAAGACCGCGCCCCGGCACAGCGCGTTATGGCCGCCTGAAAGGACAAGCCATGGCCCACGCCCCTTCTTCCAAAAGCGACGATCTCGAACGCCTGGCGCGCAAGCGCGCGGGTGCCAAGCTGGGCTGGTACGCCCATGCCTGCGTGTATGTGCTGGTCAACCTGTTTCTGGCCTTTCTTTCCTCGCGCAGCAACTACCCCTGGGCTGTGTTCCCAGCGCTGGGCTGGGGCCTGGGCCTGCTGATCCACGGCGCCGCCGTGTGGGTTGCCATGCCCGGCGGCAGCCTCTATGCCCAATTGCTGGAGCGCGAACGCGCTGCGCTGCACCGCCAGCCACCGCTGTGAGAGAACGCGGACGGCCTGCCGCACAATGGCAAGCCACACCCGCCCACCACGCCTCATGCCGCACTTTGACCTTCGCCCGCTTGCGCGCCACGGCCTGATCACGGCCGTGCTCTGCTGCCTGATCGCGCTGGCACTCACGCTGTCCAAAAACGGTGCCTGGGATGTGCAGCTGGTGTATTCGCTCGGCATCGGCCTGACCAGTTGGCTGGTCATCGAGCTGGGCCGCCATGGGCTGCGAGGGCCCAGCGACACACCCTGGCCCATGGGCTGGCGCGGCATCGTGCTGGTGGCCTGCGGCATGGGCGTTGGCTTCGTATTGGGTACGGCCATAGGCGATGCCTACAGCGGCAGCACCGTAGGTCTGCTGCAGGGCCGCGATGTGGTGCCTTCGTTGCTCATCACCGTCGCTGCCAGCGCCGCCATTTCGTTCTTCTTCTACAGCCGGGGCAAGGCCGCCTACCTGCAGGCCCATATCGCCCAGGCCCAGCGCGACGCCACCGAGGCACGGCTCAAACTGCTGGAGGCCCAGCTCGAACCCCACATGATGTTCAACACCCTGGCCAACCTGCGCGTGCTGATCGCTACCGACCCGCCGCGCGCCCAGGCCATGCTGGACCACCTGATCGCCTACCTGCGCGCCACCTTGGGCGGCGCACGCTCTGCGTTGCACCCGCTGGCCGTCGAGTTTGCACGCCTTGCAGACTATCTGGAGATCATGGCCGTGCGCATGGGTTCGCGCCTGGCCTTCACACTGGACCTGCCCGAGGCACTTCAAAGCACACCTGTACCGCCGCTGCTGCTGCAGCCGCTGGTAGAAAACGCCATCCGCCACGGACTCGAACCCCAGGTGGGGGGTGGCCGCATCCATGTGCGTGCCAGTACCTTGCCCGGCCCATCCGGCACGCTGCTGGTCCTCGAAGTCGTGGATACGGGGGTAGGCTTGGCGCCGCTGCACACAGACCACACCGACAGCACCGCCAGCCACTTTGGGTTGGCGCAGGTACGCGAGCGCCTGACCACTTTGTACGGCCCGCAGGGAACTCTTGAATTGATAGCTACCAGCGCTGGCGGGACAAGCGCCAGAGTCACTTTTCCCTTGAATTTTTCAGCCCCATGAACACCCCCGCCCCACGCGCCCTGATCGCCGAGGACGAGCCCCTGCTGGCCGCAGGCCTGCGCCACGAACTGGTCCTGGCCTGGCCTGCGCTGCAGGTGGTGGCCACCGTCGGCGATGGCCTGGCCGCCGTGCGCGAGGCATTGGCGCTGGAACCAGACGTGCTGTTTTTCGACATCCGCATGCCCGGGCAGAGCGGGCTGGACGCAGCCGCCGAACTGGCCGAGGCCTGGCCGCAGGACAAGCCCTTTCCGGCGCTGGTCTTCCTCACCGCCTACGATCAATATGCCGTGCAGGCGTTTGATGCACAAGCGGTGGACTATCTGCTCAAGCCCTTGCAGGCTGAGCGCCTGCAAAAAACGGTGGCGCGCGTGCAGCAGCACCTCACCGCGCGCACCGCCAGCGCGCCGCTGGGCGATGAACCCGCGCTGGAGCAACTGCGCAAACTGCTGGCCAGCGCCGGCACGCCCGCGGCCGCCGCGCCGCTGCGCTTCATTCAGGCAGGGCACGCAAGCCGTATCGAAATGGTGCCGATGGACGATGTGCTGGTGTTCGAGGCCGCCGACAAATACGTGCGCGTATTGACCGCCCAGCGCGAGCATCTGATCCGCACGCCGCTGCGCGAGTTGCTGGCGCAGCTGGACACGCAGCAGTTCTGGCAAATTCACCGCGGCACGCTGGTGCGCGCGTCGGCCATCGCCAGCGCGGTGCGCAGCGAGAGCGGCAAGCTCAGCGTGCAGCTGCATGGCCGGTCAGAGGCATTTCCCGTCAGCCGACTGTATGCGGCGCAGTTTCGGGCCATGTAGTAAAAACTTTGGATTTTTTCGGCCTCCAGCGCAATACCATCAAGCGCTGACAGCTATCTTTTTTGAATGGGTTTGCACCGCATTGGGCAACACCCGTTGCGCAGCCCAGGGCGCGACCTCCAAAGGCACACCGTGCGCCACCCCGCTGATGCAGCCCAGCCAAGACACGCCATGCACCCACCTGGAAGGGCCTTGCACGGGAGCGACCTGACGGCCCCACCACGGTAAAATCGCCCCTCTCACGCACAGCCGCCCTACGGCTAAAGCTCTTTATTCAGAAGCGACCAGCGCAATACCCGCAGGACTTCGACACCCCCTAGAAGGCTCCTTCATGGTCACCATCCCGCTCGACATCGCCCAGACCGTAGGGCTTTCTGCCGTATTGCTCGTGCTCGGTGAATTCATCAAAAAGCACGCCAGCATCCTGGCGCGCTACTTCATCCCCGGACCGATCATTGGGGGCGTGCTGTTTTCGGTGCTGACGCTCGTCGGCCACCAAACCGGCAGTTTCGAGTTCATCTTCAACGACAGCATCCGCGCCTTCTTGCTGCTGGTGTTTTTCACCACCATTGGGTTTTCTGCCAGTTTCGAGCTGCTGAAAAAAGGCGGCGTAGGCGTAGCGCTGTTTCTGGGCGCTGCGGTGGTGCTGGTGCTGATCCAGAACACCGTCGGCGTGGCCATGGCGAGCAGCATGGGCGTGCACCCGCTCATCGGCCTGGCCGCAGGTTCTATCTCGCTGACCGGTGGGCATGGCACTTCGGCGGCTTTCGGCCCGCTGCTGGAGCAGGCCGGCGCCGTGGGCGCGCTGCCGGCCGCCATTGCCGCCGCCACCTACGGGCTGGTGGCAGGCTGCCTGATCGGTGGGCCGGTGGGCACGCTGCTGATGCGGCGCAACAAGCTGCAGCCGACCGTGGCGGCAACATCTGCAAGCGCTTCACCGCTGATCAAGGACACCGGCGAAGCCGATTCGCACGATACCGTGATGTACGCCACCATTTTGCTGGCACTGTCGATTGGCGCCGGCACCCTCCTGGTCAACTGGCTCAAGGACCTGGGCGTCACGCTGCCCGCCTACCTCGGCCCCATGCTGGTGGCCGCACTGATGCGCAACGTGATCGACTGGCGCGACTGGCACCTGCCGCTGCGCCAGTTCGAAGTGGTGGGCAACGTTTCGCTGGCATTCTTCCTGGCCATGGCACTGATGTCGATGAAGCTGTGGGAGTTGGCCCAGGTGGCTGGCCCGCTGCTGGCCATCCTGCTGGTGCAGACGGTGGTGATGTTTGCGTATGCCTACTTTGTCACCTTCCGCGTCATGGGCAGTGACTACGACGCTGCAGTGATTGCCGCCGGTCATTGCGGCTTCGGCATGGGCGCCACGCCCAACGCCATGGCCAACATGCAGGCCTTTGCGGCAGCCAACGGGCCGTCCATCAAGGCGTTTTTCGTCATTCCGCTGGTGGGCTCCCTGTTCATCGACTTTTTCAACGCCGTGATCATCACCGGCTACATGAACTACCTGCGCTGACCGCGCACGGGCAGCACACCCGTCAAGGGGCATCGGTCCAGCCGCCGCCCAGATTCTTCAGCAAGGTATTCACCGCCACCAGCTGCTGGCGTTGCAGCTCGATCAAACTGCGCTGACCCGCCAGCAAACTCGCCTGGGCGGAAAGCACATTGAGGTAGCCGACGATACCGGCCCGGTACTGGTTTTGCGCCACGGCAAGCGCACGCTGCGCAGCCGCCACGGCAAGCTGCTGCGCCTGCGCCTGCTGCTGCACGAAGGCACCGGTGCTCAATGCATCTTCCACCTCCTGCAAGGCGGTGATGACCACACCCCGGTAAGTGGCCGCAGCCAGGTCCACATTGGCCATCGCACCCTCCACGGCCGCTGTGCGTGCGCCGTTGTCGAACAACGCCAGCGCCAGTTGCGGCCCCAGCGACCACACCAGGTTCGGCGCTGATATCAGCGATGCCAGGCTGCTGGCACGGTAACCCGCGCTGGCCGAGAGCGTGAGGGCTGGGAAAAAGGCACTGCGCGCCACACCCAGCTGGGCATTGGCAGCCGCCACGTTCAGCTGGGCGGCTGCAATGTCGGGGCGGCGCTGCAGCAGTTCTGCGGGCAGCGCCAGCGGAACTGCAGGCGGGGCTGGCAGTTGTGCCGAGGGCGCCAGCGCAAAGCTGGCAGGCGCCTCGCCCAGCAGCGCGGCCAGGGCGTGCTCCCACTGGGCGCGGGTGGCCTGTGCCTCCAGCCATTGGGCGCGCGTGCTCTGGTACTGGGACTCTGCCTGGTCGGCGTCGGACGGCGACGCCACCCCGGCCTGCACGCGGTTGCGCGTGAGCGTGCGGCTTTCGTCGTAGGCGGCAAGGGTGGCTTGCAACATTTGCTGCTGCGCTTCGGCGGTACGCAGTGCGAAGTAGCTTTGTGCCACCAGCGCCTGCAGCGACAAGCGGGCCGCTGCCAGGTCGGCGCTGCTGGCCTGGGCGTTGGCCTGGGCCGCATCGACCATTCCTGCCACGCGCCCCCACAGGTCGATTTCCCAACTGGCGGAAACGCCCAGCGACTGGCTGTTGACTGGGCCTGCACCCGGTGTCGCCTGTGCACGCTGGCTGCTGGCCGAAATGCCCAGCTGAGGGAGCAGCGGTGCACGCGCACCGCCCACCGCCGCCTGTGCCGCCCGCAGGCGCGCTGCACTTTGTGCCAGGCCCGGGTTGCCGCTCTGCGCCCTGTCTTGCAGCGCATTCAGCACCGGATCGCCATAACGCTGCCACCAGTCGGACTGCACGCCCTCCCCCGGCGTTGCCGGGTGCCAGAAGCCGGGCTGCGCGGCGGCACCCTCTTTCCATGCGGCGGGCACCGGCGCGTCGGGCAGCGCGTGCTGCACGGGCGCGGCGCAACCCGCAAGCAGGCCTGCGAGCGCCAGCGCAGCCGGGAGTACGCCCGGCACACACCGCAATGACAAAAATTCAAACCACAGGGGCAGGACAGCCATCAGAGAGTCTCCAGACGGGGCACGGGAGCCCGCGGTCGCGGCGAGCGCCGCATCTGCACACGCTGGCGCAGGCGCTCAAACACCAGGTACACCACGGGCGTGGTGTAGAGCGTGAGCAACTGGCTCACCAGCAGCCCTCCCACCACGGCAATGCCCAGCGGCTGGCGCAGCTCGGCACCGTCGCCCCGCCCCAGCGCCAGCGGCAGCGCGCCAAAAATAGCGGCCATGGTGGTCATGAGGATGGGGCGCAGGCGCAGCCCAGCCGCGCGGTAAATGGCCTGGGCCGCACTGGCTTGGCCACCACGCTGGCGTGCCAGGGCAAAGTCGATCATGAGAATGGCGTTTTTCTTGACGATGCCGATCAGCAAGAAGACGCCAATGAGCGCGATGAGCGAAAACTCGGTTTTAAACAGCATCAGCGCCAGCAACGCGCCGACACCCGCCGAAGGCAGGGTCGAGAGGATGGTCAGCGGGTGCACCAGGCTCTCGTACAGCATGCCCAGCACCAGGTAAATGGTGACGAGCGCCGCGAGAATGAGCAGCGGCTGGTTGGCCAGCGTCTTTTGAAAGGCGCCCGCGTTACCGCCAAAGCTGCCACGCACCGACACCGGCACACCCAGGCTGGCCACCGCCTGCTCGATGGCACTGGTGGCATCCGACAGCGACATGCCTTGCGCCAAGCCAAAGCTGATGGTGCTCGCCGGGGAGCCGCCTTCGTGGCTCACGGACAGCGGCGTGACGGTGCTGCGCAGCTTGGCAAAGGCCGAGAGCGGCACGCGCTGGCCGGTTTTTGAGATGAAGAAGAAACCGTCCAGCACTTTGGGGTCTTGCAGAAAACGCGGCGCCGCCTCCATCACCACGCGGTACTGGTTCAGCGGGTTGTAGATCACACCCACCTGGCGCTGGCCGAATGCGTCGTTCAACGTGGCGTCCACCTGCGCCATCGTGAGGCCCAGGCGCACGAGAGCATCGCGGTCGATGTCCAGCGTCGTCTGCTCGCCGTGGTCCTGCACATCGCTGTTGACGTCTTCGAGCTGCGCCAGCGCCGCCAAGGCTTCGCGGATGCGTGGCTCCCAAGTGCGCAGATCGGCCACGTCGTCGGCCTGCAGCGTGTATTCATAAGAGCCGCTGCTTTGGCGCCCGCCGATGCGAATGTCGCGCTGGGGCACCATGAACAATCGCGCACCGGGCTCGTCCTTGAGCTGGCCGCGCAGGCGCGCGATCACGGCGTCGGAAGACTCTTTTCGATCGGTCTTGAGCGTCATGAACATGGCGCCCGCGTTGCGCTGGCCGCCGCCGGTAAAACCCGTCACATTTTCGACCGCGGGGTCGGCCTCCACAATGGCCAGAAAACGTTTGATACGCCGCTCCATCGCCTGGTAGGAACTGGCTTGATCGGCGCGAATGAAGCCCATGATGCGGCCCGTATCCTGCTCGGGCATGAAGCCCTTTTCGATGGTGGTGTAGAGGAACACATTGAGCACGATGACACCGCCCAAGAGCAGCAGCACCAGCGGCTGGCGGCGCAGGCACCACGCAAGGCTGCGGCGATAGGCGCGCATGCCGCGCGCAGCCCGGGCGTCCACCCAGCGACCGATGCGCGTAGAAGCGTGCACCGCGCGGGGTTTGAGCAACAGCGCGCAGAGCGTGGGCGTAGTGGTGAGCGAGATAACCAGCGAGATCAGGATGGCTGCCGACATGACGACGGCAAACTCCCGAAAGAACCGTCCCACCACATCGCCCATGAACATGATGGGCACGAACACGGCCACCAGCGAAATGCTCATCGAGAGCACCGTGAAGGCAATCTCGCGCGAACCCACCAATGCCGCCTGCAGTGCGCTCTTGCCGTTCTCCATGTGGCGGGCAATGTTCTCCAGCACCGCAATGGCATCGTCCACGACAAAACCCGTGGCAATGGTGAGCGCCATGAGCGAGAGGTTGTCCAGCGTATAGCCGGCCAGGTACATCACGCCAAACGCACCCATGAGCGATGCCGGAACGGCCACGCTGGGCACCAGCGCGGCGCGGGCACTGCGCAAAAACAAAAAAACCACAATCACCACCAGCGCCACCGCCATGACCAGCGCGCGCTGCACCTCGCGCACCGAGGCGCGCAGCGTGGGCGTGCGGTCCGAGACGATCTGCACGTCGATCGCTGCCGGGATGGAGGCTTTGAGCTGCGGCAACAAGGCCCGCACGCGGTCCACCGCATCGAGAATGTTCGCGCCCGGCTGTTTGTAGATCTGCAGCAGGATGGCCGGTTTGCCATTGGCCACGCCATAGTTGCGCGTGTCCTGCACGCCGTTGGTCACCTCGGCCACATCGCGCAGCAGCACCGCGCTGCCATTGGCGTTCCAGCGCAGCACCAATGGCGCGTAGTCGGCAGCAAGGCTCGCCTGGTCGTTGGCAGCAATCTGCCAGTAGTGGTCTTCGCGCTCTACGCCCCCCAGCGGCCTGCGGCCATTGGTGTTGCTGATGGCGTTGCGCACCTGCTCCAGCGAAATGCCGCTGGCCGCCAGACGCACCGGGTCAAGCTCGACGCGCACGGCCGGCAGCGCGCCCCCGCTGACCGTGGCCTGGCCCACGCCCTCCACCTGCGAGAGCTTTTGCGCCAGCACGGTCGAGGCCGCGTCATACATCTGGCCCCGGGTGAGCGTGGACGAGGTCAACGCCAGCATCAGGATGGGGGAATCCGCCGGGTTCACCTTGCGGTAGCTCGGGTTGCTGGGCATGCCGCTGGGCAGCAGCGTGCGCGAGGCATTGATCGCCGCCTGCACATCACGCGCCGCGCTGTCGACGGTGCGGCTCAGGTCGAACTGCAAGGTGACGCGGGTGCTGCCCTGAGCCGAGCTCGATGTCATCTCGGTCACCCCGGCAATGGCGCCCAATGCGCGTTCCAGCGGCGTGGCCACGGTGGCAGCCATGGTGTCGGGGCTGGCGCCGGGCAGACTGGCAGATACGGAAATGGTGGGGTAATCGACCTGCGGCAGCGGCGCCACCGGCAGCTGAAAGTACGCCACGCTGCCTGCCAGGACCAACGCCAACGTCAGCAGCAGGGTGCCTACCGGGCGGTGGATGAAGGGGGTGGAGAGGCTCATGGGTTGAGCTTTCTTCCAGATTTATAGTGTTTTTGGCCTCTAGCGCTTATGGGTATTGCGGTAGCAGCTATATTTTTTGACGGTTTGTTTTTACTGAAGGCAGAGGCCGGGGTGTGCGCCCTCAAACCAAGCAAGAAATTGGAATCAGCCCCCACTTCCAAATCACTATGCTTTTTGACTGCCTCACGCAGGCAAGACGTGCGCTGGCGGCCGATTCCGCCTAAAAAGTCAGGCAGGTGCATGGCCCGATTCCTTACGCGCCCGGCGCGCGTGCCAACGCTCGGCGGCATGCTCAAACGTCAGATAAATCACCGGCGTCGTGAACAAGGTCAACAGCTGGCTGACGATCAGCCCGCCCACCACCGTCACCCCGAGCGGAAAGCGCAACTCGCTGCCCACACCATCACCCAGCATCATGGGCAGCGCGCCAAACAGTGCCGCCAGCGTGGTCATGAGGATGGGCCGAAAGCGCAACCGGCAAGCCTCCACAATGGCGGCGCGGGCGGGCAGACCACGCTCGCGCTGCGCATCGAGTGCGAAGTCGATCATCATGATGGCGTTCTTCTTGACGATGCCAATGAGCAGCACGATGCCGATCACGGCCACGATGTCAAGCTCGGCGCCCGCCAGCTTGAGCGCCAGCAGCGCCCCCACCGTGGCCGAGGGCAAGGTCGAGAGAATGGTCACCGGGTGCACCACGCTCTCATAGAGCACGCCCAACACGATGTACATCGTGACCACCGCCGCCAGAATGAGCAGCAGCGTATTGGACAGTGACGCCTGAAAAGCCAGTGCGGCCCCCTGAAAGCGGGCATCCACCGCAGCGCTGACATCACCGCTGGCGCGGGCATCCCCCAGCGCCTTTTGCACCTGGGCGACCGCGTCGCCCAGCGCTACGCCCGGCGCAGCGTTGAATGACAGCGTGGCGGCCGGCAACTGGCCCACATGGTTCACGGCCAGCGGCATGCTGCGCTCTTGGACACGCGCCACCGCCGAGAGCGGTACCGGCGCACCACCGGCCACCGGCACATAGATACCCGCCAGCGCCTCAGGCCCAACGGCAAAGCGCGGCGCGACTTCCAGCACCACGCGGTACTGGTTGGACTGCGTAAAGATGGTGGAAATCAGGCGTTGGCCAAAGGCGTTGTAGAGCGCGGTATCTATCGCCGCCACGGTGACACCGAGCCGGCTGGCCTGCGCACGGTCGATGGTCACATAGGCTTGCAGCCCCTTGTCCTGCAGGTCGCTGGCCACATCGGAAAGCCCTGGCAACGCGCGCAGACGCTCTTGCATCAGTTGCGTGGCCGCCTTGAGCGTGGTGGCGTCGGGCGACGACAGCAGCAACTGGTACTGGGTGCGCGCAACGCGGTCTTCAATCGTCAAATCCTGCACCGGCTGCACAAACAAGCGGATACCGGCAAGGCTCTGCGTGGCGGTCACCAGCCGCTGCTGCACCACCGGGGCGGCGTCGCGGGTACTGTGCGCTTTCAGGTTGATCAGCAGGCGGCCGCTGTTGAGCGTGGTGTTCTGGCCATCGACTCCAATGAACGAAGACACGCTTTGCACCGCAGGGTCTTGCAATATGCGCGCGGCCACGGCCTGCTGGCGCTCGGCCATGGCGGCGAAAGAAATGGACTGATCGGCCTCGGTGGTGGCCTGCAGCAGGCCCGTGTCCTGCGTCGGGAAAAAACCCTTGGGCACCCAAAAATACAGCAGTACGGTGAGCGCCAGCGTGGCCATGAAAACCACCCAGGTCAACACACTGTGGTCCAGCACCACTTCGAGCATGCGTCCATAGGCGGCGATGGTGCGGTCAAAGAAACGGCCGGTGGCGTGGTACAGCCATCCGTGGCGTTCATTTTCTGGTGCGCGCAGCAGGCGGGCACTGAGCATGGGCGTGAGGGTGAGCGAGACGACGGCGGAAATCACGATGGACACGGCCATGGTGATGGCAAATTCGTGGAATAGCCGCCCCACTACGTCGCCCATGAACAGAAGCGGAATCAGCACCGCAATCAGCGAGATCGTCAACGAGATGATGGTAAAGCCGATCTGGCGTGAACCCTCCAACGCAGCCTGTAGTGGCGTGAGAGGCACGGCGCCGGGCTCCTCCAGGTGCCGGGCAATATTTTCGATCATGACAATCGCATCATCGACCACAAAGCCCGTGGAAATGGTCAGCGCCATCAGCGTGAGGTTGTTGATGGAAAAACCCGCCAGGTACATCACGCCCAACGTTCCCACCAGCGACAGCGGCACCGCCACAGCGGGAATCAGCGTGGCCGAGGGGCTGCGCAGGAAAACGAAAATAACCGCCACTACCAGCGCAATCGCCAGCAACAGTTCGTACTGCATGTCGCGCACCGAGGCGCGGATGGTGACGGTGCGGTCGGTCAGCACCTGCACGTCAAGCGAGGCCGGCAGCGTGCTGCGCAGCTGGGGCAGCAGCGCCTGGATACGGTCCACCGTGTCGATCACATTAGCGCCGGGCTGGCGCTGGATGTTGAGGATGACACCGGCGCGGCTGCCCATGTCCGGCGTACCAGCCCATGCCGCCAGGCGCGTGTTCTCGGCGTCGTCCACGGTGGAGGCAATATCGGCGAGGCGGATCGGCGCGCCATTGCGAAACGCGAGCACCAGGTTGCGGTACTCAGCCGCCGACTGGAGCTGATCGTTGGCATCGATGCTGGACGCGCGGTCTGGCCCGTCGAACCCGCCCTTGGCCTGGCGCACATTGGCAGCAGCGATGGCCGTGCGCACGTCGTCCAGCGTGAAGCCCAGGCCCGCTAACGTGGCGGGGTTGACCTGGATGCGCACCGCAGGCCGGCGCCCGCCCGCCACCGCCACCAACCCGACACCGGGCACCTGCGACAGGCGCGGTGCCAGGCGGTTTTCCACCAGATCATTGACGCGAATGACCGGCAACGAAGGCGATGTGATCGCCAGCGTCATGATGGGCGCGTCCGCCGGGTTGACCTTGCTGTAGAGCGGCGGCATGGGCAAATCTGGGGGCAGCAGGTTGCTGCCGGCGTTGATGGCCGCCTGCACCTCCTGCTCGGCCACGTCCATGGCAATGTCGAGTGAAAAACGCAGCGTGATCACCGAAGCACCACCCGAGCTGGTGGACGACATTTGCGCCAGCCCCTGCATCTGACCGAACTGGCGCTCCAGCGGCGCAGTGACGGTGGCGGTCATCACATCCGGGCTGGCGCCAGGGTAAAGCGTGGTGATCTGGATGGTCGGGTAATCGACCTCGGGCAGGGCCGACACCGGCAGCAGGCGCAGCGCCAGCAAGCCGCTGAGCAGCAAGGCGAGCATGAGCAGCGAGGTTGCCACCGGCCGCAATATGAAGGGGCGCGAGATATTCATGCGCGAAACCGTCTGGACTGAGGCCGCCGCGCTTCAGGGCTTGGCCTTGCTCTCGGGGGCGCTGGCCGGGGCACTTGCGGCCAGCGCAGGCGCCGAGGCAGCAGCCTTGGCCCGGCGCTCGGTAATAAACGCGCGGCGCTCCTCTGGCGACATCTTGGCCAGCTTCTCACGCACCTCGGGCGGCAGCGTGGACGGATCAAACCGGCGCGCCTTCGCTACCGGCGCAGCACCTGGCACGGGGGGCGTGATCACGTTCACCTTGGCGCCATCGCGCAGGCGGTCGAGCCCGTCGGTCACGACCTGCGCGCCCACCGACAAGTCGCCTTGCACGCTCAGGCGATCACCATCCTGCGGGCCGGCGCGCACCGCCGTCCAAGCGACGGTGCCGTCATCCTTCACCAAGTACACATGGCCGTTTTGCAGGGCGGTGGCGGGCACGGTCAGCGTGTTCTTGAGCGTATCGAGCTGCAGCTTGACGTTGACGAACTGGTTGGAAAACAGCGCACCGTTCTCGTTGGGAAAGGCCGCCTTGACGCGGATGCTGCCCGTAGTGGTGTCAATGGCGTTGTCCAGCGCGCTGACCACGCCTGTCCCCAGGCGTTGGCGCATCTCACGGTCCCACAGCTCGACGGGCAGCGGGGTTTTGTCCGCCAGACGAGGGGTTATCTGCGACAGCAGACCCTCGGGCACCGAGAACACGGCGTCAATGGGCCGCACCTGGGCAATGGTGACGATGCCGTTCGCATCTCCTGGCGACACCACGTTTCCGCGGTCAGCCTGGCGCAGGCCCAGGCGCCCGGAAATCGGTGCCGTGATGCGCGTGTACGAAAGCTGCAGCTGCGCTGCATCGCGCGCGGCGCGGTCTGCGGCTACAGTGCCTTCGAGCTGGCGCACCAGGGCTGCCTGCGTGTCCACCTGCTGGCTGGCAATGGAGTTCTGCTGCTGCAAATCACGGTAGCGCACGAGATCGATGCGTGCGTTGGCGAGCAGCGCCTCGTCGCGCGCCAACGCGCCCTGCACCTGGCCCAAGGCGGCGTGGTAGCTGCGCGGGTCCATTTCAGCCAGCAAAGCACCGGCCTTGACCTCATCGCCTTCCTTGAAATGCAGCGCGATCAACTGGCCCGTCACTTGTGCACGCACCACCGCCGTGGCGCGCGCGTTCAGGGTGCCAATGGCGCTCACCTGCACACGCACGTCCTCACGCCGCACCTCGCCGACCGATACGGGCTGTGCCGGGCTGCCACCAAACCGACCCGGGCCACCGGCCTTGCGTCCGTCGGAACCAGGGGCACCCGCAGGGGCGGCAGTCGCACCCTCACCCGCCTGACGGTGCATCCACCACCAACCACCACCGGCCAGCGCCACCACGAACAGGCCCAGGAGCCACCAGCGTGCGCGCCCCGACTGGCGCAATGCAGGGCTGCGGGGCCGGTGGATCAGACGGGAGGAGCGCATGGTAAATGCATGGCAAAGTGAAACCAAGGCGTATGGTAGCCAGCGCACCGCACCTGCGCTTGGCACGCCAGCGGGTTTACCTGGGCTTTACCGAGGCGCCAGCCAGCGGGCTCCCGCGGGTTCTGTGCGCAGCGAATGGCACGCCGCAAACGGCAGTCCAGTATCGTGGGTCGCATCAAGCATCAGGCAACTCCAGAACCTGGGACCAGGGAACGCCCGGCAGAGCCTCGTAATGGGCAACGACCAGGGCGCGTGGCTGCTGTGCATGGCGGGTCAGCGCGCGCTGCAGGTAGATCACCGAGGGCCGGTCCAGGCCGCCCACGGGTTCGTCGATCAGCGTGAGCGCAGCCCCCGAGGCCAGCGCCGCCGCCATCAGCACCTTGCGCCGACTGCCCGTGGACAGCATGTAAAAAGCCTTGTCCAGGTGAGGCTCCAACCCAAAACCGCGCACATGATCGGCCATCGCCTGCGCATCCCAGGCAGGATGCAGTGCGGGCAACGAATCCAGCCAAGCCTGCACAATGAGCGGATCAATGGCGTCCGCACGCGGATCGACCCAGAACACCTGCTGCCGATAGGCTTGTGGCGCATCGGCCAGCACCGTGCCGCGCAGCGCCAGACGACCACCATCGGCCGCCAGAGCACCTGCGAGCAAGCGCAGCAGCGTGGTTTTTCCGCTGCTCTCTCCCCCTTGCACCAGTATCACGCCAGCGCCAAATCGGGCAGACAAGCCCGCAAAAAGCGGGTGCTGCGGGTAAGAAAAACAAAGGCCCTCGACCTGCAGGACCGGTACCGTATCGTTCATGGTTTCACTTTCCGTGTGGCATGGTTCAGGGCCTGCATGCGCTTGCCGGACAATGCCATTTTCTGTCTTGCATCGCCGCACACCATGACCCTGCTTTACCTCGATTTTGACTACAGCGAAGACGATGAGGGCACAGGTACCTGGGATGCCATGGCATCGGTCACTCCCAAGCAGCTTTCAGCGCTGCTGGCCGAAATCGAGTGGGTGCTGGCGTGGGCCCACGAGGTTTTCCCTGGACGCTGCGGCGCCATCGAGGACGGAGGTGACTGGGACTATGACCTGCAAACCCTCTGTGAGGCGGCAGACACAACACCCTTGCACTTGGGCTACGACGCAGCCGAACATCACATCACCGTGCAGGGTGACCCCGCCCATGCTAGCCGCCATATCGTGACGCTATCGCTCAGCGGAAGGCCTGCTTTTGGCGCTGCGCTGCGCGCGCGCTTCGCCATCGACTGACAAATTTTTTTGGCTATGCATCGCCCCGGTCGCGATGCGCAACGCCGCTGTCGCTTACGAGACTTTGCTTTACGTCACCAACGGAAAACCCTTAACGACAAGACTGCGATGCCCCGCTATAAACCGGGACGCATTCACAAAACAGGGAGTCAACAGCGTGCAGTTTTTGCAGTTGGTCATCAGCGGTGTCTCGCAAGGCTGCATTTATGGCCTCATCGCGCTGGGTTTCGTGCTGATTTACAAAGGCACAGAAACCGTGAGCTTCGCCCAGGGTGAACTCATGATGCTGGGCGCCTTTGGCGGCCTGGCATGCATGACGCTGATGGGGTTTCCCTTTTGGCTTGCCGTGCTCAGTTCCATTGCGGGCATGGCACTCTTTGGCATGGCGATCGAGCGGGTCATCGTGCGCCCCATTCTGGGCCAGCCCGCGTTCTCCATCGTGATGCTAACCATCGGTGTGGGCTACACGGCGCGCGGCATCATCACCATGATTCCGGGCATCGGCACAGAGACCTATGTGCTGCCGGTGCCCTACAAGGACGAGATCTGGACCCTTGGCACACTGGTGGTCAACGTCGAGCAGTTCGTCATCATTGCCGCCACGGCCGTGCTGTGCATTCTGTTGTTCGCCCTGTTCAAGTACAGCAAGCTGGGCATTGCGATGCAGGCGTCTTCGCAGAACCAGCTGGCGGCCTACTACATGGGCATTCCGGTGCAACGGCTCAACGGCCTGGTGTGGGCACTGGCCGCAGCGGTGGCAGCCGTTGCCGGTCTGCTGCTGGCGCCCATCACCTTTGTGCATGCCAACATGGGCTTCATCGGCCTCAAGGCTTTTCCCGCCGCCGTGGTGGGGGGCTTTAGCAGCCTGCCCGGGGCCATCGTCGGCGGGCTGGTGATTGGCCTGGTCGAATCGTTCTCGGGCTTTTACTTGCCCGATGGCTTCAAGGATGTAGCCGCCTATGTGGTGGTGCTGATCATGCTGATGGTCCGGCCCAACGGGCTGTTCGGCGAAAAGCTCCGCAAGAAAGTCTGACGGGGCCAAACAACATGCGTTTCATTTTCAAAACCGATTACCGGCAGGACATCCGTCTTGCCAAGCACCCTGGCCACGTCTTCTGGTACAGCGCCCTGGGGCTGCTGCTGCTGGCCGCGCCCTGGCTGTTTGCCGAATACTGGCTGGCGCAGCTGACCTTTGTACTCATCTATGCCATCGCCGGCCTGGGCCTGATGCTGCTGGCGGGCTTCACCGGGCTGTTTTCGCTCGGCCATGCCGCCTTTTTGGGCGTGGGGGCCTACACCCAGGCGGTGTTGGTGGGCATGGGCTGGCCCTTTCCCCTGGCGCTGGCTTGCGCCGCCGGACTGTCGGCGGCCGTGGGGCTGGTGGTGGGGTTGCCTGCGCTGCGCGTCAAGGGCATCTACCTGGGCATGGCCACACTGTCCTTTGGCTTCATCGTGGAAGAAGTGTTTGCCCGCTGGGAATCGGTGACCGGCGGCAACGCGGGCATGCACGTGAAGGCGCCAACGCTCGGGGGATGGTCACTGTCGGGCGGTGATGCGTTTTATTTTCTCTGTCTGGGCATTACTGTGGCGGCCACGCTGGGCCTGCTCAACCTGCTGCGCGCGCCCACAGGACGAGCGTTCGTGGCCATCCGCGACTCGGAAATATCGGCGCAAAGCATGGGTATTCACCTGGCGCGCTACAAGACACTGTCGTTTGCCCTGTCGGCCGGGCTGGCAGGCATTGCGGGTGCGCTGTATGCGCACAAGCTGCAGTTCATTTCGCCCGACCAGTTCAACATTCTGCAATCGATCGACCTGCTGCTGATGATCGTGATTGGCGGCCTGGGTTCGGTGCATGGCGTATTCCTCGGCGCCATCTTTCTGATCACCATGCCGCAGGCCATTGGCATGGTCAAAGACCTGCTGCCCGATGCCATCGGCCAGGCGCCAGGTCTGCAGGCCGCCATCTACGGCATGGTGCTGGTTTCCTTCGTGCTGTTCGAACCCAACGGCCTGTATGGCCGCTGGCTGAAGATCCGGACCTGGCTGCAACTCTTTCCGTTCTACCGCAAAGGCATGTTCAAGCGGCAGAAGTCCTTCCAGAAATCGGACCGCCTCAAGTGAAACACTCCCCTATGACGCTTCGCTCCTCCGTGCAGCCGCCAGAGGCAGCGGCCCCTCGGGGACGCCCCCAGCGCGGCGGGGCAGCCCTTGCGCGGGGGCCACTGGCCTGGGGCGCGCCGGTTTCCTGCGCCGCGCGTGGCACACGCATCGAAAGAAATCTTTGAGATGAGCGATATCCTCCTTTCTGCCCGCAACCTGAGCGTGCGCTTCGGTGGCGTACTGGCCGTCAACAATGTCAGCTTCGACGTCAAGCGTGGTGAGGTGTTCACACTCATCGGTCCCAACGGCGCCGGCAAGACCACGGTTTTCAACCTGATCAGTCGCATCTACCAGCCCACCACGGGCGAGATCACCTACCTGGGCAAGAAGCTCACCGACCAGCCGGCGCACGCCATTGCCGCCATGGGCATTGCGCGCACCTTCCAGAACATCGAGCTGTTTGAGCACGCCACGGTGCTGCACAACCTGCTGATCGGACGACACACCCACCGCAAGACCGGTTTTCTGCGCGACATGTTTTTCACCGCCACGGCGCGCGAGGCCGAACTGCAGGCCCGCCTGAAAGCCGAGGAAGTGATCGACCTGCTGCACCTGCAGCATTACCGCGACACCCTGGTGGCCGGCTTGCCCTATGGCGTTCGCAAAGTGGTGGAACTGGCGCGCGCACTGTGCACCGAACCCCAGCTGCTGCTGCTTGACGAACCCTCATCGGGTCTCAACGTGGAGGAAACTGACGATATGGCGTTCTGGATCCAGGACATCCAGCAAGAGCTGGGCATCACGGTACTCATGGTGGAGCACGACATGTCGCTCGTCTCCAAGGTGTCCGACCGGGTACTGGCCATGAACCAGGGCGAGGTGCTGGCCATGGGTACACCGCGCGAGGTGCAGACCGATCCCGCCGTCATCGAGGCCTACCTGGGCACCGTGGACGATGTTTCTTCATTGCGGAGGGTTGCATGAGCACGCTGACCGACCGCGACGACGGCGCCCAGGCGCCCATGCTCAAGCTGCTGAACGTCGAAAGCTCCTATGGCCCCATCAAGGCCATCCGGGGCGTGAGCCTGAAGGTGCGCCGGGGCGAGATTGCCACCGTGCTGGGCTCCAACGGCGCCGGCAAGTCCACCATTCTCAAGACCATCTCGGGCATCCTGGACCCGCGCAAGGGATCGGTCGAATTCAAAAGCCAGGACATCACGGCGAAAGACCCCGCGTTCATCGTGCAGCAGGGCCTGGTGCACGTACCCGAAGGGCGCGAAGTGTTTCCGCTGCTCTCGGTGCACGACAACCTGCTCATGGGCGCCTACACGCGCAAGGACCGCGACGGCATGGCCCGCGACATGGAGATGGTGTACGGCTACTTTCCCATCCTGAAGGAACGCTCACAACAGGATGCCGGGCTGCTGTCGGGCGGGCAGCAACAGATGCTGGCCATCTCGCGCGCCCTCATGGCCAACCCCGATCTGATTCTGCTCGACGAGCCCAGCCTGGGACTATCACCCAAGCTCACCAAGGAGATTTTCGAGATCGTGGTGCGCATCAACCGCGAGCGTGGCACCACCATCCTGCTGGTCGAACAAAACGCCAACATGGCCCTCAACGCCTCGGATTACGGCTACGTGCTGGAGAACGGCCGCATTGTCATGGAGGACTCCTGCGAGCGCCTGCGTGAGAAGGACGACATCAAGGAGTTCTACCTCGGCATGAAGGAAACCGGCGTGCGCGGCGAGCGGCGCTGGAAAAAGAAAAAGACATGGCGGTGAAGCAATGAGCAATTTGTGGGATGTAAGCCATATCCAGCCTCGGCAAGATATCGTCGTGCCGGGCGAGACCATTTCCGCTGTGTTCTGGAACGCGGTGGCCCTGCGCGGCGATCAGATCTGGATGCGGCAGAAAAAACTGGGCATCTGGCGCAGCTGGACCTGGCAGGAAACCGGCGTGGCGGTGCGCGAAATTGCGGGTGGCCTGATGGCCCTGGGGTTTGAGCGTGGCCATACGGCCTCGATCCTCGCCAACACCGTGGTCGAATGGGTGCTGGCTGACGTGGCCGTACTCAGTTGCGGTGGTGTCTCCAACGGCATTTACCCCACCGATGCGGCTTCCCAGGTGCATTACCTGTGCGAGGACTCGGCGACGCGCGTATTGTTTGTGGAAGATGACGAGCAACTGGACAAGGCCTTGGAAGTGCGCGAGCGCCTGCCTTTGCTGCAGAAGGTGGTCGTGTTTGACATGAAGGGCCTGCGCGACCTGGATGACCCCGGCGTAATATCGCTCGACGCCCTGCGGGCCCTGGGCCGCGAATGGCTGGAGAAGCGCCCTGACGCTGTGCAGCAAAGTGCGGCCGACTGCCAACCCGACGACCTGGCCATTCTGGTCTACACGTCGGGCACCACAGGCAAGCCCAAGGGCGCCATGCACAGCCACCGCGGACTGGTCTACACCACGCGCGGCTTCAACACCCTGGTGGCGCAAGACGAGCGCGATGAACGCATGTGCTTCCTGCCCCTGTGCCACATTGCAGAGCGCATGGGGGGCGAGTACTTTGCGCTCTACACAGGCGCCAAGCTGAACTTTGTGGAGAACCCCGAAACCATTCCCGAAAACGTGCGCGAGATTGCGCCCACCGTTTTTACCGCCGTTCCCCGGGTTTGGGAAAAGTTCTATTCGGGCGTGATGATCACGCTCAAGGAGTCGAGTGCACTACAGCGTGCCGCCTACGCTTGGAGCATTGGTGTAGGCATGCGCATTGCCGAGAAGGTCATGGCCGGCGAAGCGGTGAACACCGGGCTGCGGCTGCGCTTCACGCTGGCGCGCTGGCTGGCCCTGAACAACACCCGTAAACTGATCGGCATCCACCGGGCGCGTTTTTGCGTCACCGGCGCGGCGCCGATCTCACCCGAGCTTGTCAAGTGGTACATGGCCCTGGGCGTTCCCATGCTGGAAGTGTGGGGCATGACGGAGACTTGCGGCGCCTCAACCGGCGTGCCGGCCACGCGCATGAAGCCTGGTTCCATCGGCCCGGCCGCCAGTTTCAATGAAGTGCGGCTCGACCCTGCCACAGGCGAGATTCTGGTGCGTGGCACCAACGTCTTCATGGGTTACCTGAACCTGCCCGAAAAAACAGCCGAAACCATTGATGCAGACGGCTGGCTGCACACCGGGGATGTGGGCGTGGTGGACGATGAAGGGTTCTTCCGCATCACCGACCGCATGAAGGACATCATCATCACGGCCGGTGGCAAGAACATCACGCCCAGTGAACTGGAGAACGAACTCAAGTTCTCGCCCTACATCACGGATGCTGTGGTCATCGGCGACAAGCGCCCATATCTCACGGTCATCGTCATGATCGACCAAGAGAACGTGGAGAAATTCGCCCAGGATGAGGACATACCCTTCAGTAATTACGCCAGTTTGACACGCGCCCCTGAAGTGCAAGAATTGATCCAGAACGAGATCAATCGGGTGAACCAGAAGTTTGCCCGCGTGGAGCAGATCAAGAAATTCTTCCTGCTCGACACCCAGCTCACGGCCGAAGATGAAGAACTCACTCCGACCATGAAGCTCAAGCGCAAGCTGGTAGAACAGAAGTACGCGGCACAGATCGATGCCATGTATTGACACAATTCAAAAGGAGACAGGACATGAAAATGACATCGACCGCAGCCTGGGCCGCGCTGGCATGCGCTGCCGCCATGAGCACGTCCGGGGTACAAGCCCAGGAAAGCCAGGGCGTGAGCAAAACCGAGATCACGCTGGGTTCCATCCAGGATCTGTCCGGTCCTCTGGCAGGCTTTGGCAAACAGTTGCGCAACGGCATGATGCTGCGCGTGAACGAAGTTAACGAGCAAGGCGGCGTCAACGGACGCAAGCTCAACCTGCTCGTGGAAGATTCAGGCTACGACCCCAAGAAAGCCGTTCTGGCGGCCCAAAAGCTGGTCAACCAGAACAAGATTTTCATGATGGTGGGCCACCTGGGCACGGCGCAAAACCTTGCCGCCATGCCCGTACAGTTTGAAAAGAACGTCATCAACTTCTTCCCGGTGACGGCTGCGCGGGAGATGTACGAGCCTTTCCACAAGCTCAAGTACGCTTTTGCTGCCACCTACTATGACCAGATGAAGGCTGCTACGCCGAAGCTGGTCAAGGAAAAGAAGGCCCAGAAGGTGTGCTCCATGTACCAGGACGACGAGTTCGGCCTGGAAGTACAGCGCGGCGCAGAAGACGGCCTCAAGGCCATCGGCATGACCATGGTCGAAAAAACCACGTTCAAACGCGGTGCCACCGACTTCTCTTCGCAAATGTCCAAGCTCAAGGCGGCCGAATGCGACATGGTGGTGCTGGGCACCATCATCCGCGAGACGATTGGCGGCATTGGTACAGCGCGCAAACTGGGTTTCAACCCGATCTTCCTGGGTTCCAGCGCAGCCTACACCGACCTGATCCACAAGTTGGGCGGCAAGGCCATGGATGGGCTCTACGCCACGATGACGGTGCAGAACCCCTATCTGGACGACGCATCGCAACCCATCCGTTTCTGGGCCACCAAATACAAGACGGCCTTCAACGAAGACCCTGCTGTGTTCTCGGTCTATGGCTATCTTGCGATCGACAGCTTCATCCGCGTCGCGCAGAAGGCGGGCACCAACCTGAGCACCGACAGCTTCATCAAGGCCATGGACACCATGGAAATCCCGCGCGACATCTTTGGCAGCGCAGTGCAGAAGTTCGGACCGCAAAAGCGCCTGGGCAGCAACCTCTCGCGCCTGTCGCAACTGCATGACGGCCGCTGGGTCATCGTGTCGAACTACATTACCGAATAAGTTCGCAAGTGTGCGCCCATGCTGGGCGCACCACAAAAAAACACCGCCCGGCTTGAACCGGGCGGTGTTTTTTTATGGACGCAAACAGCGATTTACTGGCCGTACCAGACCACCTTCTTGCCCGAGGTTTCCCAGCGCTCATAGTTGGCGGAATAAATGTCTTCGATACGGTTGCGCTTGACCTTGAAGGTGGGCGTAATGAGATCGTTGTCCACCGTCCAGGGCGTGGTCACCAGGACGATGCATTGCAGTTGCTCATGCGGGTCCAGCGTGGCATTGACACTCTTGAGGTGCGCTGTCAGCGAGGCCTCCAGCGCGGCTTTTCCCTGCGGCTGTTCTGCCTTGGCTACAGCATCGGCATTGAGCATCACGATTCCGAGTGGCTGGCCCAGGTTGGCACCCGTCACCACACACGCTTCGACCGACTCGTGCGTGCCGAGTTTGTCTTCAATGGGCGCGGGAGCCACATATTTGCCCTTGCCGGTCTTGAACAAATCCTTCACGCGGCCCGTGATGTGCAGGCAACCCTGGGCGTCGATGCGCCCCTTGTCGCCGGTGCGCAGCCAGCCATCAGCAGTGAAGGCGTCGCGGCTTTGTTCCGGTTCCTTGTAGTAACCCAGCATCAGGGCAGGGCTGCGCATCTGGATTTCCCCGGTCTGCGGATCGGTGCGGTGTTCCACACCGTCGTAGGCCGGGCCTACGCTGCCTTGCTGGTTTTTGCCCGGCACGGTAATGTGCGAGACGGCCAGATTTTCCGTCATGCCATAGCCTTCATTGATATCCAGGCCCAGCTTGCTGTACCACTGCAGCAGGGACAAAGGCATGGGCGCCGCGCCCCCTGCTGCAATACGGCAATGGTTCAATCCCAGGGCTTTTTTCACCTTGCTGCGCACCAGGCCGCCAATCAGTGGGATGGACAGCAGGCGGTTGAGCTTTGCCGGTGGCATCTTGTGGTGAATGCCCTGCTGGAATTTGACCCACAGGCGCGGCACCGAGAAGAAAATCGTGGGCTGGGCTCGCTGCAAGTCCAATGCAAACGTCTCCAGCGTTTCCGCAAAAAACAGCTGCATGCCCGTGCGCAGCCAGCCATGCTCCACCAGCACACGTTCAACCACGTGCGCCAGCGGCAGGTAGGACAGCATGCGGTCTTCCTGGCCCATGGGAATGCGCTTGATCCCCGAGCCCAGTGCCCAGGCGAAATTGCCGAAACTGTGCATCACCCCCTTGGGCTTGCCCGTGGTGCCCGAGGTGTAGATCAGCGTAGCCAACTCGTCCGCACCGCGTACCGGCGCGCCCTGCAGTGGCGGGGTGCGTGCGCAGATGGCATCCCAGCCTTCGTAGTTCTTGCGTGCATCTTCAGGCGACAAAGCGTAGCTGATGCAGGGCATGCCTTCGGGAACACCCGGCTTCATGCCTTCCCAGCCATCGAGCTTGCCAATGAAACACGCCTTGGCTTCGCTGTGCGTGAGAATCTGGTTCACCGTGTCGTGTGCGAGTGTGGGATACAGCGGCACCGACACATACCCCGCCATCCAGATCGCCAGGTCGCTCATCAGCCACCAGGCACAGTTTTTGGACAGAATGGCCACCCGCGACCCGGGCTCCCAGCCTTGGGACTGCAGGTGTGCGGCCATGCGGCGCACCTGGTCGGCCAGCTGACCCCAGGTGAAATCCTGAACCACGCCCTGGCCCATGGGCTGGGTCAACGTCACGCGGTTGGGTGCTGCCTGCTCCCAATGGTAAAGGCGCTGCAATGCCAGCGTATCGGGTGCTACAGAGCTCATGAGTGCGTATCTCCTATCATATGGGTTACAGGCGGGTCTGCGCCCACCCCGGGGCAGTATAGGAGTGCTTGGGCGCCGAAAACCTTCCTTATCCGCCCCCCGTGCTAGCGATTTACCCACCCCCGCCAAGGGGGCCACAGGACATGAAACAAGGCGTTTTACACGGCGGCCTCAAATCTGAAGTGCAACACCTATCAGAATTGAGGCATCCATGAGCAAAAAAACCTACGAGCAGATCAAAGGATGCCCTGAATAACTCGGATCCGTGAGTGCTACAGAGCCGATGTTCTTCAGATGGTGCAATTGCCGCTGGTCCAAAGATGGATGTCGGTCTGCTGCACACGCAGCCCTCCCCACAGTGCTTGCGAAATCACTGCTTCGATCCCTCACCAATTGATGCGCTGGCCCACCTCGTAATCCGGTGCCGGTTGTGCCGCCAGATCCCAGTCGGGCCCAATGTGCACCCCCCTCATCCGTCTGCGCATCGCAGTCATCCCACAACGGTGGCCCGCGCGCCGGGGATATGTGTGGTGGCTCCGAGTCCACCCCGATGTGATCAAGGATCTTTCTGATCTGCGTGCCCTCGGTGAAAAAGGCGATCAGGCGCATCTGACCACCGCACATTGGGCGCAGCAGCGGGAACACTTCGTAGATGCGGGCGATCAACACCGCCCACAGATAATGCGCCTTCGACCGTTTGGGTGTCGCAGGCTCGGGCGTGGGTGGGATAGCCCAGCGGTGTCACTCCAGTTGCTCCCTCGCCCGTGGTGGCTGGCTCGGTCTGCACCAAGACTTGCTTGGCCGGTTGTACCGGTGCAGCCAGCGCCGTCACCGTAGCCCTGAGCGGCGAGTTCGGGGCCAGTACACCAAAATAGCGATGCCGGTGCGTTCGCGGTGGTGACACCAGGGCGGCAATACGGGCTATCAGTTCCAGTGGTGTGAGGTGCAGCTCGTCGACCTTGGCGCCACGCTTGCCCGAGCGAGGCTCGCTGTGTTGTTTCGCGCAGCGGTACACCAACTCAGCACCTTCTTTGCGCAGCCGCTCCATGGCAAAGGGCGGGCGGGCGCAGTAGCGCAGCAGCCGCTCCAGGGCGGCACGGTCGTGTGCTTCGATGCACACGCCAGCGTCCACCGAGAAGCCGCTGTGCTGGTAGCCCAGACCAGGGCGCCTACGCAGTAGCGTTCTCTATTCACCGCAACGCCAGCACTACACGCGCACTGTGCACCGCCGCACGGTGCGTGCGGGCGATGCCGCTGTCGGCCCGTCGTGCCCCGTGGTCGCTGAGCACTGGCTGCTGCACGGGGCGGGCCATGCCTGGGCGGGCGGCAACGCCCAGGGCAGCCACACCGACCCGCGCGGGGCGAATGCCACGGGCGAGATGCTGCGGTTCTTCCTGCAGCACCCGCGCGCCACGGCCAGTAGCGCGGGGCGGGCCGGTGCTGGCCGCCTCACAGCCAGTCTTACAACACGGTGCGCCTACGCAAATGGCCCATGCCCATGATCCCCGTGAAGATCACCAATGCCATCAGGCCCCACTCGCTGAGCGTGGGAATCGACGTCGCGCTGGGCGGGCCTGCTGGCAACAGCACCGGGGCAAACGGATCGGTAATCGCGCCCAGCGCTGGGTTGTTGTCGCCCACGCCGTTGTCCGTGACGCTGAACACCACCGAATCACCCACGACCATGCCGTGCGGGAACCAGCCGGGCGCCGCGCCCGAGCTTGCCGGGCCGTACTTGTGGGGCTGCAAGCCACCCAAGCTGCCCGCGGGGTAATCAATGCGCACCGACAAGGTGGCGTTGGCGCACCCTGCAGCGGTAAAGCTGAAGACACCCAGGGGGAAGCTTGCGCCCGCAGGCGCGCCTGGGGGTAAGGTCGTGCCAATCTGCGCTCCAGATATGGTGCACCCCGGGGGGGCGCCCACTTGTACGGTTGCATTGCCGCCGCCTGGCAAGGTCACGCCGGGCTGGGCCCACACCTGTGGAGTCGCGCTGACCGAGCCCGAAGCACTGCCGGTGCCACCAGCATTGATGGCCCTCACAGTGAACGTGTGCACCGCTCCGTTCGCCAAGCCCGCGATGGTGCATGTGAGGGCGCCGGTGGTGGTGCAGCTGCCAGAAGGCGTGCCTGCGACGGTATAGCCCGTGATGGCACCGCCGCCGTCGCTGGCAGGGGCCGCCCACGACAGGGCCACTGCGCTATCGCCCGCCAGGGCTGTCAAACCTGTTGGGGCGCCAGGAACACCTGGTTGCGGCGTGGCCGAGGCAGGAGCTGATGCCGGGCTGGGCCCCGCGGTGTTGGTGGCAGTCACCGTAAACGTGTGCGCCACACCGTTGGTCAGCCCCGAGACCGTGCAGGTGAGTGCACCCGTGGTGGTGCAGCTGCCCGAAGGCGTGCCTGTAACGGTGTAGCCGGTGATGGCACTGCCGCCATCGTCAGCGGGGGCGGTCCACGAAAGGGTGACAGCGCTGTTACCCGCTGTGGCCGCAAGGCCCGTGGGGGCGCCGGGAGCGCTGGCCAGGAAGAGCTGGCGCACCGAGTGGACCAAGGAGCCTGAACCGTTGAAATACCCTCCTGCGGTAACTCCCTGTGCCCGAACCCACACGGGAGTAGCAGCGGGCAGTGTCAGGCCGTCAAGAGCCCAGCCGCCTGCGATGCGGGTACCGGAGCCCAAGTCGGTCCAGGCGCCCTCGGAAGCATCCTCTGTGGTGGCCAGAGCAAAGCGCACCTGGCTGACCTCAGGCCCCGTGCCACTGCGCATCCAGCGCAGGCCGGTGCCGCCGGTGGTGGCCAGCAGGGACTGCAATGCTGCTTCGGGCTGGCTCAGGCGGGCGATGCGGTTGCGCGGTTGCCCGCCAATACTGGTGAAAGCACCTCCCACCAGCACCTTGCCATCCGGCTGCACCGCCAGGCTGTATACAAAGTTATTGGCACCTGGGTTGAAGCTGCCATCCAGTGAACCATCGGCGTTGAGTCGTCCAATATGGTTGCGCGGCTGTCCAGCCAAGGTGGTAAAAAAGCCTCCGACCAACACCTTGCCATCGGGCTGCACCAGCAGGCTGAAGACCGCGTCATTGGCACCCGGGTCAAAGTTGGCATCGAGCGAGCCATCGGCGTTGAGCCGAGCAATCTGGCTGCGCGGTTGCCCGCCCACGGAGTTGATATAGCCCCCCAGCAGCACCTTGCCATCCGGCTGCAGGGCCAAGCTGTAGACATCGGTATTGGCATCTGGATCAAAGCTGGCATCCAGCGACCCATCGGCGTTGAGCCGACCAATACGGTTGCGCGCCTGACCGCCCAGGATATTGAAAATGCCCCCCACCAGCACCTTGCCATCCGGCTGCAACGCCAGGCTGAAGACCGGGTTATTGGCACCCGGGTCAAAACTGGCATCCAACGAACCATCGGCGTTCAATCGGGCAATGTAGCTACGCGCCTGACCGCCCAAGTTGTTGAAATCGCCCACCACCAGCACCTTGCCATCCGGCTGTACCGCCATGCCGCGAACATTTCCGTCGGCTCCCGGATTGAAGGATGCATCCAGCGAGCCATCGGCGTTGAGCCTGCCAATGCGGTTGCGCGCCTGGCCGCCCAGAGTAGTGAAAGTACCCCCCGCCAATACCTTTCCATCGGGCTGTACCGCGAGGGTGAGAACCGGACTATTGGCATTCGGGTTGAAGCTGGCGTCCGGCGAGCCATCGGGCTGGAGCCGGGCTATGCGGTTGCGCACCTGCCCTCCCAGGGAGGTGAAGGACCCCGCTACCAGCACCTTGCCGTCGGGCTGCGCCACCACGCTGTAGACAAGGTTGTTGGCCCCGGGGTTCAAGGAGGTGTCCAGCGAACCATCGGTCTCCAGGCGGGCGATGCGATTGCGTACTTGTCCACCCAGCGTGGTGAACTCACCCGCCACCAGCACCTTGCCATCTGGCTGCACTGCCAAGCTGAACACACTAGTGCTGTCTGCCCCTGGGTTAAAGCCTGAATCCAGCGTGCCATCGGCATTCAACCGGGCAATGTTGTTTCGCGGCTGTCCGCCCAAGGTGCTGAAACGTCCCGCGACCACCACTTTGCCATCCGGCTGCACGGCCAGGCTGAGGACATCGTTATCACCTTCCAGATTCACGAAAGCGGAATCCAGGGTGCCATCAGCGTGAAGCCGGACGATATTCCTGCGCAGTTGTCCGGCCATCGAATTGAACGTACCCCCCACCAGCACCTTGCCATCGGCCTGGACGGCCAGGGAGCGCACTACATCGTCGGGATCCGGGTTGAAGGCCATGTCCAGCGTGCCATCAGCGTTCAGCCGTGCGATGTAGCGTCGTGTTTCCCCGCCCAGGGTGCTAAAGAACCCCCCGGCCACCACCTTGCCATCCGGCTGTACAACCAAGCTGTAGACAGAGTCTCCGGCCCCGGGGTTGAAACCCGCATCCAGCGTGCCGTCAGTGTTGAGACGTGCAATGAAGTTGCGCGCTTGCCCACCCATGAGGTTGAAATCTCCGCCCACTACCACCTTGCCATCGGGCTGCAGTGCGAGGCTTTGGACTGGACGGTCAGCCCCCGCCGCGGGATAGAAGCCAGCGTCCAGCGTGCCATCGGCATTAAGCCTAGCAATGTTGTTGCGGGGTTGCCCGCCTATGGTTGTGAAATTGCCCCCCACGAGAATCTTGCCATCGGGCTGCACGGCCAGGCTATTGACCGCGCCATCGGCATCGGGGTTGAAGGCCGCGTCCAGCGTGCCATCGGCGTTGAGCCGGGCAATACGATTGCGTGCTTGCCCGCCCAGGGTGGTGAAGCCCCCTCCCACCACCACTTTGCCGTCGGGCTGCACCACCACACTTGTGACCACATCGTTGGCGCTGGGGTCAAAGCCATCCAGCGCACTTTGAGCTGCAGCACGTTGAGGTACAAGACTCAGCAACAGTGCCACTGCCATCCACACGGCAAACAATCGCCACCATGTCACTGGGCAACGCACCAGCGGTGCGTCTTCCACGGTGGTGGAGGGTAGAACCCCGTATCCAACGCGTAAAGAGGTTGGAGCTTGGTGCATGTCCGGGTGCCCTGGTTGGTGGGGAACGGTTGTGAAGAACTGATCCCTGCGGGATGTGATCCGCCAAGGCGACGCAGCGGTATGCAACAGACTGTAAAGCAAATCGCAAAACTCCGTTGCCCGAGCCATACATTAGTCTTACTGTGTCATAAAAGTAGCTTTTCACTCACACTGATGCCGTCGCAGCAAGGGCACAGTCCAGCCCCGGGGCGAGCTCAAAAAGGAACTGGTGTCCTGTCTGCGCATGGTCCACGCCAAGCGTTGGCCCCGCTCCAAGGGCAAAGACCGGCGTGGGCAGATCCAGGACTTGCTGAGCATCCATGTGCGCCCACCAGAAATTGAGGACCGCCAGCTTCCAGGCCACTGGGAGGGCGACCTCATCAAGGGGGCCAACAATGCCAGCGCCATTGGTACCCTGGTGGAGCGCACCACAAGGCTGGTGGTACTGGTCAAGCTGCCTCATCCCAACCCGGCGACGGCGGCGCACGCACTGCAAGCCTTCAGCGACAAGCTCAATGGCATTGCCGCTCCCATGCGCAAGAGCCTGACCTACGACCGTGGACGAGAGATGGCCGAGCACGCCAGGCTCACCGAGAACACGGGCATGAAGGTGTACTTCTGCGATCCCTACAGCCCGTGGCAGCGCGGCAGTAACGAGAACACCAATGGGCTGCTGCGCCAGTACTTCCCCAAGGGTACCGATCTGAGCGGCTACACCCAGGAGCAGCTCGATGCCGTGGCCGATGAGCTCAATGGGCGTCCCAGGATGACCCTGGGCTACTGCACTCCCCTGGAGGTCTATGCGCAGCACTTGCAACGGCTGAACCTCCAGGCTGATTCAGTGCATTGAACAAATGTTGCACTTGGACTTGAATCCACCCTGGTGATAACCCTTATAGCTACAAAATCAATAGCACAGAATCAAGTCATTGCTGCGGGATAACACCGTCACGCTGCCGTCAGACTCCTATTAGAGTGCTCCGTAGAATCGCGCCGTTGCAAAAAATTGCCGGACCCCTTGCCATACCTACGGCAAATCTGCAGCGCGACGCGCCCACATTTGATTGGAGACACCATGCAGGCATTACTGAAACTATCCAGAGGAATCGACTGGCTCAGTACCCAGATCGGCAAATACGTCATCTGGCTCATCCTGGCCTCGACGCTTATCAGCGGTCTGAACGCCCTCTCTCGCAAGCTGTTCAATCTCAGCTCCAATGCTTTTCTGGAAGTGCAGTGGTACCTGTTCGCCGCTTCCTTCCTGATTGCAGCCGGCTACACCCTGCTGCAGGGCGAGCACGTGAAGGTGGACGTGATCACCAGCCGGTTCTCCAAGCGCACCCAGATCTGGATCGACGTCGTGGGCTTTACGACCTTTCTGACGCCCATGTGCCTGGCCATCCTGTGGTACGGCATCCCTTTCTTTGTGCGTGGTTTCGAATCGGGCGAGATGTCGAACAACGCCGGAGGGCTGATCCGCTGGCCGGTGTACGCCATGATGCCGCTCGGCTTTGCACTGCTGCTGCTGCAAGGCTGGTCTGAACTGATCAAACGCATCGCTTTTCTCATGGGTCTGATCGAAGACCCGACCTTAAAGAAGGGCGACGAAAAAACCGCAGAACAAGAGCTTGCTGAATCCATCCGTCGCCTGGCCGAAGCGGCCAAGAGCAACGGCAAGGCCATCTGAACGCAGAGCACACACCATGGAATTCTTCACCACCAACCTCGCCCCGATCATGTTCGGGGGGCTGATCCTGTTTCTGCTCATGGGCTTTCCGGTGGCTTTCAGCCTCGGCGCCTGCGGTCTGTTCTTCGCATTCATCGGTATCGAGCTGGGCGTCCTGCCCGAAGCCCTGCTGCAGGCCCTGCCCTTGCGCATTTTCGGCATCATGCAGAACGACACTCTGCTGGCCATTCCCTTCTTCACCCTGATGGGGCTGATACTGGAACGCAGTGGCATGGCCGAGGATTTGCTGGAGACCATTGGCCAGCTCTTCGGCCCCATACGCGGCGGACTGGCACTGGCCGTGATCTTCGTGGGCACGCTGCTTGCTGCCACCACGGGCGTGGTCGCTGCCTCGGTCATTTCCATGGGCCTGATCTCATTGCCCATCATGCTGCGCTACGGCTATGACCGGCGCCTGGCCGCCGGCGTGATTGCGGCCTCGGGAACGCTGGCACAGATCATTCCTCCCTCGCTGGTACTCATCATCCTGGCCGACCAGCTGGGCCGCAGCGTGGGCGACATGTACAAGGGCGCCTTCATACCCGGCCTGATGCTGTGCGGCTTCTATGCCATCTACGTGATCTTGGTGGCCATCTTCAAGCCCCAATGGGTACCTGCCTTGCCACCTGAGGCGCGCACCCTGCGTGAAGACAGCGGCAAGAGCGGCATCACCTCGCTGCTGATCCTGACAACCATCTGCACCGCCGCATCCATCTACGTTGCCAAGAACATGCCTGCGCTGCACAGCTGGTGGTCGGGCGAGGTGGTGGAGAAGGTGGCACTGGACGAAACCATTGTCGTATCCATGTGCTTTGGCGTGATCCTGGCTTTCATGGCCGCCAGTATCAACAAAATCACCCGCATGGGGCTGCTCTCGCGCATGGCCGAGCGCGTCACGTTTGTGCTGATTCCACCGTTGCTGCTGATTTTCCTGGTGCTGGGAACCATTTTTCTGGGCATCGCCACACCGACAGAAGGCGGTGCCATGGGTGCACTGGGTGCCTTTGTCATGGCCATGGCACGCAAACGCCTGTCGATGAGTTTGCTCCGCCAGGCACTCACCACCACCACCAAGCTCTCGTGCTTCGTGTTGTTCATTCTGCTGGGGGCCACGGTCTTTGGCCTGACCTTCCAGGGCGTGGATGGCCCGCGCTGGGTGGAGCACCTGTTGTCGGGCCTGCCTGGGGGGCAGTTGGGCTTCCTGATCGTGGTGAACGTCATGGTCTTCTTCCTGGCTTTCTTCCTGGACTTCTTCGAGCTGTCGTTCATCGTCGTGCCGCTGCTGGCCCCCGTGGCAGAGAAGCTGGGCATTGACCTGATCTGGTTCGGCGTTCTGCTGGGCATCAACATGCAGACCTCGTTCATGCACCCGCCCTTTGGCTTTGCGCTGTTCTATCTGCGCAGCGTGGCCCCCACGGTGGAATACCTGGACAAGGTCACAAAGAAAATGGTCAAGCCCATTACGACCCTGCAGATCTATTGGGGCGCCGTACCGTTCGTGCTCATCCAGATCGTCATGGTGAGCCTGGTCATCATCTTCCCTGGCATCGTCTCCAGCGGGTTGGACAAAAAGGTGGTCTACGACCTGGACAAGGTGCGCCTGGAGATGGAGGCCTCGATGCCCGATCCAGGCGGCTTCAATACGCCCGACCCGGCCAGCGGAATGGAGGGTGCTGCTCCAGCGCCAGACGCCGCCTCGGACGCCGAACCGGCCTCCGGCAACGATGACCCCCTCAAGGCCATGCAGGATTCGCTGGCCGAAGAGCCCAAGCAGAAGTAAGCCTGCGGGGCCTCTGGCTCCATCCCCAAAAGCCCCTGCACCTTCCTAAGGTGCGGGGGCTTTTTGCATGGCGCTCGTGGCCCTGGCACATCGATACAGATCGGCGGGCTTCACATGGATTAAAAATTCAAAATTGATAGCTGCTACCGCAATATCCATAAGCGCCAGAGGCTATTTAGACCGCAATTTTCTGCAATACATCGGCCAGCATCAATTTCTCCAGCCCCGCCCGCTCCCACAGTGGCTGCAGGCTGGGTGAGCGCTCGACCAGCAAGCGCGCCAGCAGCGGCGCCAGTGGCGTGGTCTGCGGGTTGGCCAGCAGCACATAGCGGGGCTCGGCCTGGTGGGGAGAAGCGGCATCCACCTCTTCCAGGCGCCCCACCCAGTCCAGCCCAGTGAGCACATCCAGGGCGGGTTCCAGTTGCAGCGCTTGCACGCGCATGCGCTGTGCCAGTTCATCGGTGCGCAGGCCGCGCGCGCTGCCCTGGTGTGCGGCGTGCAGTTGCTGAACCACCTCCACCGCCAGTTCGAAACTCCAGCCCTGGTGGCCCGAGCGGCGGGCTACACCAGCGAGCAGACTGGGCAAGTAGGCTGCCACCACAGCACCGAGCAGGACGATGACCCAGGCCACATAGATCCAGATCAGCAAAATGGGCAGCGTGGCAAAGGTGCCGTAGACCGCCGAATAAGTGGGCACCTTGGCCAGGTACAGGGCCAGGCCTTTCTTGGCCAGCTCCATGCACACCGCCACAAAGATGCCGCCCGCCCAAGCGTGGCGCCAGCGCACCTGGGTATTGGGCACGTAGCGATACAAACCGGCCATGCCCGCGGCCAGCACCAGAAACTCCATCGAATCGAGCAGCAGGCGCAGCATCCCGGGCAGCGTTTCCACCAGGCCACGCGATTCCGACAGCGCATACGACGTCAGCGCCAGGCTGGCCCCGAGCAGCAGCGGCCCCAGGGTCATGGCGGCCCAGTAGATCAGCACCCGCTGGGCCAGCGGGCGCAGACGGCGCACGCGCCAGATGTTGTTGAGCGTGCGGTCAATCGTGAGGATCAGCGCCAGCGCCGTGGCCAGCAGCACGCTAAAGCCCAGCAGGCCCAGGCGGCTGGCCTTGGTCGAAAACTGCGTGAGGTAGCCCAGCACCTGGCGCGCAATACTCTCGGGGATCAGACTATCGAGCAGCCAGCGCTGCAACACATCCTGCAGCTTGCCAAACATGGGAAAGGCCGTGAACACCGCCAGCACCACGGTAAAAAAAGGCACCAGGGCCAAAATGGTGGTGAATGTCAGGCTGCTGGCTGTCAAGCCGAGGCGGTCTTCGCGAAAGCGCTCGCGCAGGGTGAGTGCGGTGTTCGCCCAAGGAAAATGCGAAAGATCAGCGGGCAATGACTCCAGGCGCTGCACCACGGTCTGTAGGGAAAAGGGCATGCTCGCTATGATGCCATCGCCATGAACCCAGTCGAACCCCCGCTTGCCCGCCCCACCACGACCCACCCGCTGGTACACGACGCCCGCCGCGTCGCCGTCGCCAGCCTGCTGGCCTTGATAGCGCTGTGCCTGGCTTGGGAACTGTTCCTGGCGCCGCTGCGCCCCGGTGGCTCGTGGCTGGCGCTCAAAGCCTTGCCGCTGTGCATTCCTCTGGCGGGTTTTTTGAAGAACCGCATGTATACCTACCGCTGGGTCAGCCTGCTGGTGTGGCTGTATTTCACCGAAGGCGTCGTGCGTGCCTGGAGCGACCGCCCTCCAGGGCAATGGCTGGCGTTGCTCGAAGTTGTGCTGTGCCTGGTACTTTTTACCGCCTGCACGGCGCACATCCGCCTGCGCCTGCGCAGCGCCCCGGCGCCAGAGCCCGCTCCCACCGCCCCCTGATCCGGGCCACTGCCGTGCGCAGCCGCCCCACTGGAGAACCTGCCCCATGCAATACCTGATTGAAACCTTGCGCCTTGCCGTCGGTGAAGCCCATGTACTGACGGAGGGAGACCTCAGCGCCTGGGAGCAAGACTGGCGCCGCCGCGTGCACGGCAAGGCCCTTGCCGTGGTGCGCCCCGCCAATACGCAAGAAGTGGCCGCCGTGGTCAAGGCCTGCGCTGCAGCCGGGGTGCCCATCGTGCCGCAGGGCGGCAACACGGGCCTGTCGGTGGGCTCCACCCCCGACACCTCGGGCCGCGAAGTGGTGCTCAGCCTCACCCGCATGAACGCGGTGCGCGCCCTGGACAAGGACAACCTCACGCTGACCGTGGAGGCTGGCTGCATTTTGCAGAACGTGCAGGATGCCGCCGAGCAGGCAGGCCTGTTGTTTCCGCTCTCGCTCGCCGCCGAAGGCAGTTGCACCATCGGCGGCAACCTGGGCACCAACGCCGGTGGCACCCAGGTGGTGCGCTATGGCAACACGCGCGACCTGTGCCTGGGCCTGGAAGTGGTCACGCCCCAGGGCGAGGTGTGGGACGGCCTGCGCGGCCTGCGCAAGGACAACACCGGCTACGACCTGCGCGACCTGTTCATTGGCAGCGAAGGCACGCTGGGCATCATCACCGCTGCCACGCTCAAGCTCTATCCCCGGCCCGCCGCCCAGCTCACCGCCTGGGCCGCGGTCGCCACGATGGAGCAGGCCGTACAACTTTTGGCACTGGCACACCAGTACCTGGGCGCAGGGCTGACGGGCTTTGAGGTGATGGGCCGCTTTGCGCTGCAACTGGTGGACAAGCACATGCCCCAGCTGCGCGTGCCCTTTATCGACCAGGAAGAAGCGCAGTGGGGCGTGCTGCTGGAGAACTCCGACAGCGAATCGGAAGAACACGCCCGCACCCGCTTTGAATCCCTGCTGGAGACCGCCTTCGAGGCCGGCTGCGTGCAGGACGCCGTCGTGGCCGAGAACATCGCGCAGGCGCACCAGCTCTGGCATATCCGCGAAAGCATCCCGCTGGCCCAGGCCGAGGAAGGCCTGAACATCAAGCACGACATCTCCGTGCCTATCTCGCGCATCCCGGCCTTCGTGGAGCATGCCGACGCGCTGCTCACGCGCGAGATCCCGGGCGTGCGCCTGGTCAACTTCGGCCACCTGGGCGACGGCAACCTGCACTACAACGTGCAGGCGCCCGCGGGCAGCGACGCCAAGGCCTTCCTGCGCGACCAGGAGGACCAGGTCAACCACCTCGTGTACGAAGCCGTGGCCGCCTTCGGTGGATCGTTTTCGGCCGAGCATGGCGTGGGCGCGCTCAAGACCGACAAGCTCGCGCGCTACCAGTCGCCCGTGGCGCTGACCATGATGCGCGCCATCAAGCAGGCGCTGGACCCGCAGAACACCATGAACCCGGGTCGGGTGCTGGGCAACCAGGCCGCACCACCACAACCTTGAATGCTCTGTTTTTTATAGCTACCAGCGCTTACCCAGTAAGCGCCAGAGCCCTATTTCATCAAAACTATTAGAATAGTGCCCGGCCTACGCCGCCAAACCCGTGCCGCGCCTTTTCCGGGCGTTTTTTATCGCCCCGCAGAGACACCCCCATGCCCGCCCGCCCCATCCGCTCGCAGTACGAAGACTTCATGCGCCATGTGTTTGAACACGGCGTAGCCAAAGGCGACCGCACCGGCACGGGCACAAAAAGCGTGTTCGGCCATCAGATGCGCTTTGACCTGCGCGAAGGCTTCCCGCTGGTCACGACCAAGAAGGTGCACCTCAAGAGCATCATCGTCGAGCTGCTGTGGTTCCTCACCGGGTCGAGCAGCAACCTGTGGCTCAAGGAGCGCGGCGTCACCATCTGGGACGAATGGGCGCGCGCCGATGGCGACCTGGGCCCCGTGTACGGCGTGCAGTGGCGCAGCTGGCCCACACCGGACGGTGGCCACATCGACCAGATCCAGCAGGTCATCGACACGCTCAAGACCAACCCCGACTCGCGCCGCATCATCGTCAGCAGCTGGAACGTGGCCGAGCTCGACAAGATGGCGCTGATGCCCTGCCACGCGTTCTTTCAGTTTTACGTGGCGCCCGCCACCGCGCCGGGTGGCAAGGGCACATTGAGCTGCCAGCTCTACCAGCGCAGCGCCGACATCTTTTTGGGCGTGCCCTTCAACATTGCCAGCTACGCCCTGCTCACGCACATGGTGGCGCAGCAGTGCGACCTGGACGTGGGCGACTTCATCTGGACCGGCGGCGACTGCCACATCTACAGCAACCACACCGAGCAGGTGCAGACGCAACTGGCGCGCATGCCCTACCCCTACCCCACATTGCACATCAAGCGCCGCCCGGACAGCATCTTCGACTACCAGTACGAAGACTTCGAGGTGGTTGGCTATGAACACCACCCAGCCATCAAGGCGCCGGTGGCTGTATAGGCATGCGCATCGCCCTCATCTACGCCCGCGCCGCCAACGGCGTGATCGGCAAGGACGGCACCATGCCCTGGCACCTGCCCGAAGATCTGGCGCATTTCAAGCGGCTGACCAGCGGTTGCCCGGTCATCATGGGGCGCAAGACCTGGGACTCGCTCCCGCCGCGCTTTCGCCCGCTGCCGGGGCGCAGCAACATCGTCATCACGCGCCAGCCCGATTGGCATGAAAATGGCGTGCAGCGCGCATCCAGCCTGCGCGAAGCGCTACAAATGTGTGAGTTATCTGAAACGGTGTGGGTGATTGGCGGCGCGCAAATTTACGCCCAGGCCTTGCCCCTGGCCGATGGCATTGAAGTCACCGAGATTGCCCAGCCCTTTGACGGCGACGCCTTCGCGCCCGAACTGGGCCCCGAATGGGTAGAGACAGCCCGCGAGGCGCACACCAGCGCCAGCGGCCTGCCCTTCGCCTTCGTGCGCTACGAGCGGCGCTGAACACTACCCGCAGCGCAGATTACAGGCGCAGCCCAAGCCAGGGCCGCCGCGCAAGGGCCGCCAGTATTTCGATGTGCGCGCTGGGAGCACCCCCCTGCGCTCAGCGGTGCGAGAGCGCAGGCGACTCAGGGGGGGCACTTCACGCAGGCGCACCCACGATCACGCTGGAGGCTTTGAAAATAGCGGTGGCCGTGCCGCCCACCGCCAACGCCAGCGACTGACAACTCTCGTTGGTGATGATGGCCGCCACAGCGGCGCCGCCTTCCAGGTCGATCACTACCTCGGTATTCACCGCACCGGGCACCAGGCGTGCGATGCTGCCGGTGAGCCGGTTGCGCGCCGAAAACTTTGCCCCTTCGGCATCGGTCACCACCACGATGGACGAGGCCTTGACGAGCGCAAACGCCTGCGCGCCTACATCCAGGCCCAGATCCTCGGCGCTCTCATGCGTCACGATGGCCACAATTTTGTGCCCTCCTGCAGCCTGGATTTCAATTTCGTCGTTGACGGCGCCGCGCTGAACGTGGGTCACGGGGCCTGCAAAATGGTTGCGTGCGCTGGTTCTCATGCTGATTCTCCGAATCAATAAAAAATCATCGGCGATACCGTTGGCCTGCGCGCTCAACTGCGCAATGAAGCGGCGGTGTTCGCTCTCAATCAGGTGAAAGTTCTCGACCAGTTGCGCCCCCCGGCGCGTGAGCACCGTGCCGCCACCGCCCTTGCCACCCGTCACGCGCTGAACCAAGGGCTCGCCCGCCAGGTTGTTCATGGTGTCGATGGCATCCCACGCGGCCTTGTAGCTCATCTTCATGGCCTTGGCGGCGTGCGTGATGGAGCCGCACTCGGCAATGTGTGCCAGCAAGGCGATACGACCCGGCCCGCCCAGGCTTTCACCGCCCACCGTCATCCACACGGAGCCGCCCAGTTCAATGCGTTTGTCGTTCGATGGCATGTTGGTGTGCTGCAAAGGGTGAAAACACCAGTGTAGAACAGCCGCAGGGGGCATCTGGGCCAGCGCGGCCGTTGCGGTTATTGCGGCTCCATCTGCACACCCACATCGGCCGGGGGCGCGTAGTGCAGGCTGCTCGTCACCAGCGCATCCACCCCGCTGGCGGCGTAGTCGGCGGCGTTCTGGCCGTTCACACCACCGGCCGCCAAAAGCCCGAGCTTCGGGTGCCGTTCACGCAGTTGCGGGCACCATGCGCGCAATTGCTCTGGCATCACCTTGTCAAACTGCAGCACATCAGCTCCCGCGCCAATGGCGGCAAAAGCGTCTTCGAGCGAGGTTACCTCCACCACGCATTTTTTCTCGGCCAGCGCGGGCGCTGCAAGTGCAAGCCGTGCCCGCACTGCATCCCAGTCACCCACCAACGCGCGGTGCTGTGCAAACACGAGCACCGTCTCGCCCACACCCAGCCGGTGCGGAAAAGCGCCGCCACTGAGCGTAGCCTTGAGCGCAATGCGCCGCAGGCCCGGCGCGTGCTTGCGCGTGGTCAGCACCGCTACCCCAGGGGCTGCGGCTTGCACCGCCTGCACCATGCGCGCCGTGGCGCCGGCCACGCCGCAGGCGTATTCGAGCAGGTTCTGCGCCACCTTCCAGGCGCGCAGCAGGCCAGCAGCCTCGCCCGTGGCCACCAGCAGCGCAGTGCCAGGCCGCACGCGCGACCCACTGGCCACGCAGCTTTGCACTTGCCCACCGCAGTGCTGCACCACACGCGCAGCTTCTTCAGTGCAGGCAGCCACCGTATCACCACGCACGGTGAAGGTCATGCGCGCAGATTTCCCGCCGATGGCCAGCAGGTGCGTGGTGAGGTCGAGCAGCGGCGCGTCCTCGGCAATCCAGGCGTCGATGGTGGCGTGGTCGAAAAAGACAGAAGGCAGGCTGGTCATGGGTTCACACACAGGCTGACGCGCTCCACCGATTTGCCAAAGAAGTGGTAACCCGAGCCACCCTCGGACAACAGATCCAGCAGCGCATCGGCGTCTGTCACGCGTGTGCCGCCCACCACCGTGGTCCCACGGCGTGCAAAAGGCGCAGGCCACAACGTGGCCGTGGGGCCCACCACAGCGGCCTGCGCGCCAGGGCGCAGGTGCTGCAGCAGGCCGTCGAGCGTGCCGTTGATGAGCGTGGTACCGGTGGTGATGAGCACGTCGGCTTCGGCAATGGCTTGCGCTGCGCGCTCTTGTGGAATGTGAAACACCCGCTCGTCAGGCCGCAAGGTGGAGAGATCGAGCTCCAGCACACCAAACGACTGGCCCCGTTTGCGCAGCTCGCGCATGTAGGGCACAAATGCGCCCACCAGCACCACGCGTTGGCCGGGTGCGATGCCGAGCGCATCAAATGCATCGCCAGCCTGCCCCCGGGCGCCCGGGGGCGGGCCATCCCGCAGCCACAAGGTGTCGACCAATGCGTTCAGCGTGGCGATGGCCAGCGCACGGCGCAGGTCTTGCGGACGGTAGAGATCTTGCAGCCATTGCACCGCATTGCGCCCGGCGATCTTGCACGGCACCGGCATGGCCATGGCCGAGCTGGGGCAACACACGGCCTCGGGCACACTTTTGATGGGCGTGGCGCACAGGCCACCCACGCCGTTGGACAGCTTGACGCCCGTGAAAAAGACGCCGAGCACGGCGCGCTCGATACGCAGGGTTTGCGCCAACTCGGGACCCAAAGCGGCCACCACTTCGGCGTGCAACTCGGCCAGCAAGGTTTCGCCTTGTGTGATGGGCGGCGCATCGAGGCGGGTGGCCGTGGTCAGCATGGTTCTTTCTCCCACGCAATAAACGCCCAACGCATAGGCGTACCCCTGCGCTCCTGTGGCGTAGCGCGTTCGTACCAGGCGCGCAGGCGCACCTGTTCGTCGCCATCGAGGTCACCGACGGACCACGCGACACGGCGTGCAAAGTCGTCAAAGTCCACCGCATCGGCCAGCCGGTTTTCGTGTGCGATGTAATCCAGCCTAGGGTGGATACCCATGCGGTGCAGGATGTTGAGCAGGTAGATGTAGTCGGGCACGCTGGGCACCTGGCGGCCGATGACGGCCTGGATGGCCGGGTCGGTGAAATGGCCACCGACCAGGTGTGTGAGGTAAACGCGCAGGCGCGCCTTGGCGTGCAGACGCTCTAGCGCAGTGGAAATGTCATCCACCGTGGTCGAGCGTGAAGCGACCACGATGTCGCACTGCGGCACGTCGTTCCAGCAGTCTTCCCAAGCGCGGTGCAAGGTTTCGACATTGCTCAACCCCATCTCTGCGGCTTTGGCACGCATAGCTTCCAGCATGGCGCAGCTGTAGTCCAGACCGACCACGCGCTGCAACTGCCCGGCTACCGCCAAACCAATCGTGCCAGGGCCGCAGCCCACGTCGAGCAGAGAATGCGCGGCGGTCAGATCCATACGCCCGATGAACTCGTCGGCATAGCTGCTGCGCAGCGCCTTGCTTGCCATGTCTGCGGCGCGGCGGTCCCAAGCGCTTGCATCTTTTCGGGTACGCTGGGTGGTGGCCAGGTGGTCGCGGTAGAGACGGCCAAAGTCGATAGCTTCGATGGTCATACAGGGCTCATAAGGATGGTGATGGTGGGGAGGTGTTCAGGCTGGCGACCAAGCTCGCGGCCACAGCGCGTTCGCTCACGCCGTACAAGGTGGCCAGGCGTTCGGGTGTCGCGGTGCTGGCAGGCGTGCCGATGGCCACCAGCCTCCCGCCTCCAAGCAGGGCAATACGATCACCAATGCGCAGCGCGTGGTCGGGCTGGTGTGTGGAAAGAAGTACGGCCATGCCTTGCTGGCGCAGTTGCGCGATGTGTTCGAGCACGCGGATCTGGTTTCCAAAGTCGAGGCTGGCGGTGGGTTCGTCCATCACCAGCAGCACAGGCTCTTGCGCCAGCGCGCGGGCAATCAGCACCAGTTGGCGCTCGCCGCCGCTGATGGCGGTGTAGATGCGCTGGCGCAGGTGGGCAATGCCGAGGGTGTGCAGGCAATGCAGGGCATGCTCACGGTCCTGCTGCGCGGGCGCTGCAAAACGGCCAATGCGGGCGGCGCGGCCCATCAGCACCACGTCTTCGACCGTGTACGGAAAGATGCCGGCGTGCGCCTGCGGCACATAGCCCACATGGCGCGCAAAGGCACTGCGGGGCCACTCGGCCACGGGCTCGCCCAACACACGCACCTCCCCCGCCAGCGGCGCCAGCAGGCCCAGCAGGGTGCGGAACAAGGTGGTCTTGCCGCTGCCGTTGGGCCCCAACAAACACAGCACCTCCCCAGGGACCATGGCAAAGCTCAGGTCGGTGCCCACGCGGCGCTGGCCGTGGCCAATGGTGAGGGCGCAGGCTTGCAGCACCGGCGCAGTGGCTTTCGTCGATTGCAGAGCGGCGCTCATTCGCCCCGCCCCGGCCGCGCCAGCAAGAACAAAAAGAACGGTGCGCCCACCAGCGCCGTGAGGATGCCCAGCGGCAGCTCGATGCTGGCAGCGGTGCGTGCCAGCGTGTCAGTGGCCACCAAGAAACCGCCGCCCAGCAAGAGTGATGCTGGCAGCAGGCGCGCAAAGTTGGGCCCCACCAACAGCCGCGCCACATGGGGAACCACCAAGCCAATCCAGCCGATGATGCCGGTCAGCGACACCGCCGCCGCCGTGCTCAAAGTGGCAGCCGCCACCAGCAGCAGACGCAAGCGCACGACGGAGATGCCCAGCGCCTGCGCTTCTTCGTCGGCCAGGCTCAGCAGGTTCATGCGCCAGCGCAACAGTGCCATGGGCACCAGGCCCACCAGCATGACGGGCGCCGTCACCGCGAGGTCGGCCGTGGTCACGGCGTTCAGGCCACCCAGCAGCCAGAAGGTGATGGAAGGCAGTTGCGTGGTCGGGTCGGCCAATATCTTGATGAGCGAAATGCCCGCGCCCAGCAGTGCGCCCACGGCAATGCCCGCGAGCACCAGCACCAGCACCGGGTCGTGCCGCCGCACCAGCCCCGCCACGCCCACCACCGTGCCCACAGCCAGAAGCCCACCGATAAAAGCCAGCGCCTGCACCACCGCCAGCGGCAGGCCCAGGTAGATGCCCAGCACCGCGCCCAACCCGGCACCGGCCGACACGCCCAGGATGTCGGGCGAGACCAGGGGGTTGCGAAACATGCCCTGGTAGGCCGCGCCCGCCGCCGCCAGCCCCGCGCCCACCAGCAGCCCGGCTGCAACGCGCGGCAGGCGGATATTCCAGACCACCGTTTCCTGGGCGGGCGTGAGGCCCGACTCAGTGCCCGACAGCCGTGCCCACACGGCGCGCAGCAGGTCGGCCGGGGCGATGGGGAACTTGCCGAGCGCAAACGCGGTGACCACCACGGCCAGCAGCAGTACGCCCGCCACGGCCCAGGGCAGCCAGATGGCCGGGGCGGGCGGGCAGAGCGCGGCGCTCGCCTGCTGGGCTTCTTTCACGCAGGCAGTCATGGGCTTAAAACTACCGAATTGATAGCTGTTCGCGCTTGATACATAAGCGCTAGAGGCCAATTTATTATCAATTTCACGCCGCACCTTCCAGCAAGGCCGCCACCGCTTTCGGCGACAGATCTGCGCCGTAGAACAGGCGGTAAAAGCGCTGCACAGCCACGGGCAAAGGTTCGAGCGCACGCACCGCCGGGTGCGCGGGGTGCAGCAGTTGCACCAGCCAGTGCACTCCGATGAGCCGGTTCACGCCCGGCGGGCCATCGAGCCAGCCAAACGGCAGGCTGGGCGCGCAGTGCACGCGACGCTTGCGCACGGCAGTGAGCGATTGCCACAGCGGGTCGCTCAAGGCACGGCGCGCAAAGGCAGGGTCTTGGGTGACGATGACCTCAGGGTCCCAGCCCAGGATCTGCTCCATCGAGACGCGGGTGAGCGAGCCCTTGCCGGCGGCAGCGGCAACGTTGCGGCCCCCGGCAAAGTCGAGCACCTCGAGGTTGATGGAGCCTTCCAGCCCTGTCTCCAGGCCGTCGGCGCTGCGGCCAAAGTACACGCGCGGGCGCTCACCCGGCGGCACGGTGACACGCACCTGGGCCGCCAGCGCCAACACCGTGTCGGCATAGGCGGCCAGGCGTTGGCCGCGTTCGGCCACGCCCAGCAGTTGCCCTACTTCGCGCAGCTGCGCTGGGTGGTCGGCCAGACGGCCGTGCACCAGCACGCAGGGCAGGCCGGTCTGCTCGGTCACGCGCTGGGCGGCCGAGATGTAGGTGGCGTCGGCCGTTCCGGAATCGAGGATCACATGGGGCTGCAACTGCACCAGGGTTTCCATGGGCACTGTGCTGCCCCGCCCGGCCAGGCGCCCCACAAACGGAAGATCGCGCAGCGGCGCACCGAGCAGGCCGCGGGCGGCGTCGCTCAACTGCAGCGGCCAGCCCACCAGTTTTTCAGGGGCCAGAGCGGCCAGCAGCACGCCCGCAGGCGCACCCGCTGCAAACACCCGGCGCACGCGCTCGGGCGGTGGCAGCTTGCCAAAGCGGGCCGCGATGGTACTGCCCGCCGGGCCTGCCCAGGCGGGCACACCCCACCAGGCAGCGGCCAGCCAAGGCAGGCCCGATTGCAAAAGGAGGCGTCGCTTCATCGTTCCTCCCACTCCATCGCCGTTTGGCTCTTTTGCATGTCGATGGCCAGGGAAAACCAACTTTGCAGCGCAGAAACGCGGGGCGGCAACTCTTCGCCCAACCCGCCGGTGAAGCGGCGCCAGGCGGACAAATGTTTCTCACTTACCACGGTCATCAGGGGGCGCTCGTCCGCCATCAGCGCCAGCAGCTCGGCGGCAAAACCACCGCCCGCCGCCTCCAGCGCGCCAAAACGGTTGGCCACGGTCAGATCAACCCGATCGCGCAGCGCCTGGCGCAGCGCACCGCTGGCTTGCGCCACACCGGCAGGGTCGATGCAGCACGATTGCGACTGCGCGCCCAGGTCTTGCGAGATGGAAAACTCCTCCCCGGTGCGCAGGTCCTGCAACAGCATCCATTTGCCGCCCCCGGGGCGCACCCGGTTGGCCTGCACCACCCCGCCCACGCACCAGCCCTGGGCCTGGAGGCTGCGGCAGAAGTCGACGAGCAAGCTATCGACACCGCCGAGATGGTCGGGGTGCACGATGGCGGCCAGGGGCGAAGGCTGGATGATGCGCATGGCTTGGGTCCTACATACATTTTCAAAAGCGGTAGCTGCCACGAACAAACCAGGTACGCCCGGGCAGCGGGAAGCCATCCGACAGCTCATACCATTTGTCGCCCAGGTTGGCCACGCCAAAGTCCAGCGCCATGTCTTTGCGCGGCTTCCAGGTGGCCTTCACACCCACAATCCCAAAGCCAGCCAGGTCGCGGTAGATGGTTTTGCCCGACCCCGCAAAAGCGACCTTGCGGCCCTGCTCGGTCTCCAGCGTGGTGCGCAGCTCCCAGGCATCGCTGGGCGCCCAGGTGAGTGCCGTGTACAGGCGGTGGCGCGGTGTGTCGGTGAGCTGCACGCTCGCATCGCTGAGGTTGCGGCGAGCCAGGTAGGTGTAGGCACTGGTCAGCGTCCACTGGCGCGCAAGGGCCTGGTCGAGCGAGAGCTCCAGCCCCGCATGGCGCGCACGGCCCACGTTCTGCGATTGCGCGCAGGTGTTGCTGCCCGCGCCACAGGTGCCTACCGGCGCCGCCACATAGACGTTCTGCATCAGGTCGGTGATGCGGCTGTAGAACACCGCCGCCTGGCCCTTGCCACCGGTCCAGAGCGATCCTTTGATGCCCAGCTCCAGGTGGTTGGCCACCTCGGGTTTGAGGTCGGGGTTGGGCAGCGCCGCGCCCATGCGGGCGGAGTAGCGGTCCTTGATGGTGGGAAAGCGCGTTTTGTGCGAGGCAATGGCATAGACCTCGCTGCCGTGGTCGTCGAGCAGGCGGGTCAGCTCGACCAGGCCGTTGGTGGCACTGGTGGAACCTGTAGGCCAGTCGTACACCTCTTTGGCGTCGCGCTTGTCGTGCGACAGGCCCAGGCGCAGGTGCCAGTTTTTGGCGAGCGTGATGCTGTCTTCGACCGCCAGCGATGTGGTCGTGTCGCGGTAGTTTTTGGTCGGCGACGAAGGGTTGGTTTCTTCGTGTTTGTCTTCCTTGAGGTGCACCGCCAGGCGCAACTCGTGGTTGGCCACCGCGTAGTTGGCCAGCTCCAGCGAGGCGCCGGTGGAGCTGTCGCTGTACACGCTGGGGAAGCTGGTGTTGTTCAGCTGCGTGGTGTAGCTGGCATTGCTGAACGCGAGAATGCTGTTCTTGTAGGTGTCATGGAACACCCGGGCCTTGAGCACATTGTTCTGGCCGATGCGGGTGCTGCTGATGAAATACACGCTGTCCTTGTCCCAGAAAGGCCACTGCCAGTAGCGGATGCCGCTGGTGGACTGGCCGGTGTACACCGGGTTGCCTTTTTCGCCGTCCTGGCGCACGTAGCCCAGCGCGTATTCGTCGGTCGCATTCGGCGTGAGGCCCACTTTGAACGACAGGCGCTGGTCGGTGCGGTAGGCGTTTTCGCGCTGGCTGCCGGTGTCGGTGGGTTTGGCCTTGTAATCCTTGAAGCCCTTGGGCAGCGGAAAGCCGTCGGCATCCAGGTACGACAGGCCCAGCTGCGCGTACCAAGCACCCTGCTGGGTGCCGAGGTTGACCGCACCCATTTTTTCGGAACCCGAGCCCACGCCCAGCCGCACATCGCCTTCAAAAACGCGCACCGGCTTGCGCGTGACCAGATTGATCGCGCCGCCCAGGGTGTTGGGGCCATAGAGCAGCGATGCACCGGCCTTGGCAACACGGATCTCTGACAGATCAAAGGTGGTGAACCGCCCAAAGTCCACATAGCCGTCGTAGGGCACATACAGCGGCACGCCATCGACAAACATGGGCACCTGGCGCGCATCGAAGCCGCGCAGATACACCGTGTCTTCGTTGCGGCTGTTGCGCGAGAGGCTGGCGCCTGGCAAGGCCACCACGGCGGCACCTACGGTGTCGGCGTTGCGTTTCTGGATGGCATCCTTGCCCAGCACCTGCTCGGCGCCCTGCTCTGCGCCTTGCGCCGCGCCCGTAACCACCACCGTGCCCAGCTGAAAGCTGCCGTCTTGCGCGGCGACAGGTGCAGCCGCAAAAGCCGCCAGCAACAAAGCCGTTAGCAACCGCAGCCGGGGAGGGGTGTGTGCCCAGGTTGTTGTGGTTGCGGCTTTCTTCCCACCAAAGGGGTGGCAATACCTATCGCGCTTCGTGTTTTCCATGGGTGTTTCCATTTCGTTATGTATTTTTTTATACAACGGTAGTTAAAAAATTTTTACGCTGCGGATGTTGCCTGCATGCACTCTTGCGATTCGATTTCCCCATTGCGCATGTGTAGCACCTGCCCACCAAACACCTCCACATCCTGCGGGTCGTGGGTGATGAGCACCATGGGCACCTGCAGGCGGCGCTGCAGGGCGTCGAGTTCGGCGCGCAGGGTAATGCGCAGGACCGGATCGAGTGCGGCAAAGGGCTCGTCGAGCAACAGCGCACGCGGCTGCGCCACCAGCGCGCGGGCCAGGGCCGTGCGCTGGCGCTGGCCGCCCGAGAGTTCGTGCGGCGCCTGGTGCGCCACCTCGCCCAGGTGAAAAGCATCGACCCAGTAGTCCACCGCCGCGCTGTCATGGTCCTGGCGCGGATTGCGCCAGCCGCGCGCCAGGCCAAAGGCAATGTTCTGGCGCACGCTCAGGTGCGGAAACAGCGCGTAGTCCTGGAACAGATAGGCCACGTTGCGCGCCTGCGGTGCCAGGTGGGTGCGGGTGCGTGCGTCAAACAAGGTCTGGCCATCGAGCCGCACATGGCCGCTGTCAGGCCGCACCAGCCCGGCAATGGCCTTGAGCAGCAGGCTTTTGCCCGCCCCCGACGGCCCCACCACCACCACGCGCTGGCCTTGCGCACTGAAGCGCGCATTCAACTGGAACACACGCTGGCCCGAGCGCAGGGTTTTGCGGATGTCAATGTCGAGCTGCATGGCTTTGCCTCAGGAGCGGTGCGCAATGCGCCCCGGAGCCAGGCGCCCGGCGCCCAGCAGCACGACGATGCACACCAGCGACGTAATCAGCACCAGCGTGTTGGCCACGGCATCCTGCCCGGCCTGCACGGCTTCGTACACGGCGATCGACAGGGTTTGCGTCTTGCCCGGAATGCTGCCCGCCACCATCAGCGTGGCACCAAATTCGCCCAGTGCACGCGCAAAACCCAGCAACACACCCGCCAGAATGCCGCGCCAGGCCAGGGGCAGCGTAATGCGCAGAAAGATACCGATTTCTGAAACACCCAGCACGCGCCCGGCCTCTTCCATCTGGCCGTCAATGGCCTCGAACGCCGCACGCGCCGGTTTGAACACCAGCGGAAACGCCACCACCGTGGCCGCAATCACCGCGCCCTGCAAAGAAAAAATCAGGTTGATGCCCCAGGTGTCCTGCAGCCATTGGCCCAGCCAGCCTTTGCGCCCCAGCAGTACCAACAGGTAGTAGCCCAGCACCGTGGGCGGCATCACCATGGGCAGGGTCAGCACGGTGTCGAGCAGGTCGCGCCCCACAAAGCGCTTGCGCGCCAGCAGGTAGCCCACGCCAATGCCCAGCACCAGGTTGAGCAGCGTGGCCCAACCCGCCACTTGCAGCGACAGGCTGAGGGCTGACCAGGCGACGTCCATGGTTCAAATCAAAGAAGTGAGAAGGCCAACAACCCGCGTCAGGGCTTGGCAAAGCCGTACTTGCCCACAATGGCTTGGGCCGCTGGCGTGGCCAGGTAGTTGATGAACGCAGTGGCATCCGCCGCGTTGCGGCTGGCCGCCGTCTTGGCGATGGGGTAGAGGATGGCGGTTGCCAGCGGCACCTCAAAGGCCACCTTGACCTTGTCCTTCATGATGGCGGCGTCCGTCGCGTAGACAAACCCGGCATCCACCTCGCCGCGCGCCACGTAGTCGAGCGACTGGCGCACGTTGAGCGTGCCCACGGCCTTGGCCTGCAGGGCGGGCCACAGCTTGGCCGCCTCTAGCGCGCTGTGCGCGTAGCGGCCCACCGGCACGCTGGCCGGGTTGGCGATGGCCACGCGGGCAAAGCCGCTGTGGGCCAGGTCGCTCAGCTGGGCGGGCACGGTCTTGGCGTCCATCGGCACGATGAGCACCAGCGTGTTGCGCACAAAATCCTTGCGGTCTGCAGCGTGCACCAAACCCTCTTTTTGCGCCTTGTCCATGGTCTCCTGGTCGGCCGAGGCAAACACATCCACCGGCGCGCCCTTGGCCATCTGCTGCAGCAAGGCGCCCGATGCGCCAAAGTTCAGCAGCACCTTGGTGCCGGGGTGCTGCGCCTCGTAGCTCTGCGCAATGTCCTTGAAAGCATTGGTCAGGCTGGACGCCGCCGACACCACCAAGTCTCCCGCCATCACGGTACCGGCACAACCAGCCAAAAGACAGACAGCAAAGCTGCGTTGGAGGAAAGAGAGGCGCATGGGACGGTGCTCCGCAGTGTGACAAACAGGCGAAGTATACGCTTGGTTATAACGAAAATAACGGCACCGAACCTTGTCTTTGATACACCGCAATACCCTCCCCTTCGTCCCCCTGCGCCGCAACCACAGCACTACGCGCCGTGCGCACGGCAGACCCCGCACGAGACCCGCCCCAAGAACACTCTGGGAGATGACGCAGCGGTCACCAGGGCGCGCCGCCGCTGGCGGGCCATCAGCCGCAGTGCAGGGGGAAATATGGGTCAAATAATCCGCTAACGCTTACTGCATAAGCGCTAGAAGCTATCAATTTAGAATTTTCAGCTCATAGCCGACCGCACAAGCAGCAGGCGCGGCAACGCGCAACCGCTTCGGTCACACCATCAATGCGCGAATGGAGCCGCAGACCGAAAGCAGTTGCGGCGCATCCATGCGGCCGATGATGTTGCGGGCCACAGACCCGATCACCTGCTGCGCACCCATCAGGCCCACATTGGCGGACTGCTCAATCAGGAAACCCGCCTTGGCCTTCTTCAGCGGGGCGAGGAAATAGCCGTCGAACCCGCTCTTCATCAGCTCGATCACCACATCCGCCAAAACGCCCCGGTGGGCAGTGGCATCGGGCGCGCCTTCGATCAATGCCAGCACCGCCAGCGTCTTTTTTCGCAGATCCGCAGAATGGTAGAAGCGCAGAAACGGCTGGGCGGGTTTGGCGGGCGCGGCACGGTGCGGCGCTGGCGGGCGGGCACTTTTTACCGCACCAACGGCCTTGGGCTTTGCGGGCTTCGCAGACTTTGCCGCAGGCTCAGGGGTTTTCTTCGTCGGCATGCGGTGCTCAGCCTTTCTTGCCGCCCATCACCAACAAGAGCCCACCCACCACAATGGCCCCGATACCAGCCCACAGTGGAATATTGACCGTCTCCTTCTCCTTCGCGGAGATCTCGAACGTGCCAATCTTGACCACCGTGGTGTCTTTGGTATAGCTAAAGCCCCCATAGGCAAGACCAAGGATACCGGCCACGATCAGCGCGAGCGCTACGATTTTGATTGAGTTCATGGTGAAAGACTCCTGCGTTCAGCATCAATACCCTGGCGTCGAGGACGCAAAAGCTGGTGCCATTGCGCCCATTGAAGCACGAACGCTGCCGATTGAGACGGGAACAGGCAAGACCTGCTTGAAGCGCTTCTATGGGATCGATGCGGTAGCCGAGGGAGCGCCGCTGCGGGCGGAATGGCCGTGGCAGGGTATACGGGCAAAAATCGGGGTCAAATAGGGCTGTAGCGCTTATTCAATAAGCGGTAGCAGCTATTGATTTGATAGTTCTACATTTCTGGGAAAGCGCCATCGCCCATATTGCGGGCAAGTCATTGGTGTGCGGGTAAGGTTGGACCCCATACCTGTGGCCCGGCACCGCACGGGAAATAAGTAGGCGCAATAGGCGTCCTATCCCGTACATCACGATTGGGGCAACAACCTGCATCGGCCAGATACAGCTATTCACATTTCACGGGGATACGTCTGGTTCAGGCTGTGAACGGTCTTCCGGGGCGAGCTGATCGGCTGGCAGCAATCGACCCTTCAGTAGCCCGCTCACGTGGCTCCAAAGCGGACGTTCATGAGTCATTTACTCGTGTTCTCTCCCTGAATTACCTGATTTCAGGGATGTGCAAATTGTTGCAGCCGCTCTAGAGTCAAGCACAAGTTCGCCCGCCACTTCCGCAGATTGTGTAGCTCGCGTTTCACGCAATTGCTTCGACGGTTCAGTTCGCCTCTTGCCAAAAATTTGTCCCGCTCACTCGTTCCTTCAACGCAGCAGCTCGGTTCACCCTTGCTGTGTTAATAATTTTTATCATCCGTGTTTAGAAAATCACCTTGCTCGCAGCCACCCCGCTTGGCAATCAGTGGCGATGTGTGATCTGTGCGGCATCACCCCTTGATCTGCCCGCGACCAACCCCCTGAAAGAATCACCGATGTTGCGCCAGCTGCCTTGCCACGATTTTTCTATTTTTCGCGCTCTCTTTTCCAGTGCGCTGCTTCTGATGACTCCCCTGGCGCAGGCGCAGACCATTACCGTAGCCCCCTTTTCGCCAGCCTCGATCCCCGTGGACCATCCAGGCGCGCTGCTGCTCTTGGCTCTTGCCATCGCGGCATCTGTGCCCTGGATGCTGCGCAAGGGTATTTTGTCGCCCCACCGAGTGCGTGCTGTGGGCGCCAGCCTCGCTGCGTTGGCGTTAGGCACGATGGTGTTTTGGGGTGACAAAGTGCAAGCCCAGTTGCAGGAGCTTCATCAGGCATTCACCCAGGCCGGCGGTCAGACGCTGACCATACCTGTGCAAACGACAGGCACAACCCCCAGCGGTAGTCCTCAGGGTTTTTTACCGGTGGTGCATACCAACCAGACAGCTTCCAGCCTGCGCATCGCAAGCATCACGGCGCCCGCATTGAGCACCTGCTTTCCGTTGGGTGTTCCTTCCCCGCTCCCGGTGACCCCAGCACGGCCAGGCACACAGTGTGCGGTGGGCACCACGTTGGGCGCTGGCACCGCCTGCTGGGTGGATGTGGCCCAGCTGTGCACTGATGCCGCAGCTGCAGCACAAGGCAGTCATCCCAGCCAACTCCAGGCGGACTCGGATTCCGTCACTGCCGGGGCCCAGACCTCTGGCAACGTGCTCACCAACGATTCGGACGCTGATGGCCCGCTGACCGTGGCGAGCTTCAAGTACCAGGGCATGACGTATGCGGCTGGCGCCACGGTGCCCATAGCAGGGTACGGCACCCTATCCATCCAGAGTAACGGGGACTACACCTTCACAGCCGCATCGCCCTTTGTCGGTGCGATCCCGATGGTCTGGACGTACGTAGTGCAAACGGGAGCATCCAGCACGCTCAGCATCACCGTGAGCACCCCGCCGGTCAACAATGCTCCCGTAGCCAACAACGACACTACGACGACCGATAAAGGCATCGCTGTAACCGTTGCTGTCCTGGGCAATGACACAGACGTCGACGGTGATTCGCTCTTGGTGACTGGTGTGACCCAGGGCGCCAATGGCTCTGTGTTGATTGATGCCGTCTCCAAAAATCCCATCTACACACCCAACGCTGGCTTTGTGGGCAATGACACGTTCACCTACACCATCAGCGATGGCAAAGGCGGCTCGGCCACTGCCACCGTCACGGTGACCGTGAACGCCGTCGGCAATCGGCCACCTGTTGCAAACAACGATTCTTTCATGACCGGCATGAATGTGGCACTCACCATTCCTATGCCTCTATCCGTACTGCTCCTTAACGACACCGACCCGGACGGGGATACGCTGATCGTCACTACGGTGCACTCGGCCCTTCAGGGTACGCTAAGCGTCGCGGGAGGCAACTTAGTATTCACGCCTGCAACAGGCTTTGAGGGCAACGCCAGCTTTACCTACACCATCTCAGATGGAAACGGGGGCACCAGTACCGCCACGGTCAATGTCACAGTGGGTTCCGCGCAGGCACCGTCTGTGGTGGTGCAGAAAGCCTTGGTCGTCAATGCGCAGGGCACAGGAGGGGTGAGCGCCAAGTTCCCGATTACCACTGCGCTGGTGGACACAGATGGCTCTGAAACACTGACCATCAGATTGAGCGGTGTTCCCTCGGGCATTGCCTTCAACGCGGGCACCAACCTGGGCGGCGGCGTATGGCAGTTCACCGAGGCAGATCTGCCCAACCTGATGATCTTGTTGCCGGGCAGCTATACAACCACCAACACCTTCATTACTGTGCTGGTCACCTCAACGGAGGCAAATGGAAGTGCTACCGCCAGCGTATCCAGCGTAGTCGCCATGAAGGCCGACTACACGACTGTGAACCTCTCCACTACGGAAAATGGCAACGCCACCGGGAATTCGGACAATGAGTACATCCAGGGCGGTAGCGGCAATAACACGATCAACGCCTCCAGTGGCAACAACATCGTCCGAGGCGGCGCAGGCGATGACAATATCTCGGCGAGTATCGGTTCCGACATGCTCTATGGTGAAGACGGGGATGACACTCTGATTGGAGGATTCGGCTCAGATGTGCTGGTGGGCGGCCCTGGCAACGACAACATGCAGGGTGGCGCCGGTGCGGGCGAAAATGTCGTGGACGTGTTCGTCTGGAATTTTGGTGATCAAGGCGCACCAGCTACACCGGCCATCGACACCATCTTGAACTTTGCCACTGCAGCGGCAGGGAACCTCCTTGCGGGCGGCGATGTGTTGAACCTGCGTGATCTTCTGCAAGGTGAGCGTGTGGGGCCGTCCAACGGTGCTGGCAACCTGGCCAACTACCTGCACTTCGTGATCTCTGGAGGGGATACGCTCATCCACATCAGCCATACGGGCGGCTTTGCTAGCGACTCGCATGCGGTAGGTGCAGCGTACAGCACTGCGGCCGAAACCCAGCGCATCGTCCTGGTGGGTGTCAATCTGCAGTCGCTGTATTCGGGGGCAACGACTGACGCGCAGATCATCACGCAGCTGCTGAACAACAACAAGCTGATCGTGGACTAGCGTTTGGCAGCGGAGAACACGTCCCGTAGAAAGCAATTTCATCGGCTGCAGCGGGAGCTGGTCTGTGTACTGGCTGGTTCACCAAAGATCACCCAGGAGTTTGATCTGTTGCGGTCGCCCAGTTTCTGTTGAGTAAAGATCCGGCAAAGACCTGGCCTCACGAATCGACAGGACTCAACGACCGCTTTACAAATTAAAGCGGGTGTTTGCAGTGGGTGAATGAACGGCAGCAACCGCTGCAAAGCAGCCGACCAAACGTCAGGATCAAAAACCGCCGTGGGTCAAAACCAATCAAATTCGCCCCATCGCTCCCGCACCAAACCGCCACGCCACTCCCGCCCTACCCCTCGCACCCCCACAACCCATCCGCCCGCACCCGCCACAGCACCGGCGCGATGAACACGCACAGCAGTCCAAACGCTGCCACCCAGCACAGCCCGGCCAGCGCCATCCAGGCCACTGAAGAGTCCCCCGCCCACGCCGCCCCTGCGCGCAGCAGCGCGGCCATGGCGATCAGGCCAGCGCCCCACACACCCCACGCACGCTCATCCATCGCCAGGCCGCAGTGCGCGCGCCCGGCGATGCAGATGACAGCGTAGATGGCCAGGCCCATGGCGCCCACAGTGAGCAGGTGGCGCCCCGCCGTCACGCCTGGGCCACCGGCCAGCAGGGCCCAGCCCATGAGCCCATAGCCCAGCGCCATGCACAGGTACACGGTGTAGAGCATGAGCGGCCAACGCCGCAGCAGCGGGCGGCCCACGTGCCAGTCGCCCAGCAGGTTGAACAGGGCGGCGGCACTGGCGCAGGCCAGCCAGCCGGAGGTAGCGCTGCCTTCGTGCACAAACTCGGCCAGGGTGAACAAGGCAATGCACAGCACGGCCAGGTTGCGCCGGGGTGGGCGGGCCAGATAGGGCTCGGCGCCGGTGCCTGCCTGGTCGATGGCGCGGTTGACGATGCGCATGGAGATGCGGCTCATGGCGATGACGATGAGCACCATCAGCAGGCCCAGAAAGGCGTGCAGCCAGCGCATGGGGTAGGCGCCGCGCAGCGCATCAAGGTAAAAACCCGCCACCAGCAATGCCATGCCTGCCAGCGCCCAGCCAAAGGCGTGGTGGCGCTGGCCTGCGGGCGTGCGCAAGGCGGGCCACAGCAGTGCGATGAGGGTACCCAGCAAGGCGAGCTGCGCCGCACCCGCCACGGCCAGTGCGGGCCACCCGGCCACGCCTGAGAGCCAAAAGCCCGCGCGGCCCAGCAGCCAGAGCGCCACCAGCTGGCGCGCCGTGCGCGGGTTGGCACTGGCGGTGGCCGTGAACTCGGGCACCGCAGTCAGCACAAAGCCCGCCACCGCCGCCAAGCCAAAGCCCAGCAACAGTTCGTGCGCGTGCCACACCAGCGCGCCGCCCGCCACGGGCGGCGGCGGCAGGCCCAGCGCCAGCACGGCGCTCCATAGCGCGATGAGCAGCACGGCCGAAGCCATGGTGAGCAGAAAGAAGGGGCGCATGGCGCACATCCACACCGGGTGCTGGGGCGACAGCAGGCCGGGCGGGGTCATCACGGGGGCGGTCATCCGCATCGCATCCTCCGCGCGGCGGGGGTGGCGTCGCCCGCCTGCAGCGCCAGTGGCAGGGGCAGCACGCGCGCATTGGGGGGCGGCAGAGTTTCGGCGAATTCATCGGCGCCACAGGCTTTTGCGTCCAGCAGCGCATCGAGCCCGAAGGCCGCACGCACGGCGGGCACGCGCAGCAGCTCGGCGGTCTCGTGGTAGACCATGGCGTCGGTGCGCGCCAGCGCGGGCGCGGCAGGCGTGTGCCCGTGCACGATGCGGCCCGGCCCTGCGGCCATGACGAGCACGGTGTCGGCCAGGCGCACGGCCTCCATCAGGTCGTGCGTGATCATCAGCACGGCGGTGCCCTTCTCGGCCTGGTGGCGCAGCAGCAGGCGGTGCAGCTGCGCCTTGAGGCCGATGTCGAGCGCGGCGAAGGGCTCGTCCATCAGCAGCAGATCGGGTTCGAGCACCAGGGCGCGCGCCAGCGCGGCGCGGCTTTGCATGCCGCCCGAAAGCTGGTGCGGGTAGGCGGCCAGCGCCTCGGCATCCAGCCCCAGCGCGGCGCCCATGGCGTGGGCTTTTGCGCGGGCGTCGGCACGGGCCATGCCCCGTGCGCGCAGGCCCAGGGCGATGTTGTCAGCCGTGGTCTGCCAGGGCAGCAGGCGCGGCTGTTGGAACATCAACGCGGGGTTCACAAAGGAGTTGTCCAGGCGGCCCTCCTGCAGGTCGAGCAGGCCCGCGCACAGGTGCAGCAGCGTGGTTTTGCCACAGCCCGAGGGGCCGACCAGCGCCACCACACCACCGGGCGGCAAGGCCAGGCCCACGCCGCCCAGCACTTCGGTCAGCGCGTAGCTGTGGCGCACGTCTTTCAAAACAAGATTCATCGCGGTGCCTCCCGCCAGCGCTCGACTTCGCGCTTGAGCGGTTCCAAAAATCCATACTCGACCACCAGCAGGCAGCCCACCACGGCGGTGATCCAGCCCAGGGTGGTGGCGGTGTCCAGTTGCGAGCGGCTGGCCGCCAACGCGGCGCCCACGCCGTCGGTGCTGGCCAGCAACTCGGCCATGACGGTCACTTTCCAGGCGCTGCCCAGCGCCGTCACCCAGGCCGGGAACAGGTACGACAGCACATGCGGGCCGTACACCTCACGCAGTGCCATGCCCATGGGCAGGCGGTAGGCGCGCGCCATGTCGCGCAGCTGCAAATCGAGCGTGCGCGTGCCCTGCAGGGCGCTGGCAAACACCACGGGGAAGCAGGCGATGAACACAGTGAACACGGGCGTGCCGTCGCTCATGCCGAACCACAGCATGGCCAGCACCAGCCAGGCGATGGGCGGCGTACCCAGCAACACGGTCACCAAGGGGCGCGAAAGGACGGACGCGGTGACCGACAGGCCTGCGGCCAGCCCCAGCAGGCTGCCCACCGAAACGGCCAGCGCCAGCCCCATGAGTGCACGCCGTGCGGTGGCGGCCAGCGCGGGCCAGGCACTGCCCTGCTCTACCAGGCCCCACAGCGCGGCAAAGGCGGTGAGCGGGTCGGGCAGGATGAGCGGGTCGTAGAAAGCAGCCACTGCCTCCCAGGCGGCCAGCAGCAAAAACAGGCTGGCGCACGCACCCCAGCCGCTCCACAAGTAGCCGGGCAGCCCCCGCAAAACACGCGCCAGCAGCCGCAGCATTACTGCACCACCCCTGCCGCTGCAGACTGCTCTGCACCTGCTTCGGGCACATACACCATGGAGCCATCTTTGAGGCGATAGGCCACACCCGCCTTGTTGCCCTGGCCTTCGCCAATTTCGCCGCTGGCCTTGTAGCGCTCGATCTTCTGGCCGTCCTTGATCACGACTTCCATGTTGGGCTTGCCAGGGTTTTTGATGACGGTGACCGACTCTGTGCTGAACGGGTTCACCGGGTTGTTGGCCACCGCCAGCAGCAGCGCAGCGATGATGACCAGGAACACGTCGATCAGGTTCACCACCGACTGGATGGGGTCGTCCGCCTCCATGTCGTCCATCAAACGCAGCTTCATGCGGGCACCTCACTCACCAGGTGGCCCAGCATGTCTTGTGCGGGCGACTCCAGCGGAGCCACGCCTTGCTCGATGGCGGCCAGGTCGGTGGCGTACCAGCGCTTGCGCACGTTGACCACGCTGTAGCTGATGGCGGCGGCCAGCAGCGCCAAAATCACGGCGGAGAACGCCACCATCAGGCTGCGCGACACATCGGCCAGATTGCCATCGGCCAGTGCCATCAGCGCCGGGCCCATGGGGATCATCGTGGCCACCAGGCCCAGCATGGGCGCCACGCGGGTGGCGATGCGGGCAAATTCGAGCCGCTCGGCCGCCAGCACTTCCAGGTCGAGCAGGGTGATGGCGGGGTTGGCGCGGCGTGCGGCCAGCATTTCAAAACCTGCGGCCTTGCCGCTGCGGCGCTGCCAGGCCTGCCAGGCAAAGGCACCTGCCGCGTAGAAGGCATGCACGAACAGCGCGGCAATGGCCAGCAGCACGGGGAACAGGAAGAACTGGCTGACGCCATACATCATCGATTCAAGGGGATTGCTCATTTGAAAACTCCAGAAAGTGAATGAATTCGGTGGGGGCGCACCACGCTGCTGCGGCGCGCCTGCCGCAGGGCACCGGCGCCGGTGATGCCCGCCAACATCAGCGCCAGCAGCACGGCCTGCGTGGGGCCCACGCTGACCGGCTGGGCTTGCGGCACGGGCGCCATCAAGAGGCCGCTGACCACCGGGGGCTCTGCAGCGGCGGGCTCGGCGGATTGCGGCGGTGTGGTGGACTGCGATGGCTCGGCGGGCGGCGGCGCTGGCGCAGCGGCCTGTGCGACGGCAGGCGGTGCAGCCTGCGCCAACGGGGCATCGAGGCCGAACCCCGGTGCAGCGGGCGCCGCCGGGTTGTGGGCCGCAGGCGCTTTGCCTACATACGCTTGAAAGCGTGCGTTATCGGTGCGCACATCAAAGCGCTCCGTCAGGTCGCGCCAGCGCGCTTTCAGCTCGGCCACGGTTTTCGGGTCGGCCTTCCAGTAGCCCTGGCGGGCGGCTTCGAGCATGCGCTCCATGGTCTGCGCCAGCGCATGCGGGTTGTGCGCCTCGAACCAGCGTTTGAGGCCCAGTTGGTGCTTGTCGCGCACGTACACGTCGGCCATCTCTTGCCACTGGTCGTCGCGCACGATCTCGCGCGCCACCGCTGTCCAGCCCCAGAAGTTGTTGGTGGCGTCCAGCACCTGCAGCGTGCCGGCGTAGCCCTCGGCCATCAGGCCTTTGATGTAGCCGGGGTGGAACTGGCGCGTGGCCAGCTCCTTGGCCAGGAACTGCGCCGCGCCTTCGACCTTGCCACTTCCTGCCCCGCGCAGGTTGCTGATGTAGAGCTGCGGCGCCTTGCCGTCCAGGTGCCGCACGGCCAGCGCAATGCCGCCCAGGTACTGGAACGGGTCGTCGGTGGTCAACATGCCGTAGAGGTTGGAGCTGCGCGAGAGCACCGCGCCCTCGGTGCCGCGCAGGTGCTCGGCATACAGGTTGAGTGCCTTGCCGCCTTGTCCCTGCGCTGCCCCCGGCAGGCTGCCCCAGGTGGATTCGTCCGGCCCATAGGCGTACTGCATGCGCGACAGGTACAGCTGCGCGAGCTTGCGGTCGCCCTCTTGCTTGCCCTGCCAGCTGTCGGTGGCCAGCGTGGCGTTGTCCAGACCCGTGCCGTAGTTGCCCGATTCGGACGAGAAGATGCGCGTTTGCGCCGCCGCCAGCGCGGCCTGCTCGCCCATGCCCTGGGCGCGCAGCTTGGCGGCCATGCCGCGCGTGTGCGCCGCCACGGGGTTGGCCTCTTCGCCCGGCCCCTCGGCCTGCGCAGCCAGTTGCACGGCGCGCGCCAGTTGCTTCATGGCGTTGGGGAAATGGTCGCGGTACAGGCCGGTGGCCGACAGCACCACGTCCACCCGCTCGCGCCCCAGCGCTGCGCGGGGCACCAGCTTCACACCGGTCACGCGCCCGCCGTCGTCCCACACCGGTTCCACGCCCAGCAGCCACAGCGCCTGTGCTTCGAGCAAACCCTGGTGGCGCATGGTCTCCACCGACCACAGCGAGACGGCCAGCTTGGTGGGCGCCTTGCCGGTCAGGCGTTGGTGCTCGGCAATGAGTTGCTCGGCAGCGTCCTTGCCGGCCGCCCAGGCCTGGGGCGTGGGCACGCGCGAGGGGTCAAAACCATACAGGTTGCGGCCTGTAGGGTAGGCGTCGGGGTTCTTGATGGGGTCGCCGCCATACGACGTGGGCAGGTGCCGCCCGGCCAGCACCTGCAGCAAGGCAGGCAACTCCTGGTCGGCGCCAATGTGGGCGTAGGCGGTGCGGGCCTTGGCGATGCCGGTTTGCAACGCCGCTGGCAGGGCCTCAAGGCTCTGGTCCTCGATCACATGGCGCTGCAGCAACTGGTAGGGCGCCGTCTGCGCCAAGCGGCTGTAGTCGCCAATCAGGGCCTCGTCCACATCGGCAGCCGGTGCTCCGGCGTGCAGTGCCGCAGCCTCCCAGAACGGGCGCCCCAGCATCAGCAGCACGGTGGCCAGGCGGTGCTGCTCTTCGGGCGCACGGCCCAGGGTGTGCAGGCCCAGCGGCTGGGCGGTTTCGGCCAGCTCGTGCAGGTGGTTGTGCAGCAGGTCCACAAAGGCCGGGAATTCGCTGCGCGTGCGTTCGGGCATCCAGCCCATGTCGCGGTCGATGTGCTCTTTCTGCACGGCGGCCAGCAGGTCGGTCTTGATTTTTTCTCTGACCACACCATCGTCCTGCGCCAGCCAGGCGTGCAGCAGATCGTGCATGTGGGTGAGTGCCTGGTGCAGGCCTGCCGGTTTGAACGGCGGCGTCTGGTGGCTGACGATGACCGCGCGGCCCCGGCGCTTGGCCTGCTGTGCCTCGCCGATGTTGTCGGCAATGTACGGGTAGGCCACCGGCACGTTGCCCACGGCGAGCATGCCGGGGTCGAACACCGACAGGCCACGCTCCTTGCCGGGCAGCCATTCCTGGCTGCCGTGGGTGCCAAAGTGCACCAATGCGTCGCTTTTGTGCCGCTCGCGCGCCCACAGGTAGGCGGCCAGGTAGTAGTGCGACGGCAGGGCGCTGGGCGAGTGGTACAGCGCTTTTTCCTTGTCGTCCCATTGCTCGCCGCGCGGCGGCTGCGGCAGGATGGCGACCTTGCCCAGCATCAGGCGCGGCACCACGAACACGGCTTCGCCGCCGCGCCGCAGCACCATGCTCGATGCTTCGGGCGCGCCCCAGCGCTCGCGCAGGGCTTCTTGCGTGGCCGCAGGCAGCGTGGCCAGCCACTGGCGGTACTGCGCCACGGGCAGGGTGGCGGCCAGGCCGTCGCGCAGCAGGGGTTCCAACTCGCCCTGGCGGTACGACGGTGCCAGCAGGCGCTGCAGGTTGCCGATCAACAGGGGCTCGGCAGGCGACTCGGTGTCGTAGCCCGCTGCCTGCAGCGCGGCCAGCGTGGTTTGCAGGCTGCGCGGCACGTTCAAAAACGAGGCAGACAGGTTCTTCTCGCCCGGTGGGTAGTTCCAGAAGAAGATGGACAGGCGCTTGTCGGCGTTCTGCTTGCGCTGCAAGCTAGCCAGGTTGAGCGCCTTGCCCACCACGGCGTCGGCCTGCGCGGCAATGGGCACGATCTGCTCATCGGCCTTGCGTGTGGCGGCCGCCACCTGGATGTCGGTGACGCCCGCGTATTCGGCCTGCGCCAGGTAGAACGGCACATCCATCAGCGCCACGCCCTGCGGGTTGGCGGCCCAGGCGGCCTCGTCGCCGCGCCGGTACGGCATGGCCTGCAGCACGGGGATGCCCAGCCGCTCGAACTCGGCACGTCGCTCCTCGGCGTTCAGCATGATCTGGGTGTTGATGAGCACGTCGGCCAACCGCATGCCCGCGGGCTTGAGCATTTGCTCCAGCGCGCCCGCCTCCAGCATGGGGCTGTAGAACGGCAGCGCCACGGCGCCCCCGGCTTCGATGCGCGCAATCAGGTCGTCGATGAAAGCGGTCTGCATCGCGGCGATGTACTGCTGGTGCAGCGCCAGCGCCACCACGGGGCGGCGGTTGGTGGCAGCTGGATCGACGCCTTGCGAACGCAGCCACGCCACAGGGTCTGCCATGACCAGGCCCGGCGCACGCGGGTGGTAGACGGCGGTTTTGGGGAACACCACGGGCTCGGGCACGCCCTGGGCCTGGCGCCCCTGCAGCTGCGCGGCCAGTGTGGCGAAGAAGCCCTCGAAGTTCTGCTTGCCGCCATTGCTGTAGTAGGTGATGAGCCGCCGCGCCACGGGCTCGGGCAAGCCGCCGCCCCAGGCGGGTTTGGCGTCGTACAGCCAGGCGTTGGGCGCGTGCAGGCCCGGCAGGGCCCGCGCCAGTCGGTCACTGACCACATCCTGCAAGTAGCTGTCAAAGAACACGGCATCAAAGCCCTTGAACAGGCCCTCGTCGGTGTCGGCGGGCAGCCTTTCCAGGTAGCGCACCTGCAGCTCGATGCCGTGGGGCCGGGCGATGTCGGCCAACTGGCGGAACTTGCCTGCGGGCACATTGGACGTTGCGATGAACAACACCTGCGCCGCCTGCGCAGCGCCAAAGGGCGCCAGCGCCAGCAGGCACAAGGCCAGCCAGCGCCGCACGCAGGCGATGGTGTTTGCAATAGTTTTATGAGTCAAATTGGCCTCTAGCGCTTATCTATCAAACGGTAACAGCTATCAAAATAGTAGTATTTGAATATTGATACAACCGGCCCCTGGCCCACACTTCCCCACCAGAGAGGGGGCCAGGGGAGGTTCAAAGAGTCCTTGTTGTCAGAAATCAACCCTTGCGGTCACGAACACACGGCGCGCGCGCTCGGCATAGCCAAAGCTCTCCGACTTCTCGGCCAGGTTCACGTTGCCGATGTTTTCCAGCCCGGCGCGCAGCACCAGCTTGCGGTGGGCGTCCAGTGCAAACTGCTTGCCTACGCTGGCGCTCCACAGTGCGTACGAGGGCAGCGCAGCACCGTCGGTGCCGGTCTGGCTGCCGGTGAATTCGCCGGTCAGGCGCGCGCTCCAGCCCTCGGCGCCTTTCCATTCCAGGCGCGAGGTCAGGCTGCTCGATGGCCGGTCGGCCAGCTTCTGGCCGGTGCTTTTGTCGCGCGTGTGCAGCAGCGTCAGGTCGTTGCTCCAGGCAAGCTGGCGCGTCATGTCCCAGGTCATGCCCGCCTCCAGCCCCTGGATGCGTGCGGCGTCCACGTTGTCGTACTGGTAGAAGCGCCGCACGCCCTCCTGGCGCAGCAGGCGGTAGGTGATGAGGTCTTTGACCTCGGTGTTGAACACCGTGGCGCGCAGCGACCAGGCGGGCGCCACCTGCCAGTCGGCACCCACTTCAAACGAGTTGGACGACTCGGGCTGGATGTTGCCGTTGCCTGCAAAGGTGTGCGGCCCTTCGGCCCCCACGTAGTTGGGCGAGATCTGCTTGAGCGTGGGCGCCTTAAAGGCATGGCCAAAACCGCCCTTGACCACCAGCGCCGGGGTGGGCTCCCAGACCAGGTAGGCGCGCGGACTGACTTCGCTGCCAAACAGTTCGTGGTGGTCGGCACGCAGACCGGCGGTGAGCATCAGCGTGTCGGTCAGGGCGATTTCGTCTTGCGCAAACAGGGCCTTGTGCGCCGCATCGTCCACGCCGTTTTTCAGGCCGGCGTTCTCCAGCGTCTCGCGGCGCCATTCGCCGCCCACGGTGACCTTGTGCGCGCCCAGGGCAAAACTGGCATGGCCGTCCAGCACGTCGTCCACCATGTTCTGCGGCCGCGTGGGCGTAGCGCCGTTGCTGGCGCGGTTGGCAATGTCGATCTCGCTGCGGTAGGCGCGCAGCTTGCCGCGCCAGTTGTCAAACTGGCCCTCCCAGCCAACATGGGCCTGAGAGCGGTCGATGTCGTAGGTGCTGCGGTACACACCCTTGGAGGTGGAGCTGGTGTCGTACACACGCTGCTCTTTGCCGCCACTCCACCCCGCCTCCAGGGTTTGTTCCGGCGTCAGCGCATAGCGGGCAGCCAGGCCACCGTTCTTGGCGTGGCTGCCTTCGATTTCCGACAGCAGCGGACTCTGCCGATCGGCCACGGGTGCGCTGTGCGCCAGCTCGGCGTTCACACGCAAGCTCAGGCGTTCGCCCACCGGGCCGGCGGCAAACACCGAGGTGGTGCCCGTGGGTTCGCCTTCGCTGGAGCGGGTAGGGGTGCTGGCCGAGACGCCCACCGAGCCGATCCAACGGTCCTTGGGCTGGCGGGTAATGAGGTTGATGACACCGCCTAGCGCCTCGGAGCCATACAGCGCCGACATGGGCCCCCGGATGATCTCGATGCGCTCGACCGCCGACATGGGCAGCCAGCCGTATTGGTAGTCGGAATGGCCTACCACATCGTCCGTGGCGCTGATGCGCCGCCCGTCGATGAGAGTGAGTGTGTGCTTGCCTTCCAGCCCCCGCAACGCCAGCGTCTTGCGCCCGCCCACCTGGCGTGGCGAGAGCGTCAGGCCAGGGGCACCACGCACGGCGTCGAGCACATCGGACGCATTGCGCGCCGCCAGTTCGTCGCGGTTGATGACGGTGACGCTGGCGGGCGCGGTGCGCGCGTCCTGCTCGGTCAGCGTGGCCGTGACGGTGACCGCAGGCAGGGCCGCAGCGGCCTGCGCCACCTGCTGGGATGGTGCTTCCTGGGCACCCGCACCCGTCGGGCTGACGCCCTGGGCCTGAACGCCCGCGCCCGCAAACAACAGCATTGCGGCCCATGCCGCGGGACGGGGACGCAAGGAGTGCGAAAAGTTCAGGGCTGCGCTGGGCGCGCCGTGGGCCTCGGGGGAATACGTCATGACTGCAAACTCCTGGAATCAAAAAAATAAAGACCCAGGTGGCGGCGGCTGCCGGGGACAAGCAATGAAAAACAACGAAAAGGAATACGAAGGTGTGCCCGCCGCAGCTAGGTCATCCCGTAGAACGCGCTGGCAGGCAGCTTGCCGCCCACCAGCGCCGGGTTGCGCACCATCAACTGGCCGAAGAAGAACTCCAGCTCGGGGCGCGCTGCGGCGGCAGGCACCGCATCGAGCTGGCTCACGGCAATGGCGTCGGCCACGGCCTCGGAGGTGAGCAGGTCAATGTGTTTGGCCATCATGGCGCCGCACTCCAGGGGGTGTGCGCGGCACCAGGCGAGCGACTGGGCATAGGCGTTGGCCACGGCAGCCAGAACCTCGGGCAGCTGGCGCACCGTGCCCACGGCAGCGATACCCGCCTGCGGCAAGCGGGGTTTGCGCTCAAAAAGACGCCCCCACTCCTGCTGCAGGTCAGCACCCCGGTGCAACTCGGGCGCGATCAGGCCGATGGGGAAAGACTTGGTTTTACGCAGCGCCAGCGATACAGCGGGCTCGGCCAACAGCGCATGCGAGACACGGCGCGTGATGAGCAACTGCATGGCCTCCATGGGCGTGGGCACGTAGCGCACGCGAAAATCCTTGTGCAGATCCAGCCCCTGCTTCGCGGCCAGCAGCTGCAGCACGATGTCGGGCATGTCGCCCCGGAAGGGCACGGCAATTTCCTCGCCCCGGTAGTCGGCCAGCGCCTTGCGGTGGGCATCGCGCGTCACAAGCCACAGCGCGCCCCAGGTCGAGATGTTGAGCAGCGTGACGCCCGCGCCCCGGTTGAACAGGTTGGCGGCCACGTTGCTGGGCATGGCCAGCACGTCGGCCTTGCCGCCCATGGCCCTCATGCGCAGTTGGTCGGGGTCGCGCCACGACACAAAAGCGGTTTCGCCCGCCACACCCGCCAACGCATGGGTCTCGGCCATGTGGATCAAGGGCGCCGACACAATCGCCGGAGGGCCCGACAGGGTGATGCGCGGCAGGCGCGGGGCAGAACACGCCACAGCGGGCAGGCCGGAGGCGGCCAGCGCCGCCAGCACCTGGCGGCGTGAGAGGGTCGGCACAGGCAGGGATGGCAGCATGGCGGGCCCTCAGAACTGGTAGCTCAGGCCTGCCGTGAAGCTGCGGCCCAGGCCCTGCAAGTAGCCCGGCTGCGCTGCGGTGGCCTGGTTGCGGATGGCGTAGGCGCTGGCATAGCGCCGGTCGGTCACGTTGTCGGCCTGCACATACAGCGCCAAGGGTCCATCGCGCCATTCGAGCTTGAGGCCCAGCAGCGCGTAAGCGTCTTGCTCGGCACCGGGCGTGTTGGCATGGTCAGTGGGCGTGCTGACGGGCATCCAGCGCACATGGGGGCCGAAGCGCCAGGCGCCCATGCGGTACAGCACTTCGGCATTGATGAGCTGGCGCGGCACACCGGCAATCTGCTTGCCCGCGTATTCACCGCCGCGAAAGCGGAAGTCGCTGTAGGTCCAGCTGGCACGGACGTCGAGCGCGCCCATTCCCACGCGCTGGCTGCCCGAGAGGCCCAGCTCCACGCCCTGGTGGCGCGTGCCGCCCGCATAGTTGTACGTGCCCACCTTGATGCCGTTGGCGTCGGTCGTCGAGATCAACTCGTCGGCCAGCACGCTGCGGTACACAGCGGCCGTCCAGTGCACGGCATGGGCACCCTCACCCCAGCGACCGGCACCGCCCAGCTCGATGGTGGTGGCGCGCTGCATCTTCAGGCGCACCAGTTCGGCCTGGGCCGTGGCCGGGCTATTGGGTGCCACGGTGGCGCTGACGATCTCCCAGAAAGTGGGCGCCTCGTGGCTGCGGCTCAGGTTGGCCCACAGGCGCGTGGTGGGCGTGGCAGCCCAGTTCACACCGATCTTGGGCGTGGCAAAGCTCCAGTCCTGGTCGAGCAGCGCGGCGCTGCTGCGGCTTTGCGCGTCGCGCGTGAGATGGCTCCATTGCACGCTGCCCAGCAGCGTCCAGCCCGGCGCCAGGCGCCAGTCGGCCGCCGCCAGGGCCTGCAGGTTTTGGGCACCCAGGTCATAGCTGCCAAAGCGCTGCATTTGCTGGCCATTGGCCGGGTTGGTGGCGTACAGGTCGCGCTCCATGGCACTGTCGGCCCACGACAAGGCCGTGCGCCAGCCCCAGGCGCCATCCGCGCCCGCCGGGCGCCCGCTGGCCTGCCACTGCGCGCCAGCGGTGCGGCTGTGGGTGACGGTGTGGCTGGTCATGTTGTTGAACAGGTCGTCCGTGTCCTGCCAGTACACGCCCACCTCGTGGCGCAGGGTGTCGCTGCCCCAGCGCGAGCGGTTGGCCAGGCGCAGCTGCGTGGCAGCGCGGCGCGGGTCGCGCTTGTAGACGTTGAGCAACTGGTCCTGCGGGGTGGCGCCATCGCCCATCACGCCGCGCGGGTCCGACTGGATACGGTCCTTGGGCACCACGTTGGGGATCTGGAAGGCCAGGTCGGTCCAACCCAGGTAGGTGCGGTTCTCGAACCCCCCGTCGCCCTGAAAACCCACATTGGCCTGCACGCTGTCGCGCCGCGAGGCCGAGTGGTGGCGGTAGCCTTCGTAGCGGTCACTGCTGACCGACATCCGGCCATCCAGGCGCTCGCCCACACCTCCCACCGCAGCCTGTAAGCCCTGGCGGCCAAAGCTACCGTATTCAGCACGCACCCGGCCGCGCTCGTCGGCACCGGTCATCGACACAAAGTCCAGCTCGCCACCCAGCATGGTGGCGCTGGGCGACGTGGCGTTGGCGCCGCGCCGCGCGCTGACCAGGGCCGCGTTGCGCGGTTCGATCAGGCCGATGATGAAGGAGCCATCGGCCTCGTTGAGCGGCAAGCCGTCCTGCAGCAGCAGCACGCCCCGGTTCACCGGGTTGCTCTGGATGCCCGAGCCACGAATGCCCAGGCGCGGCTGGTCGGTGCCACCAAAAAAGTCCTGCAGCACGATGCCGGGCTGGTAGTCCAGCGCGTCGCGCAGTGTGGCCAGGCGCGCTTCTTTCTGCGGCTCGGCCAGGTTGGTGCCGCCGGGCACTTTGTCCAGTTTTTCGCGTTCGGCCTGCACGGTGCTGCGCAGAGGCACCGTGGCGCTGGCGCGGGTGGACTGCACGGTGACGGATGGCAGCGCCATGCCCTCTTGCGCCAGAGCAGGCGTGCCGAGGGCGGCGACCATCACAGCGCTGGCAGTGGCTCGCAAAGGGAAACGATGGGTTTTAGGATTCATACAAAACTTATTGGGATTCATTCGCATTTGCAATATCATCCTTGAAACCATCGGTATCCGGCAATGACATTTATCAACGTTTCTCCCGCCACGCCCCAATCCATCCTGGCGGCGCACCCCTTGTTCCAAGACCTGCCAGCCGCTGTGCTGCAAGCCATGTGCCAGCAAGCCGACTTGCATTCATTCCACCCGGGTGAAGTGGTTTTCCACGAAGGCGACGCTGCCCGCCACTGGTTTCTCGTGGTGCAGGGCCATGTGGAGGTGGTGCGCTTTGGCTGCGATGGCGATGAGCGGGTGTTTCACCGCTTTGGGCCGGGCCAGTGCGTGGCCGAGGCGGCCATGTTCATGGCCCATGGGCGCTACCCCATGCAGGCGCGCAGCGTGGGCACCACCGCTGCCTGGCGCCTGTGCCGCTGCGCCCTGCAGCGCGCCTGCGAAACCCACTCTGCCCTGGGTTTGTGCCTGCTGCAGGACCTGAGCCGCAGGCTCTACCACTACATCAATGAGGTGGAATGGCTTACGGTCAGCAGTGCGCCGCAAAGGTTGGCCGCCTGCCTGCTGCGCCTGTCGGCCGACCAGGGCACCCGGCTGGAGCTGCCGGGCACCCAGCGGCAGGTGGCCGCCCACCTGGGCATTCGTGCGGAAACCCTCAGCCGTCTGCTGTCGCAATGGCAGTCACGCCGCTGGGTGCAGGGCGAGCGCCGCCACTGGACGGTGCTGAACCCGGCCGCCCTGGAGAGCCTGACGGGCGCATTGGCGCGGGCCTTTTAGAACCTGCTTATTCCATTTCTAAATCATCCGTGTCGTTGTTGCTTCGCCTTGCCGTGCTACAGCACTGTCTGCGGCTTCGCGCCTAGACACGAATGATTTGGAAACAGAATTACGGGGTGCCGGGGGCCGTGCAGGCCACGATGCGGCAGGCTTTGCCGCTGCGCCCACGCGGCACGGGCTGGCCCAGTTCGGCCTTTACCTGCAAGGGCGCCAGCCCTTGGGCGAGCGCAAAGGCCTTGAGGGCGGCACGGCAGCGCGCCATGGCGGCGCGGCCTTCCTCGCCGTGCAGGGGCAGGCGCAGCACCAGGCTGTGGTCGTCCAGCTGGCGCAGATGAAAGTCGAAAACCCCCGCAACATCTTCCAGCACAGCCGTCAGCGCGAGGGGCAGCAGCGTGACCGTGCCGCCGTGCCGTCCCGCCATGTGCAGCGGATCGTCCTGGCGACCGCGCACCGTGATCATGGGCAAGGGCGAGCCGCAGGTGCACGGTTCGGCGTGCACGGTGACATGGTCGCCCAGTTCGTAGCGGATCAGGGGCTGCACCGTGTTGGCCAGGTTGGTCAGCAGCACGGCGTAAGGCGGCTCGCCCGGTGGCACCGGCCGGTAGCGTTCGTCCACGGGCTCCAGGATGACCCAGTCGGCATTGAGGTGCATGTGGCCGATCTGGCACTCCCAGCCCATGGCCAGGAACTCCGAGGCCCCATAGCTGTTGCGCAGCGCACAGTCCAGGCTGCGCTCGATGTGGGCGCGCACGGTGGGTCCCAGGGTTTCGCCACCGGTCCAGACCTCGCGCGGGGCAATGCGCAGGCGACCGGCGCACGCTTCATCGGCCAGCAAGGCCGCCACGGTCGGGTAGGTGATGAGCACGCTGGGCGCAAAGTCGTTGAGGGACTGCACCAGTTCGGCCGTGGGCGCCTGGATGGAAAAACTGCGCGTGCTGGCAGCCAGCCAGGGGTTGATACCGCACAGGCGCCGCAGCGAGACCAGGCTGGCGAAATGCCCGCCCGTGGCGCCCACAAAGGCATAGCGCTCGGCCAGTTGCAGCGGGTCCATCCAGTGCGCCAGCGGACGCGGTGCGCTGCGGCGCAGGGCTTCCAGCGCGTCGTATACGGCCATGGCCTGCGCGTCTTGCACAAACATGCCGGGCTGGCCGGTGGTGCCCGAGCTTTCCCACACCATGTAGCGGCCCAGCCAGGGTTCGGCAATGCGTTCGGGGTCGGCGGTAAAGGCGCGCAGTTCGTCGAGCTTGAGGCGCGGATCGGTCACCCAGTCGTCAAAGCGCTCCATGAGCTGGCCGCGCGTGACCACGGGCAGTTGCTGCAGCGGCGTGCGGGCGCTGCAGCCCGGGGGCAGCAGTTCCTGGTACAGGCGCGATTCGCGCAGTGCCACGTCGAGCAACTGCGCCAGGCGCCGTTGCTGCCGCTGGGCAATGCCCTGGGCCGTGCCCCGGTGGGCCGCCGCCACGTCGAGCGACACGGTGGACAGGCGCAGCAGATCGAACACGGCGCTCATGGTGCGCTGGCCCCCACGGTCTGCGACAGCAATATCTGCTGGTCGGTACCCAGGGACATGGCCTGGGCCAGTGCCTGGCGGTCGATCCAGGCCCGGATCACGGTGGACAGGCCCGCGCTTGCGCAATACAGGTAGACGTTTTGCGCCATGGCACCGGCCGCCACCGAGGCATAGGATTCACGCTGCGCCGCAGGCACGAGTTTCATGCGCGCATGGTCAGCCACATACACCAGGTCAAGCGGCGCGGTGTCCACAAAGTCCTGGTAGCCCGTCACACGCCGCACGTCGGCCGCCACCACTCGCTGCAGGGTGTGGGCCACGGGGTCGTAGCGGTACAGACCCTCGGGCAGGGCGACGTACACATCGATCTCCTGGGCGTTCAGGGCGCTGGGGGTGGTGCGGCCTGCGTGGTCGGCGCGGTTGATGCCGGCCGCGGCCCACAGCAGGTCGGAGAGGGTTTGCAGCGGCAACGCAGCCGGGTCAAAAGTGCGCGCCGACTGGCGCCGTGCCAGCGCCTGCATCAGCGGCACGCCGCCCGCCCTGTCGGGTGGCGGCAGCAGCAAAGCCGGGCTGCCATCGCCGGTGGGGGCCTCGGGGCGCAACTGCCCGATCAGGCCCAGGGCCATCTTGGTGAGCGTATTCATGGGCCCTCCTTGCGCAACAACGATAGGGCCATCATAGAAGCCCTCATTCCGCACCCCTTGCGGCAAGTCACGTATCGCATAAATGGAGGGGCCACGGCCTATCATGGAGACAGGACTCAACCCATCACGACACACCATGGCCCAACGCACTACTCCCACGCCCCCCCTCCCCGGCCTGTACACCGCGCCTGCCACGGAGACCCCGGCCCAAAAACTCGACCGGCTGACGCAGGCGGCCATCGCTCCCCTCACAGGCGGGCTGTCGCCGGTATCGCTGGGCCTGGCCACGGCGGACTGGGCCTGGCATCTGGCGCTGTCACCAGGCCGTCAGCTGGAGCTGGCAGCGCTGGCCACCCGGCTCGCTGGTGACACCCTGCGCTCGGCCGTGACCAGCACCACCGACGAGGTAGCCCCGCCCGACGAAGACCCGCGCTTTCGGCACCCCGCCTGGTCCCAATGGCCCTTCAACCAAATGCGCACAGGTTTTCACAACACCGAAGCGTTTTGGCGCGAAGCTGCCCAGGTGCCCGGCATGACGGCGCACCACACCGACCTGACCCAGTTCTTTGCGCGGCAGTGGCTGGACATGCTTTCACCGGCCAACATGCCCACCACCAACCCGGTGGTGCAGCGCGACGTGCTCGAATCAGGCGGTGCGCACCTGCGCAAGGGGTTGCAGCACTGGCTGGCAGATGCCACGGGCATGCCCACGCCGGACAAGGAGGAACAAGCCGAGCGTTTTCGCGTAGGGCACGACGTGGCCGTCACGCCGGGCAAGGTGGTGTTTCGCAATGCACTGATCGAGCTGATCCGCTACGCGCCGCAAACCCCTCGGGTCCACCCCGAGCCGGTGCTGATCGTGCCGTCGTGGATCATGAAGTACTACATCCTCGACCTCTCGCCCCACAACTCGCTGGTGCGCTATCTGGTGGGCCAGGGCCATACCGTCTACATGCTGTCATGGCGCAACCCCGACGCCGCCGATGCAGAACTTTGCATGGATGACTACCTGCGCCTGGGCGTGTTCGATGCGCTGCAGGCCGTGGGAGCACAAAGCACCCCCAACACGCCGGTGCACGCCATGGGCTACTGTCTGGGCGGCACGCTGCTGGCCATTGCCGCCGCCGCGATGGCGCGCAAGGGCGGCGTGCAGGGCCAGGAAGAATTCCCGCCCCTGCAGTCACTCACGCTGCTGGCGGCGCAGACCGACTTCTCCGAGCCGGGCGAGCTGGGCCTGTTCATCGACGAAGGCCAGATCGCCCTGCTGGACCACATCACGCGCGGTCAGGGCTACCTGTCGGGCAAGCAGATGGCGGGGTCCTTCCAGTTTCTGCACTCACGCGACCTGGTATGGGCGCGGCGCATGCGCGAATACCTGCTGGGCGAGCGCGACCAGCCCAACGATCTGATGGCCTGGAACGCCGACACCACGCGCATGCCCGCCCGCATGCACCACGAATACCTGGTGGCGCTGTACCTGAAAAACGCCCTGGCGGCACACACTTACCGCGTGGAAGGGCGTGCGGTGTCACTGGGAGACATCCGGCTGCCCCTGTTCGTGGTGGGCACACAGCGCGACCATGTGTCGCCCTGGCGCTCGGTCTACAAGCTGCACCGTCTTTGCGATGCGGAAATCACCTTCGTGCTGACCAGCGGCGGACACAACGCCGGCATCATCTCCGAGCCTGGCCACCCACGCCGCAGCTACCAGATGGATACCCGCCCGGCGTACGGCACCTGGGTAGAACCCGACACTTGGGCCGCCACCGCGCCCCAAACCGAGGGTTCCTGGTGGCCAGCCTGGCATGGCTGGTTGGCGGCCCATTCGTCCGCTCCACGGCCCGCCAAGCCGCTGGGCACGGCCCACACCCTGGGCGACGCGCCCGGCAGCTATGTACTCCAGCGCTATCAGGAATAATATGAAAAATGGCTATAACGCAATACTGCAAAGCGCCAACAGCTATTATTTATATAGCATTTAGCTATGCACCAATAGGAGGGCGTTCCACTTGGTCGTGCGCCACGGTGGTGCGGGCACCGGGCATGGCCTTGCGCACCTGTAGGTACTCCCTGAACCGGCTCAACACACCTGGAAAGGCTCCAGTCTGTAGCCTGCCCTTACAAAATACCGAAGCGCTTCAACGCTGGCCCAACGCCTGTTCCACACCATAGTTGGCCAGGGCATCGGCCCGCTCGTTGCCGGGGTCGCCCGAATGCCCCTTCACCCAGCGCCAGTCGATCTGGTGGCCGCCCTGTGCCACCAGTGCATCAAGGCGCTGCCACAGTTCCACGTTTTTGACGGGCTGCTTGGCGGCGGTGCGCCAGCCCCGGGCTTTCCAGCCGTGGATCCACTCCGTAATGCCCTTGCGCACGTATTCGCTGTCGAGAAACAGCGTGACAGCACAGGGGCGCTTGAGGGCGGTGAGCGCCTCAATCACCGCCAGCAATTCCATGCGGTTGTTGGTGGTGCCCAGTTCGCCGCCGAAAAGCTCTTTTTCAGTCGAGCCCGAGCGCATCAAGACGCCCCAGCCGCCGGGGCCAGGGTTGCCCTTGCAGGCCCCGTCGGTATAAATCTGTACCTGGTTCACTCAATGTTCCTGTCGGTCAATGTTTTCCGTGGCGCCGTGCAATCGGCATGGTGGCCGTAGCGCGCTGTGGGCTGGCGCGCCACGCGGGTTCCAGCAAACGCATGCCGTGCACCCGCTTGATGCCCACCACGAAATAGACGGCGCCCAGTATGGGCCAGCAGCGGTCGCCCACCGCGTCCATCCATGAAAATTTTTCCAACCACTGCTCGGTGCGCACCGCCGGGCGGTAGCAGCCAAACTGGGCGTCGTCCACTTCGAAGTTGAGCAGGCGCAGCCAGTCGCGCAAGCGCCAGTAGCCAATGAACTCGTTCACATCGGGCAAAAACGAACGCCCTCGCCGGCCGCTCAAACGTTGATACAAGCGAATGCGGCGCTGGCGCAGCCCCCACAGGCTGGCCGGGTTCAACCCGGTGATGACTACACGCCCTTCGGGCACGAGCACCCGCGCCACCTCACGCAATGCCGTGTGCGGGTCGTGGCTCAGTTCCAGCGCATGGGGCAGCAGCACCAGATCGAGGCTATTGTCCGGAAATGGCAGCGCAACGGCATGGCTCAGCAGGTCGGGAATGGGGCCCGCACCCGGGGCCGAGGCCTCGTCCAGCGCCAGCCAGCGGTGCGGCATGCGGTTGGCGCGCAGGCCATCGAGCAGCGGCATTCCCAGCTGCAGACTGTGGTAACCAAAGACATCGGCAACGGCCTCGTCAAAGCGCGCCTGCTCCCATCCCAGCACGTAGCGCCCTGCCGGTGAATCGAACCAATGGTGCAAACCTATAATTTCCATGACAGCGCGGAACCATTCGGCATATAAGAGCACTTTCCGTTATATATCAACATATTACGTCCAATTAACGGTGTGACAACTTGAATGCAAAGCACTATTTGGCACACTAAAGCACCTCTTGGTGTGACAATCGGTGTGCCAAAATCCATCTGTCACACCGCCATGCCAACAATCCGCCAACGCAATGGCCGCTTCCAGGCGCAAGTACGCATCAAGGAAGATGGTCGCATTGTCCACCAAGAGAGCGCCACGTTCGACACCCGCGCACAGGCCAGCGCCTGGGGCGTGGCCCTGGAAAAGCGCATCGCAAAGACCGGCGTGGCTGCGCGTAAACAAGGACAAGTGTCACTGGCCGACCTTATGGACACGCATGTCAAGATGCTCAAGAAGATCGGGCGTGAGTATTTAGCCATCGAGCACCGGTTCAAAAATATCAAAGCCTACCCATTCACCGAAAAGCCTGCGGAGTCGATCACCTCGACCGACTTCATCGACTGGGCGGTGCGGCATGCGCCTGGGCGATCCCCAGCCACTCTACTGAACCACATGATGGCCGTGCGCGCTGCGTATCGGGCCGCTCCGGTTGCCCACGGCATTGCGCTGGACATGGCTGTTGTCACGAACGCCATGGACCATCTGCGACGCATGCAGGTAGTCGCCCCCAGCCAGCGCCGCGACCGCCGGGTGTCTGACGACGAGTTGAGCCGGATTGAGGTATGGTGGCGCAAGCTGGATGGAACCACCATACCGCTACCAACCATACTGAGGTTTCTGGTGGCCCTGCCCCGGCGCCGCGAGGAAGTCATGAACGCCATGTGGCCTGACTACGATCCGAAGACCCATACACTGTTGCTGCGCGACACGAAGCACCCGACAATGCCACGAGATGAGGTGGTTCCAGTGCCGCCGATGGCGCAAGTGATACTTGAAGGCCTGCCGCGCACCAATGGCAAAATATTCCCGTATCGAGGGGCATCGGTCAGTGCGTCATTCCAGCGCGCAGCCAAGCTCTTGGAGCTTGAGGACATCACGCTGCACGACCTGCGGCATGAGGGCATCAGTAGGCTGTTCGAGGCTGGTCTGACAATCCCAGAGGTGTCGCTGATTTCCGGCCACACAAGCTGGGAGTCGCTCAAGCGGTACACGCACATTCAGCCAAGGCATGTGCTGGAGAAGCTGGGGCGGAAGTAGCCCTACTTCAGCGCATCCCTCGCAGCTTCATACTGCCGCTCGCAGGTTGCAAGCTGTAGGCGGATGGTGTCGGCGCGGTGGGCTTCTGAAACAAGATCATATCCAGCCGGTCCAGAAAGCTCGGCCCGGTCACTTCCTGCGGCAGTCGCTGCAATGGCGGCAACGCTGGCGGGGCCGGACAGGCTACGGGCGGTGACGGCTGCCGTGGCTGCTGCGCGCAACCGCTGGCGAAGATCATCACGCTGGCGAGCAAGGGCAGTGATTTGCGCATTCGATTCCTCCTGGATGGTTTCGACCTTGGCGACAAGGGCTTGTTCTGTGTCGCGTGCCTTTGCGGTGGCCTGGGCAAGCGCCGCCTGTTGCGATGCCTCAAGCTGGGCAGCGGCGACTTTGTGCTTTTCGACTTCCAGCGTCAGGCCGTCTTTGTCGAGCTTGAACTTGCATGACGTGGCGGCGAGCATGGCGATCAGGGCGGCATAGACCCAGCGGGGGATCAGGGAAAGTAGCGCTGTCATTCCCACCACCTCCACCAGTTGAGCCACATGGCAATCAGAATCGGATTCACTGCATCGCCTCGCATTCCGCGCTGTCGCGGTAGCCGTTGCGGGCTTCCGCAAAGCAGGCGCGCACCTTGCCAGCAGCAATGGCACCCTCATGGCCGCAGCGCTCCAGGACCACGCCGGCCTCCAGATACCAGGCAGGCGCCAGATCGGCCTCGATGGCTGCGGTTTGCAGCAGCTCGCAGCTCAAGTGCGCGGTCCCTGCCGGGACGATGGTGCAGCCCGCCAGCGCGGCTACGGCCAGGGTCAAGATGGATTTCACGGGGCACCTCCTTGGACAGACTCGGCGCAGCGTGCCAGCGGCACATTGCCAAGCCGGTGATCGGCCCAGCCCACGATGAACATGGGCTTGTTCTGGCGCATGTAGTGCGCGCCCTGCTGCACATCCATCAGCTTCAACGTCAGCTCACAAGCCTTCACGCGCCCGCGCTTTCGCTCCAGCGCCTGGTACGCGGCCAGGGTCTGGAAGCCAATGTGTCCATCCACCGCCACAAGGGGAAAGTCGGCGCCACCTCGGCTCAGTTGGTTGAGCGCCTCCTGGAGCCAGCGCGCCGATCGTCCAGGCCCGGCGTTCACCCCGGCGTCCACCAGCTTCTCACCCAGGGCCGGTGACAGAAAAATCACACTATGAAAGCCCGGTCGCTCGATGTAGTCCTGCGTGTAGATGCGCTGCGCGGTTGCCTTGGGCAGTTCACGCATGGGGCCTTGGTAGCCGTGCTCGCGCGCCACTGCCACGGTGACGCCGTGGTTTGTTTCGCCGCCGGGGTCTGCCGGGTTGTTGACGTAGCCCCCCTCCACCGCAAACACGCCTGCCACGATGGCAAGGACGGCCGCGCCCGCAGAGGCCCACACTTTGCCGGGCACCTGGGGGAAGGTCATTCGTCCAGCTCCAGGCCACCAATGCCGGTATCAGTGTGCTGCCCTCGCAGCAGCCGCGCCATGCGGGCCTGATGCTCGACTTTGGCCCGCCGATTGGCGTGAAGCTTGAAATAGATGTTGACTGAGAGGCCAATGACCCCGATCAGCACGCCGACAAGCCCGAAGAACTCGTTTGAGAGGAACCACCCTAAGCCCGTCACACCCGCGCCGATATAGGTGGTCTTGCTGCCCGCTGCGGCAATGGTGATGTCGATGGCTTCGGATTTCATGGCCTTGATGATTCCGGGCCATGCAAAAACCGTCCAACCCTATACGGGGGTGATCTTCTGAAACCGATCGATTTCAGTGGCGTCCTGGATCATGCTCGCGATCCCTCTCCGTTTTTTCCATTCGCAGCCTTCGTGCGCGACTCGAAAGTAGGCGTTCCCGTGCGGTACTCATCAGGGTAGTTCTTGCGCTCGAATTCCTTGATGTATGCGTTGCGGCAGTGGTTCGGGCCTTGCCACAGCCCGAAGAGCCAGTCGATTGGCGGCATGAACATGCGCCCGAAAATCTTTCCATCCCTGTGTGCGCGGTAGCAGCGGGCACTAAGGGTTTCATCGGCGTAGCCCACCGTGCCGTCAAGGGGCGGTGGCAAGACATTCGCTAGTTGGTCGAGCGCGAGGAACACCTGTTCACCCCATGCACGCATCAGTTGCCATAATGCCATCGGTCAGCCCTCCAGATAGAAATGCTCTTGCAGCTTGCTGACCCATGTCGCCTTGATTTCTGGTGTCAGCAGGGGTGACGTTGCTGCAAGGATGGATTGCGCTGCCAACTCGAAACTGAGCGTGCTCATGTATGCGTTGGCCGCCGCCACAGCCGGATCGCTCATCAGACTTGTCAGTTCGGGGACAGACCATGCGCCCGCACGCACGCGGCCCATGTTGTCTGCGGCCATCCATGCAATCATGGCTGTCTTTAACGACTGCGCGCTTGGTGTAGCGGGCTTGGTCAAGGTCGAACTGCGACGGTGGCGGCGCAGGCTCAGGCACCCCGCCCGCAGCAAGCCACGCCTTGTACGCGAGGTAATCGGGGTTCGTGTTGGGGAACTCTGGGGTGTTCGCAATGGGCACCTTGGTTTCGCCATCCTTGATGACGTAGCCTTCATGGGTGAGTTTGTAGGTTGTCATGCGTATTGCCCCCCTGAATCTTTAGTCCCAGTGGTGTCGCCAGGCAGGAATGTCTCTCCCGCCGCCGTGATGATGGTCCCATTGAGCGAGGCGTTATAACGAGGCCCAGCGGTGGTACCGGAGAAAGATGGGCCGACAGCAACAACGCTTGCTCCGCGAGCCGATACAACAAACCCGGTGCTCATTGCAGGAGTGCCCGTGATCGTCACCGTGTGAGCCGCGAGCTGTAGGGTCGCGTTGTCATAAGCCGCAACGTGGGAAGACCCATTGCCCGAAATCTTGTAAGGCCCAACCGACTCTGCTCTTGCGCCAGATACGCAGGCGACGTGTGTGGTGGCTGTGCTCCCAAAGTCAACATTTGCCCATTCCACCGCTGCGCCACCTCCGTACGCGATGAGGCAGTAGCCCGCCGTCGTTGTTTGCATGCGCAGCCAATCAAATCGATAGCGCCCGCTATAAGAACCGGAAAAGCAACTATCCCCCGTTGTATGCACGACGGTGCTGGTCATATCCGCGTTTACCCCACGAATAATGACCTTTCCAGCGCCGACCAGAGTTTTAAGTGTCGTGGGTGCTGTCCATGTTCCGGAGCCAACGTAGATCGTGACGTCGTAGATGCCCAGGTCGATGGACGCCGCTGTGTCAACTGCTTTCTGAACAGTCAAAAACGCCCCGCCGCTTGAGTCCGTCAGCCCGTTGTTGCTATCGCTGCCGTCAGCCCGCACGTAGTAAGTGCGCGCAGCAGTCAGCTTTTCGCGGAACTGACCCTTGAAGTAAGCGAGCAGTACAGCTTTCAGATTCGCAAAAGTCAGCTTCTTTAATCCCCACGATGCAGCGCTGTCAGACAGCCCGAGTTCGTCGGCATCGACCGGGGTGGCTTTGCTGGTGGCGGCGTGGATGTGAGCAGCCGTCACCTCCGGGATGTTGGCTGCCGGTAGAAAGTCCGTGGAGGGCATCTCTTTGAGCTGCCCGCTCACCAAAACTACAGGCTTGCGCTCTGCCATGTCAGCCCCTTACGCCAGCACTACGGCTGTGCCGCGCTCGAAGTTCACAGCGGTGGCGCTCACGGCCACGCCTACCTGTTGCACTACGTTGCCCGACGCGCTTGGGATCGTGGTGCCGCCAGCGCCCGCAGTGGTCTGCAGGTACACGGCGCCAGGGGTCTGCCCAGTCACCTGTGTGTTCGTGCCCTCGAAGTAAACCGTGGCCGGGTTGCCGCTGGTCACAGCGGCTAGGACGAACCCGTTGGCCTCTTTGCCTGCCGTGGTGGCGTCAGCCTTGCGCACCTTGGCTGTGCCGATGTCGTTCCAGACGTTGATCCAGTCACCCGCTGCGAGGCCCTCACTGGCGTTGATGACGGCAGTATCTGCACCGATGCCCACAGGCATCATGCTGTTGTCGAGGCGGCCGGTGTCATCCAGCGCAACAATGTCGCCAGCGTTGCCTGCGCCAGCGCTGGTCTGCACACCGAACACTTCTGTGATGACGCCGCCGATCAGGCGGAGAAGTTTCTTTGCTGCCATGGTGTGGCTCCTTTAGGTCAAAACGATGGGGGGTTGAACATCAATACGGATGCGCGTCGGCGCCAGGGCGTACCCCACCACCTGCGCAAAGACAGCGCCCATGGGCAAGGCCTGCACCAGAGCGCCAGTCGCACCGACAAAAACAGGGCCGGTAGCGAACGTCCAACCGGCATGCGCCAGGTCGAAATCTGTCTGCACCACTGCGAGATCGCCCGCGCCGTAGGCGTTTGCAATGACACCCTGCACAGCACCTATATGCGCCGGGTTTGTGCAGTCCGCGTAAATCAGAAGGCCGTCAGCGTCCATGGCCACGGCGGTGTGTCCACTCAGCGGGGTCGCACCCACAGTGACGACGGTTGCGCCACCAGCGGGGCCGGGGATACCTTGAATGCCAGGCGGCCCCTGCTCTGCCGCCGTCACCACGGCCGTGGTGGACACCTCTTCCGCAAGGATGTGTGTCTCACTGCCCTGCGTGAGGATCTGGATTTCCTCGACCGTCACCAGGTCAGACACGGGTAACCTCCGGCGACACGCTCACCGAACCCTGGGCCAGTCTTGTCACTTCACCGCTAGGGTGCACGATTTCCAAATCCCAGACACCGCCATCCCAATCAATGGCCCCGGTGTCCTCGTCACTCACATACAGGTCAATGACACCCGTGGCGCCGCCCAGCACAATGCCGCCGTTGGCATCGGTCAGGGACAGCAGAACGTCGGCGGATTCCACTTCTGCGCGCACTTGCATGCGCGCCTCGCAGCCGGTCAGATCGACGGGCACAGCAGGCGTGCCAGCACTCCACGTCAGGCGCTTTCGAAACGTGGCGCCCTGATAAATGGTGAGCTTGAGCTTGGCCGGGGTAGTCATGCCCTGCAGTGTTCCGACTGCAGGGGTGGGCGTCCAACCCTATACGGGGTCAGGCCAGTATTGAGTCCCAATCCGTCACGTCGCGCTCGGTTCCGCTGTAGGAGCCTTTGGCATGTACCTGGTTCATCAAGGTCGTAACGGCGTTTCCAAACAGATCAACCACCTCATTGGCGTTGGCCATCTTGAGCTTACCAATGACTTCCGCCCGGTCTTTGGCCGCGCGCTCGTCAAAATCCAGACCAAACCTGCGCGTTGCAACAGCGCGCATCAGTCCGGCGGTCTGGTTGTAGAACCGCTCGTTCATTGCCGTGACGTTGTTGTATGTGTCAACGACCTGGTTCTGGTCGTTGATCCACATCCCCCGTGCGCGCAGCTTGAGCTTGAACGCCTCGGCCACCTGCTCATGGATCTTGCGGATACGGCTCATGCTGGCGTCCAGTGACACGCGGGCAAGGCGCATCTTCTCCGCGCGCTCCTGCGCAAGACGCTCTGCGTGCGCTTGGGTCACTGCCTCAGTCGCAGCGCTCACGCTTGCGCCGTGCATGCGGGCCAGTCCCTCCAGCACTTGGCCGTGGGCAAACCTGTGCCCTGCAGCAGCGGCTGCGTCCAACGCTTGCCGCTCCTGGGCGTATGCCTGGCGCCGCGCCAGCAAGAACGCGGTATTCGCTGGCGTGCTGTCCACCACCTCGTTATACGAGACACCGACCGCAGACGCCAGCGCCGCGCGCACGAACGCATCGGCGTCTGCCCCCGCCTGCCCCAGCCCCGGAAACAGCGCGTCCATCTTGTCGATGTAGTCCTCGAAGAACGAGCCCACCACGTTCTCAAGGAACAGGGGCATGCGGTCTATGTCGGGCGTCTTGCCGTCCAGGGTGGCGTTTTTCAGTGCGCCGCTGGATGCGTTGTACTCCTGCCGATAGTTTGCATCGGCCGCATCCGGCTTGCCAGGGATGCCCCTCAGCGCCGCATTGATTTCCTTATCAATGCTTCGGCCCATGGCTGTATCTGCGGTGTTGATCATCTCCGAGATACGGTCGATGGCGGTATAGACGATGGCTGCAGAGATACCCTGCATCGCTGTGCCTGTGGACGTTGCCATGTGTGTCAGCCCTCCGCGTTGATGTTGTTGGACTCACTGGCCGTGGAGTTGACACTCACCCCCGCGCTGTTGAGTGCTGCGGCTGCCCGCGACGAGTACCGGCGCAGCAGTTTGATGTGGGCATCCACCGACATTTCGTCCATCGTGTTCGCCCTGGCCGTGATGGCCTTGATCTTCTGGATGGCTGCAGCGTGCGAGTCGTCGGTTGTCTGGATGCGTTCGGCCCACCCGGCCAGTTCGGCTGTGCGAATGTCCATGCGCGCCTTGATGGACTGCTCTTCTCGCTGCAGGCAGGTGAGGTAGTCGTTATTGCGCCCGAACACATCAAACATCAGGTGCATCTGCGTGAAGACGTGATCCATCGCCGCTTCGAGTGCGTCGTTGCGCGCCTTAATGAGCGCTTCCACCGCGTCGATGCGCAGCTTGTGTTCCTCGGCCTGCCGGTCGGCCTGCATCTGGGCTTTTGATCGCGCCACCAGCAAACCAGCCTCGCGCTGCGCGACCCCTCGCAGGGCGGCTCCCGCACCATTCGGGACGGGCAGGTTCCGCTGGTTGACGGTCAGTATCTGGGCGGCAAACGAATCCACCTGCCCTGCCCGGTGTGTGTAGCCGACATACCCTAAGCCGTCGCCGCCATTGGTGACCTTGCGCAGCCATTCCACAGCAGCCGTGAAGCCTGGCCCGACACCCGCCGTCAGGGCGATGATGCCCTGGAACTCCGCCGCCCATTTGTCGGCCACCTCCTTCATCTGGCCCTCCAACTCGCGGTCATGATTCACCACCAGGGCTGCTGGCTCGTCGCCTGCGTACCTGGTCATGAAGCCCTCGATGGATGTGGCGCCGCCAGTGCTCACGCCGGACTCTGAGTTTCCGCCGCCACCAATGTTCTTGGAGCCGAACCGCTCCGCGTTGGCGTAGCTGGTCAAGGCCATGTTCCAGGCCCGTCCCAATAGCCAATCGAAGAGCAGAGCTGATGGTAGTGCGCGTCCGTTGGCCATATCAGATTCTCCGGTTCGAAGCTATGACGTTAAATGCGACCGAGTCGAGCTCGAAAGCGTCGCCTTCGCTCGTCAGATCGAAAGTGAAGAAGTTACTGCGCAGTCCGCGCCCAGTGTCAAAGCGCTGTGTCTTCATGCGCGGGTCGTTGCGGCGCGCCCTGTAGGTGTATTCTTTTTGCCCATCCCCCACTTTCAGGAACAGCGCTCCAGATGACGAGACGCCAACGTATACCGCGTCCATACTCTTGAGAGACTGGGTGCCAAAGTCGTGCTGGCCGAAATTCACTCCGCCGATGATGGGCCGACCAGCGTCGTTCGCACCACCCAGCAGGTAAACGCCGTCCGCCCGACACCCGTAATGCTTCCCTCCGAACGCGGCGAAACTGTTGAATCCAAACCCGTCGTATCGCGTGCTGGCATTGCTATCGGCGTTGACAACCCAGGCTTCTCCGCCGACCGCAGAGCCGTCCTCTACGCGCAGCATCAGCACGCGAACGCGGTCACCCAGGCCGATCTGCTCCATCGCGTCGATCAGGAAAGTCTGCAGTATCGAGGCTTGATCCTGCACGTCGATCCGCTCAGTCCCGTCCACCGTCATGACCGCGTGGACTTCGGCGGTACTGCTTCCGTCCACGCGCTCCACACAGGACACCATGAGGTAGGAGACGGGGTGTGCCGGGGCGTATAGACCGACTGTCTCTATCACCTGTACCAGGGGAGTCATCTCGCCACCGTAGGCGGCAAAGCGGAACCCCGGCATCTCCGCGACAATCTCCATGCTCGTCGGATCGTCACCCATGCGCAGGGTGAAGGCAGGCATTTCCGCCTCCAGCGTGTCATACCCTGGAGCCTCCGCTACCATGGTAAAGCGCGGCATGTTTCCGATCAGCGCAGAAAACGGCACTATGTCGTCGTCCGGGCTGCTCATGGCGATCCACGCCGTGAATGGGCCGAACCGCCCTTCGATCAAATCAAAATCTGCCGTCTCCGCCATGCGAGCGGTAAACGGCCCGAGGCTTCCGGCGATGCCATCCCCGTCGCCGCATTCCATGGCGAACCCTGGCATGGCACCTATCAGTTCCCATACATCCTCTTCCGAAAACCTCCCATTGAACGCACCAATGGCGCCTCCCAGGGAGTCGTCGGACGTTGCGTCGGCCTCAAATGTAAAGCCCGGAAGCAACCCGGTAAGTGACCCGTCTTCAAGCTCTCCGTCCCATTCTCCTGCCGTGAACAATGGGTTATCCACCGTGTCGTAAGCGCTGTAGAGCGTGGCGTCCAGGGCATAGGCCTCTGGCATGGTGAAAGCTCCGGCGAACAGCGCCTCGCCGTTGACCATCCACTTAATGCCCTGCCCGTACATTAGCGCGTAGACCACATCGGTGGTCGCGTCTGGCTCCCGGCTCGCTCGTATTGGAGCGTAGGGGACGGAGAGCACTATCGCGCTACCTTGGACAACACGCACCGTCTCGGCGGTGAACACCAGTCCGTAGTGCAGATGCTCAAAACCGTTGCGCCCTTGTATTGGCAGCTCAGAAACAGGCACCAGTCCAATAGCTACGCCGCCCGGGCGCGCATTAAGCACGTCCGGGATGTCGAATGAAATCCGGCCAACCCAATCCGGCGGCAGTGATTCGATGCTGTGCGCTCCGCTGTTCCAGCCCAGGTTAAGGTCGAGTGTGGCGTCATAGTCTGGCTCTGGACCTGGGGCAACAACAGTACCCCGGCCAGATGGGTCTTGGATAAAACCAACACCGCCGCCACTGCCGCCCCCGCCACTGCTCCCCCCACCGCCGCCTGGAGGGCGATCAATGTCGTCGCTGGCATCCCAGCAGGTGTACTCGTACCTGGACGGTACGCCCGTCTCAAAGCTGTTCACCCACACATTCGCACAGACTCTTGGCATGGTGTGCTCCTGTTCAGTCCGAACGTGGGTACATCGTCGTATCGACGTATTCGTAACTCAGGCTCACGTACCCGCCTGAGCATGAACCTGTGACGTAGTAGTATTGCGCCGGGTTGCTTGTGTACACCTTGAACTTATTGATTGCTGCGATGTAGACGGAGTTTTTTCCCTGGAATAACTGTGCGATGGCCGTTGCTACCGCATAGAAACAAGGCGTGCCCTCCGTCAGCCCACCACTGTTTCCACCGCCACCGCCACCGCCACCGCCACCGCCACCGCCGCCACCCGTCGGCAGTGGTTTTTTTATGAGTGTGTTAGCCATAGTCAGGCTCCTTGAATCTGTAGTCCGCCATCCATGGGCGGGCTGGGTTCGCTGGGAGCACCGCGCCGTCGCTGTCGCGCAGGGCCACCAGCGGGAGCAGTTCGCCCCGGTTGTAGCGAAGGGCCGAATCAGAAAAGTCCTGCTCGAACACGTTCTGATCGGTCACTGAGTTCCGGTATTGGGCGCCGACGACTACCTGACCATCGACGTACGTCTCGCCCGGCAGGCTCACGGCAGCGTCTGATGCCCGCCAGGTATCCCCGCCATTTCTGGAGACATAGATCGTGGTGCGTAACGAGGCGTTCTGTTTTTTACGCACGGAATACACAGGTACGGCCAGTACGCTCTCGCTGATCGACACCACGAACCCGACCCGAAACGACCACACCACTGGGAGCAGCTTGCGCGCCCACGTCAGCCCGCCGTCATCCGAGACAAGCAGCATGGGCCGCGATCCGGGGTAGCTGACGACCTGGGCGGTGCCGTCCTTGTAGGCCCAGTACGGGTCGAACTGCATCCACAGGCGTTTCTTTTTCTTCTTGTCCTGCGGGTCCACGCGGTACACGGCGCCGCCGAAGCCTATCGGGACGTACGGGACAAACAATTGCCCGACTCCGGGGGTCATCAATCCGGTGCTGAATGTTGATCCATTGATGGATGCGATCTGCGCCGTCCCAGCGCTGGTGATGCGGTGCACCTGCACCTGGGGCGAGCCGGACTCCTGAAACCATGAAAACGCCAGCAGCGTGTCCTTGTCCTTGACCAGCATCCCGCCGTAGGGGAACACGCCCGGGAATCCTGCAGTGACGGGGCTGTAGGTCCACGTCTCGCCGTTGTTCTGCGTCCACATGAAGAAGGCGTCGCTGTTGACAGACTGCATTGATCCGCCAGCGCCGAACTGCATCACATGGACATTCACGCGCAGCACAACCCTGTCCGGCCCAAGCCGGTGCAGCGACATGCCGCGTGCCGCCAGGTAGTGCAGGGGCAAGTGCGGTATCGCAGGGAAGTTTATTTTGCTCAGTGCGACACCGCCCCCTACAGTCGTGCGCTTGCACGTCAGCCGGTACGGGCCAGCGCTGCGGCTGTCGTACACATCGTCGGATGCCGGGTACACGGCAATGACGGATGTGTACTCCCTGCCGTCCGGTGCCTTGGCGATGGCTGGCTCTGCAACGGCGTAGGTGTCCGAGGCGTCGCCGCCAGCGGGTACGTTGCTCACCCTGGGTAAGTCCAGGGACGAGCCGAACATCACGCCAGAGAACGCGGCGTACACGGTCGATTCCGTGTACATCTCCGTCGTTAGTCTGACCGAGGACGAAAAAGCCCGGGGCGTAGGATCAAAGCTAAGTCCGCTATGAATGTCGAACGAGAAGATGGGCGGTTTCGTCGTGCCGACTTCCGGGTTGACCTCCACCACCTCTACCCGCGCAGCGCGCAGGCCGCGCTTCTTGGTGTGTGGCTGTGGGTCGGTCAGCATCTCGCGCGCGGAGTCGTTGAAGAATCGTGGGTCGCCCGGAATAACGACCTCGCGCACCATCAGAACCTTGCCGTCGCCTTTCGCGAACAACCGTCGCTTGCCAGCTTGCGCGGTGTAGTTGGCCTCGTGCATCGCGCCGAGTGAACGCGGCGATGTCTCTGTGGTGAACCCTCGGTGCCGCGAAACGCGAGTCTGTGCCTTGAAGCCACCGATCTCGCGGAACGGCAGATCACCGTTGAGCGGATCGACTTCTGACACGTACAGGCGCGAGCGCTTGCGCAGCTTGACGTTCGGCGCCAGGTTCAGCAGCTCGTTGCCGGTGAGGTCGGAAAGCTGGCCGGGCGTCTGCTCCGCGTAGGTCTGCGATGTTTCATGCAGCAGAACAAAGCGCGGTTGCGACTCGCCCGACTCCTTCTCGATCCGCACGAACTCTCCAGATTTCTGCACGGTGCTTTCTGCATCACGGAAGGTGATGAACTCCGACCCGACCGCCACCATGGCCTGGAGCTGGTCTTTCTCCTTGCCGTCGGAAGTGCCATTGGAGTCATCGAAAATCAGCATCAGATGATCTCGTGGGAGCCGATGAAATTGGTCCAGAATGGTCCCGCCGGTTCTGGTACTGGGTCGCCGGGGAAAACCACCGCGCGCCAGATTTTCAGGCGCGTCAATCCGGCGGAGATCGCACCGATAGCTATGCTCTGCCCGCCGTCAGCAGAAACGTAGTGGGTGATGTTGTAATTTCCGCCCCCGCCTACCTCGAACAACGAAGCATCAGGGCCTTGCAGCTCCACCAGGAAATTGCTCGCGTAGAACGGTGGGCCGGGGTCATCCCAGGTGCCGTTGTCGTAGGTCATGTTGACATAGATGGAACTGGCGTCCCCTTCGGCGACGATGATCCTCGGGTGACCACCCAGGATGTTCGGGCTGCCAAGATCCCCGGGGATGGCAATATCACCGACATCACGCGCCCCAGCAGCAGCTGCGGAAGCAACTGCGGAGCTGTACGTGATGATTTCACCTCGGCTTACATCATCGAAGTCCGAATAGAACCCGAAGTACGCCCCACCTGGCTCAACGGGCATGGTCATTGGATTACCCCGGGATGCCGATCGAGACGAACTTGATCTCTCGCGTTGTGCCAGTGACCATCGCCACTGCGCCGAGGTTCATTTCGGCATTTGCCGTGCCAGAACGCCCCTGAAAGCGCGGTTGCGTTGTGGATGCTGCCCCGGTGTCAGCGCTGCCGACGAAGCGGAAGAACGCGGCGTTCCCATCTACCAGCACCGTGCCTGCCCACGTCTCACCTGCAGCCTTGCCGATGGCCCCGCCATCCGCAGTACCCAGATTCACACCAGCGGATACGCCGTCACCGTACACCGTGAGCAGCTTGGTGTGCTTTGCTGGGTCAATTGCGGCGTCGGCCGTGGCGGGAATGTCGGCGAGCGCCGAGGCATAGACATGGACAAACCCGCCAGCCAAGGCGGCCTTGAGCGAGCCGGTGTCAAGAACTTTATTGCGCAGTCCAGTAGAGGGCATGAGTGCCATGGTGAAATCTCCTTAGAGTGAGAGGAATTGAAATCCCGTCAGGACTTCGCAATAGACCGTGGGGTCGAACGGGCGCGGGTTGGCAAAACGCACAATGGAGACGAGCTTCCCGGTACTAGCCGATTTGGGCTGTACGGTGCTCAAAAACATGCCGTTTACCGTCCCGGTTCCGGTCAGGTCGAAGCGGGCGAGGGCTGCGGCGTTTGAGCATGCGCCAGCGGTGACCGTGCCCAGTACCAGCGGCATGCGTGCGGTCTGGCTGTACTCCGTTACTTCCGTGACCATGCTCGCCAGTGTTTTTGCTGTCTCGGTGCCGTCGGGGGTATGCGCGCCGCTCCAAAGGCCGATGTAGAACGCTGCCGGGGCGGTGCCGCCCTTGAGGTAGACGTTCGCCATATCGTTCAGCCCCTCGATAGGGACGCGGTTTTTCACCCGCTCAACGTGCAAAACACTGCCGTCCGCCTTGGACTTGAAAACCAGGTCATAGGTGAATCCGGGTCGGATAGTGGAAGTCATATTCAGGTTCCTTTTTTGCCAATACGGGCCTGCGCGTAGCTGCCTACGCCTGCACCCAAGTTGCCTTGTTCTGTCAGCGCCGCCACGATGGATCGCATGCCGTCAGACTCGCGCATCAGCGTTGCCGCATACCCTTCGACCGACATGGCAACGTGCGCCTCCTGTAGATTGGAGAGTTCGCCGACCGCAGTGCAGGAGACGACGCCGCGTGCGCTCATCCAGTGCGCGCCGCCGTCGTCGCGGTAGCTGGGCTGCTGGTCTGGTGCGCCATAGTCAAGAACAGCACGCACAGCCTGGGCAGGGAATCCACCGGCAATGAAATAGGTCTTGTCAGCCACCACGAACACTCCGCCCTCCACCGCAACAAGGCAGGTGATGGGCGCCGGGAACAGCTCGAAGCCTTTGGCCTCGTCGCGCAGGTGCGGGGTGAACGGTTCGCTGTAGATGACGGCCGAACCCACGGCCACCAGCAGGCGCCCTGCGTGGTGTGCGATGTGCTGGCCTGCTGGCATCGGCACCAACACCTGATCGCCAATGTCTGTTGCTGTGGTGCTGGCCCATTTCGGGGTTGGCCCAGTGATCGGGTGGTATGACCCAACGCGCAGCCCGTCGGTGAAGTACACCGCCTCATAGACCTGTGCGTAGCGCACTGGCGTGACGTTGCCGAAACCTCCAGCAACAAGTGTTTTAGTAGAGTCGATACGGTACAGATTGCCGTCATCGACATAGAGGGCATAGTCGCCTTCGACCGGCGCCCAGAGAGAGTGGCAATCCCCGCCAGCCTGCGCCAACGCATACCCGGCGCGCGTCTTCACCGTGCCCTGCGCGGTCACATCGACATTCAGCGCGTCGCGCAGCAGATGGCCGCCGCCTTCTTCACGGCCCAAAGCGAGCTTGAAGTCAGGTCGGCGGTTGTCCATCCCGCGAGGAAACGGGCCGATGCGCTTTGGTTCTGCCATGCCCGAAGTGTTCCGGGCTTCGGTGTTATGCGCGAACCCTACAGGGGGGACTCTCCGCTAGAGACGGATTGACACGGGCGGGCAATGGCGGCACATTTATCGCCATGCCTGCACTCATCTTCTGGCTTGTCGTGATCGGCCTCATCATCTTCTACAAGCTCACGACCAAGGCCGAGCGGCGCAAGATGATCGAGACGTACTGGGTCGTCATCGTCCTACTTGGCGTGGCAGGGTTCGCCTGGCAGCTACTGCGCCAGGGCCATTTCAGCGCATAACCGTCGCCACTCTCTGGGCTATTGCGTTCCTGCGGGCCTCTATTTCATCCAGCCGGACGCGCTTGGCGTCCGCTGAGAGCAGCTTACTCGACTCGATGCGCTTGACTTGCTGGCCCAGCTCGGAGATCTGGCGTTTGGCATTATTCACGGCAAAGCGGCGCTTGAGCTTATCGCCGTCCTCTTCCATGATGCTACTGGCAAGCTCAGTGTCCCCCGATTTGATCGCCGCTTGGTGGCTAGCCCAGGCCTGCTCGATGCTCCTGGCCTGCTCGTACATCTGGCTGACGTAGCGGCTGCTGCCGGTGGGCAGCGCTTCCACGAAGTTGCCGGCAAAGAACGTGTCGCGCATCCTCATCGCCGGGCGCTCGCCACGGTCAAGCAGCGGGCGCGATACCGTATCGGTCGCGGTCGTGGTCACGACGGCCAGCCAGCCGAAGTAACCGCGCAGCAGGAAGTCAACTTGCTTGGGGCTAAGCCCGGCGTACTCGCCTTTGACCAAGCGAACCGGGTCTGGCAATCCCCACGATCCCAGCAGCCGCGCCACTTCTGATGTGCGCTCGTTGTAGCGGTCCTTGGGCCGCAGCCTCTCATCGGCCATGCCTTCGATGGCGCGCCCGGAGAAGCTGTCCTTGTTGGCGTACACGTCCAGGAAGGGCTTGATGGCCTGCGGCGTCGGGTCCATGGCGAAGGTGTTGAACACCATGTCGCTGATGCGCTGACCAAAGCGCTTGCCGGTCATTTCCTCGCTCATCATCAACTCGGCCGTGCGCTCGGCCAGCGTGCCGATGGCACCCACTTCGAACGGCTTTGGAATGCGAAACGCCGTCTCGCCAATCTTGAACCACCAGTAGTTGTCGCGGTCCCAGTCCTCGCGCTTCTTCCAGTCGTCGTCATCGCCATAGGCTGCCAGCAGCGCCAGGCTGGCAGCAGACACAGCTCCCGCCATCGCGGCGAACCGGCGTGGGTCTTGGTTGGCCGCGCGGCCCAGCTTGTACAGACCCTGCATCCGCGCGTTGAGAAACGGCACCGTCTGCGTCAGGAAGCGAATCGCCTCCCACTTGCCCGACATGCTGAAGTCCATCAGGTCGCGCGCCTGAAAGCTTGCCTCGGCATGGCTAAGGCCCTTGGCGCGCAGGCGCTCGTACAGCGCGGCGCGGTTCACGTTTTCCGTGCGGTCGCCAAATTCCTCGTACGTCTCCCACAGCGATCGCATCTGCCCGGTGAGCTTTTCCCATCCTTGCTTGTCGAGCATCGTCCCGCCCAGGCGTTCGATGTGCCCGCGCAAGTGGTCGGTGTTTTCCTGCGTGCCGAACTTGATGATCCCGCCCGATGCCAGCATGGACGCATAGGTCTGGCTCGCCTTGCTGGTCGCCTTCCATCCCTTGGCGACGTTCTCCGCCGGGTTGTAGCTCAGGTCACTTTGCGCGATGGCAGACAGGCTGTCGCGGATCAGATTGCGGATCTTGAACGTCGGATTTACCGTAACGCCAAAGGTCAGCAGCCGCTTGAATGGGGCAAGCGCCTTGACGATGCCGCCAGGGGAATAGTTCAGCGCTGCAATGGCCTCTAACAGGTACGGGTCTTCCACAGCCCAGTGCTCGGACACGCCGTCCCGCATAACCTTCACGGCGCCCTTGGTGTCGGCTGGTACTTGGTAGGCAATGCCCAGCTTCTCCGCTTCGGCCATCGTGGCGAGCGAGGCGCGGTTGCGCGCGGCGGCCGCGTACAGGTGGCTCCAGTTCAGCAAGGTGTTCTGCAGCAGGTCGGCGCTGATCTGCTGAGTGCCGCCCTTGAGCTTCTTCCATGCCTGTTGGTTCACGAGTCCAGAACTGAAGCGCGGCCCCTTCATGTCGCCGTCTTCCATCAGGCGATAGAAGGGCACGTAGGGCTGATCCTTCATCAGGTCGTACGCTGCCTGGTCAATCAGGCCAGATTCCAGCGCCACCTTCAAAGACGCCTCGTTGAAAGCGTTTAGATCCTGCAAGGCCTTGGCGTAGAGCGGCATGCGCACCGTGCCATCGGCCATCTTGCCGGCATTCAAGCTGCGCAGGGCCGAAATGTCCTGGTCCGTCAGCAGGTTCTCCCGGCCCTCGGCCTTGAGTCGCTCGGCGCGCTGCGCCGCAACCCACTGGAAGAACCGATCGTGCTCTCCCTTGAGGCTGGCCAGCACCTTGGCAAATCCGCCATCCTTCATATCCACGTCGGTTACGCCATCGCGCAGGAACGGTTTTCCGTACAGCAGCGCTGCTTCCACAGCGCCATCGCTGCCCTTGGACATGCGGGCCAGCATGTAGGCTTCCTGGCTTACTTCCTTGATGGGAGCGAACTGGTCCACCAATCCCTGGCGCAGCTTGGTGCCCAGGTTGGCGCGGAACGACTGGGCGCGCTCGGCCCACGTCTGTTTGGTGATGGTGCCGAAAGCGCGCTCTGCGGCGACTTGCTGCGCCGGACTGTAGTCGTCTGCCGCTACGCTGCTTGCAGAGCGGCTGTAGAAGATGCGCTCGTCGGCTCTTTCGGTGGCCGATGCAAGTTTGGCTCGTTGAGAAACAAGCCCACCCAAAAATCGTCCTCCCTGCCCGCCGCCCTCGCTGCCGCTGCGTTCTTCGCGTAGAAGGGCACGGAAGACAGCGCTTCGCGCAGTCGTTTTCCACCCTGCTCCCGCCTCACTTTCGCCGCGGCTTCTTCCTCTGGCGTCAGCGGATCGAGCCAGTGCCTCTCGGGTGAGAACTGTGCCGGTGCGGTCGTCGATGAAGTTTCCGGTGTCGAGGTCATAGCTGAGATTCTTGGCATCTGAGAATACATTCTCCAGCGCCTTCTGGTTCACGTCAACAAGGCGGTCGATATTGCCTGCGTGATCACCATACACCCAGCGCAGCGGCGGCACGCCCAGGGCCGCATCACCGGCCACCTGGCGCGGATGCGGTGCCAAGTGGTCTGTGGTGCCGAACTTGAGCGCGCTGGACAGCATCTGCTCGGCACGGCGGCGCAACGCCACATCCGACAGACCGGACGGGTCGCCGATGAAGATGCGGCCCGTGTTGTGGGCATAGGTCGCCGCGATGTTGTACACACGGGCCCCGTTCTGCCCCGGCTTGAGCGCCGACACATCCACCCACACATCCGAGCGCGAACCAACAGGCGGCGCTTTCTCGCCCGGCCGCTCCGTAATCCAGCGCTCCGATGACTCATCCATCCCAAACACTTCATCCTTCGTCGGCTCGCGGCTGGTGATCGTGGCCCGCGTTCCGTCCGGCATGGTCAGCGTGTACATCGTCTCGCCGCCCAGGTCCGTGGTCGTCACTTTGATCTCAGGATCGTGTGCCGCCGTGATCCCGTCCACCGTGCTCTGCTCCGACTTCGGCAGCGCGAACAGGTCCTCGGCGTCGCTGATCTCCTTCAGTGCCTTCTGCGCTCGCGCGGCGCCATCCACCGCCGCAGCATCCAACTCCCCGCTGTGCGCCGGGTTCTCGCGCTGGGCAATGCCAAAGGCCAGATTCACCAAGTCCAGGGAATTGAAGTCGCCCTTGCTACTGGCGATCTTGTTCCAGACAGTTCGCAATGCGCTACGCACCTGGGCCAGCCAGCGCGCCACCGTGCCCTGCGGCGCCAGCGCGTTCGGACGCACGCCCATCTCCAGAGCCACCTGCACGGCGTATGGAAAGAGCTCCTGTGACGAATAGCCCTGCACGTCGGCATCGGCCGGGCGAGACTTTCGCACCCGCCGCGCCGCCTCGGCGTACACCGTGCGCTCCATGCTTTCTTTGGGTGCGCTGGCCCATCCACCGATGGCGCTGTGTAGCTTGTCCCAGCCCTCCTGGCCCAGCACAGCCGGGCCATGCTTGTGCATCAGCTCGTGGGCCACCACGCCCAGCTCGTCACCCGCTTTGATGTTGTCAGCGATCAGGAATACTGTCTTGCTCGCAGGGTCGTAGAAGCCCTGGGCAGCGCCATTCTTGTCCTCCTTTCCATTTTTGCCGCCCTGCTCCGTGTGCATCTGCACTGAACCAATCAGCGGCTCCCATTCCTTCTTGATCTCGTCAGAGGTAGCCACCACCACGCGGCCCAGGCGATTTGGCAGCATGCCCAGGCCGTTGACCATCTCCCGCACCGCGGCGCGCACGGAATCCTTGGTGGCAGTCTCCGGCGGGCGGCGCAGCGCCAGGATGGACTGGGCCAGCTCCTGGGACATTTGCGGCTGCGCCTGGCTGAGCATCGCTGGCGCGCGCTCCTCGGTGGTCCGCACCTTCTCCGCGTCCACTTTCTTCCCGGGCGCCGTCGCTCGGCCCACCACGGCATAGCCATTCTTCAGGGACGCGTCTTCTTCCACCGTGTAGATCACGCCATGGGTCTTGCGCGCCAGCTCTGACCGCACCTGATTGGCCCGGTACTCGCTCATCCCTTCCTTGTACTTGCCAACGTCGCGTGATACTTCGCGGCCCTTTGGCGCCGCTACGCCGGAAGCCTGTTCGCTGGCGCCACCTGCAGCAGGTACACCAGTTCGCACAGCGGCGCCAAGCTTGCCGGCACCACCTCCCGGCCGCTGTCCAGCACCGACAGCAGGTGCCGAGACTGGAGCCGATTGGCCTGCCCCGCCTTGCGCAGCAGCACCAGCGCCCGGGACGCGCTCATCTGCCAGCCGTAGATTTCGTGGGGTTGCAGCATCGGGGGTTCCTTGGGTGTTGATTTCTGGCGCACTGGACACCTGCCCAGCCCACGCCTCAAGCATGTCGGCAGCCGCCGCAAAAGACTCGCGCACATCGCTGGTACCTGTCATGCCATCGGCAGACTGGCGCAAGCGCTGTGCCTCCTGGCGGTACATAGCCGGACGCTTTTCATCGGCAGACACGTTGTCGATCTGGTCGCGCAGCCCGCGCGCAATGTCGCCAGCACGAGTTATCGGCGTGCTCTTAGCGTTGCTTGGGGGGTTCGTCAGCCGCTCCTGCTGGCGCACCAGCGAATCCACATCCGCCCCTTTGCGGCTCTTGAGTTGCTCCAGCTGGGACCAATGGGCGGCACTTCCTGCATCGCTGAACGTCGGCGCGCCGCTGATGGCCCTGCCACCGGCCGGCCCGGCATTCACCGATGGCAGCCAGCGTCCGTCGCCTGCGCGCGTCGCCGCGATGGGTGATGGCAGGCTGTCTGCCGCATCAATCTCCGCCACGATCTGAGCCAGGCGCTTGCCCTTGTGGTCAATGCCCAGGCTCTTGGCTACCGGCACAGCGCGCAGCATGCTCTTGCGCCAGCCGTCGGGCCGCGCTACCGCGGCTTGAGCCGTTGGCGCCGCTCCTTGCGCGCCTGGCGCTGCCTGGCCTTGCGCTCCATCGTTCTGAGTCGTGGCGGCATTGGTCAGTCCTGGCTCGGCTGGCGCTTGCGGCTGTTGCGGCGCTGTTTGCTGGGCTTGATCGGCTTGAGGGCCATCGGTCACTCCTGTGGTTGTGGAAACGGGTGCAGGCCCAGCGGCTTCCACGGCGAAGGCTCGGGCTGCGGGAAGGGATTCGGCGGCTGCGGCCACTGGCGTTGGGGCAGTTTGGGCACTTGCGGCCTCCTGGCGGCGGGCGCGGATGCGTTCCAAGCCTTCGCGCAGATTCGTGGGAGGCGGCAGTTCAGCAAGCGATTGCGCTACGTTTTGTGTAGCTGCTTGCGCTTGACTGTCCTGCGCTGCTGGTGCTTTCTTGCTGGATTCCTTGGCAGCTTGCACAGCCTGGGCGGCCTGCAGCATCTGGTCAGTCACGCCAGAATCCACCGCCAGGGCGGCGCCCTTAGAAAGCGGCCCTGCCGTTGGGTCGATTCCCATGGCCTCGGATGGCCGGACTGGCGCTGGTGCCTCGGCTTGCGGCGCGGATGCTGCAGCCTCCTGATCCCAAGCCGTGTACGGGTCAACCTCCGGCTTTGGCTGTGGCGTAACCAGGTCTTCAAACGTCGCAGGTGCGCCGCGATCCACCGGGTTGATGGGCTCCCCGGCGATGGTGTCCATCGTCGGCGGCTGGCGTGCTTCCTCGGCCAAGGCTCCAGCGCTGGCTGTGGCTTCCTCGGCGCTCTGTGTCGCCTGGGCGTCGGCATGCTCCTGCGCGCGCTGCTGGGTCCGGTTTCCCGATGCACCGATGCCGCCACCGGCACCGCCCATCGCAGTCCCCGTGATCAGGCCCTGCGCGGCTGCCGCGCCAACGCCCTCGCCTATCGGCTTGTCCAGCGCCACGTTCTGCAGCGCCTGCTCGGCCATCGACTGCGGCATTTCTTCCAGCGCGCCTTCGGCCACCGCGCCCTCCAGCACCTGGCGCGCTGTCGATCGGGTGGAGCCCTGCCCGGCTGCGCGAGTTGTGCCGCCAGCCAGCATCGTGTCCACGTCGCCGACGCCCAGGCGCTGTGCGACCTTGCCGCCCAGTGCGCCCAGGCCGGCCGTGGCAAGGCCAGAAGCGCCCGCGAGCGCGGCCTGTTTTCCGGTGAGCAAACCGTCCTGGGTCTGCCCGCGCACCTGTTCTGCAGCCGATCCGGCGCCCACCAATCCCTCGCCCAGCGCACCGGCCAGCACCGGCCCAAGCTTGGGCGCCAACGCCATCGCGCCGCGCGCTGCTCCTGCGCCGCCAAGCATCTGCGGGATGGATTCGCCGACCCCTGTTGCGATGGTGCTGGGGTTCTCCAGCATCGCTTTGGCCGTGCCCAGAAAGCCATCTGCTTCCCGGACCTTGCGGTTAGCCTCCTGCTGGGCAGGCGAATACATGGTGTCAAGGGTGTCCTGGGCGTCCTTGAAGCGCACGCCAGCGCCCTCGATGGCCTTGCCAGCATGGCCGCCGGTTGGGATGTCGAGCAGGCCGACTGCAGCTTGTGGCAGGCCTACGGCGCCTTTGAGGGCGGTGACGCCTATGTCCCGGGCCGTGCCACCGAGGGTGCGCTTAGGGGCGGCGGGGGCGTCCACAGGCGAAGCTCCTTGCTTCCACCAATCGCCATCGGGCTGCGCGGAATCAACCGCCGTGGCGCCCTGCTTCCACCAATCATTGTCTTGTGCCATCCCCCAAGGTTCGCCTGCCTACCTGCGAGCAGCAAACCCTATGGGGGTGCTGCGCCCCAGACGTGACAAAGCCCGCTCAGGGGCGGGCTTTGTCAGTGGCGCTAAGGCTACGCCACCTTGCGATCCGGCTCATCCAGATTCCGAGTTGCAGCATGCTTTCTCGAAGGCTTGGCCTTCCCTTCATCGGCGGCGATCTGCGCCTTGTCCGACGCGACCTTCGACGCATACTCGCGCATGATCCGCTTCGACTCACACTCTGCGTAGCGAATCAATGCCTCTCTCATGAGGGGTTGGTACCCAATCCCCTCAATCTGCGCTATCACTTTGAAATCCTCGATTACCGACTTTGGCAGCCTGATCGAGATGAGCTGCATGCCAAGTGCATCTTGGATGGCGCGTTCAGTCTCACTGGACACAACCTTCGCGCTCTCCATGTTCTCACCAAGTTCGCCGCTTTCCCATGCATTGTCGGTTCCCGGCTTCTTGGGCTTTGCCATCTGTATCACTCCTGTGGTTGACTTAACTTTGTATATATAGACTCTGACTTCTGATTGGCGTCGTAGGCAGTTTTGAGGTAAACATTTCCATCCTTCGCGACAAACACCACCTTGAGGCGGCGTCCACAATTCGTTTCAGAGATGAACCAATAGCTGGGCGGGTCAGTGCGATGATCTTCCTCATCATCCTCAAGGTAGGAGCCAACCCTGTTGTAGAAGCATTCAGTCACTTCCCCCTCTTTGACTGAGTGCTTGGTCAGAAGTTTTTCTCGGATTGCCGGGGATACAATCAAATTCAGCATAAGTAGATTGTATATACACCAGAACTTGTTTGGATGACGTTTTGTGTAATACACAACACCTGTAGTGGAATAGTGGCAGGACTCCACAGAGGAGGAACAATCGTTGCGCAGCCTCACCATCCCCGCCATCGCGTAACCTGCCCTGCTACATTCCGCCCATGCACCGCATCCTCAAGCCCATCCTGCTCGGCCTGCTCATCAGCACCAGCCTGATGGCCACCATCTACGTCTCAGCCGTCATGGGCTCAACACCAGCCGTCAACCTGCTGCTGGAGATGACGCTGCCGCCGTTCAACATCGCTGCGGCCTTCCTGGAGCCCGTGGCACCCGATGACCTGGAGCGCGGCGGGCAGATGATCGATTTCATGCTCCTGGTGGCCTGGGTGCAACTCATCATGGTCGCAGCGGTTGTCATGGCAGGCATTCGAGTAGTGCTCGGGAGAAAGCCCACCTGATAGCGCTGGGCCAATCAGCCTTGCAGTATGAATTCCGCCATTTCTGCCGCATGGGAGAACATGTGGCACGAACCATCCAGGAATCGCATGTATGCACAGTCCTTTCTGCTGAAGGACTTGACGCCCAAATGGAGCACGGCCGACACCTTGAACCATTCGCCGATGAATTGGTCAAATTGTTCAAACTGCAAGCACTTCATTCGTCTGACCTGGTCCAATGCAAGATCGACTGCATTGTCAACTTCGTTGTCCTCATCACTCCAATGCTCATCGGTGCACCTGATGCGGCAGATGTGCTCCAGGTCAAATTCAGCCTTGGCAATGGCCAGGGTCACGAACTGGTGAAAGGATGGGAGCCCGGCCATGCTTGCCGCCGCCTTGGGTCGTGTGGTATCTTTCATTATGAAATCCGTTCAGTAGAAGGTTCGGGGTTCAAAGAAAGCCTCAGCGGGTCCAAGCGCTGGGGCTTTCGCCTTTGATGGTGGTAGTTTCGCAAGTCCGAAAGCCTGAAACACCCCTGAAAAGCACACGAATCGGACGCTTTTCGACTTTGTTGCGGTCAATGCACTCCCTCCTGCTGCTCAGGGAACAGCGCGCGCAGGTCAATCCCATAGACGGCTCTCCAAGCCTCAGATGGCCATGCCTTCACCTCTCCCCAGCGAGGGTCGGTAACCTTTTCGGTGGGCAGCCCTTTTGTCTTGCAGAATTCACGCAATGGGCGCCAGTCTTGCGGGCCAAACTTGCGTCCAGTGGCTTTCTCCACAGCGATGACGGTTGCGTGGCGGGCGTTGCGGCCGAGCTCTTCGGTCAGGCGCTTCACCTCGCGCACTGCCTTGGCGGCTGTCGCCATTGCAGTGGCTTCGCGCTTGCTACCGATCAGGGCTTTGGTGCGGACGGCTTCGTCGCGCTGGGCTTCCGCAGCTACGCGCGCCTTTTCAGACTCCATCGCGATTTCCAGAATTTGCATTCGAGAAAGAGCTGCCGGGGCCGTGATGGACTTGAGCTTGGCCTGAACAGATCGCCGCACGCCTTTGCTCTCACGCATTGAGACAAGCATGCATTGATCCTGAGTCAGTTCCAGGACTTCGCTTGTGGTGGCGTTTGGATTGGTCACTACAAAAATTTTGTAGTGCTCCCCATCCAGCTCGTCTTTGCAGCGTTCCACGAACTGGTTGTGTCGCACTTCCGATTCACCGAAGGCTTTGCGCTCCTCGTTTATCAGGTCCAGCAGGTCTTTGCTGTTCATGGTCTGCTGCACCGCCAACGTCACAAGTTCAGTCACGATATATCTCCCGAGTGAATGGGTTCATCGACTTCGATCTCGACAGGCACGGTGTATTGGGCCGCTTTGGTTGCAGCTGCGTGAAGGCCGTCCAGCCGCTCCTGCGCATTGGCATCGTGGGCGCTGTAAGCACCCTCATCGGCCGCGAACCCCACAGCCACAGCGGCAAAGAACAACTCTTCCACCACGGCACGCGGCACGAGGTCGAAAGTCACACGATGCGCTGGGATCGTGACTCTCCGGGTTTGGCGCAAGTGAGTAATGTTGCTCACGGCTGTGCTCCTTGGGGCTGCTGCTGCGCGCGGCTTTGTTCCAGCCGCAGCACTACTTCGCTGTTCATCGAGCGCTTGTTGCAAGCTGCCTGATGCTTGAGCCAGTCTTTCAAATCGGGAGGTAGCCGGACTGGTGACGGCGCCAACTTTCCATTGCCTTGCATAGGACTCCTTTTTTAACTACGCGGCGTTATTATTACGCTGCGTAGTCATTCCGTGCAAGTTGTTTTGTAGCTACACTGCGTAGCAATGGCTAAGTCTCCCAACACAACCACAGCTCCAACCGGGCAAATCGCCCCGTTTGGGCTGCGAATGCTCCCAGACTTGAAGGAGCGGATCGAGTCCGCTGCAAAAGCGAGCGGGCGTAGCATGAACGCTGAAATCGTTGCCCGTCTGCAAGCTAGCTTTGATGCGCCTTCTGTCGGCACGTCCCACGCGCGCACCGTGGCGGCGCCTGATGAACTGCAGGTGCTGTACGCGATCACGGTGGCCCAAATTGAACTCCAGCAGGCCACCATGCAGTTCAGTGAAGCAAAGGACGAGGCATTCCGCGCCTCTGCGCACTTAGCGCGACGCGAATTGGAGCTGCGCGACTCCGAAGAATCTGGCCAAGACGATGCTTTCATCTCTGTGCGTAGAGCCGCCTGCCACGAGGCGCAGAAGGAATTCAAGTCTGCGCAGCGCGCAGTTCAGGCAGCAAAGGAAGAAGTGCACGCGAAGCAGACCGCCTTAAGCGACCTGCACATGCTTCGCGCAACTGGGACCAATATTCCTGATCCGAGGAACCTGAAAAGAGTCACTGCTGAAGTTCAGGCACGGTGGGGAGACACCAAGAAGCCGGGCGCAGAAACTACGCCCTGAATTTCTTCGTAGGATGGTGTGCTTGCGAATATGTAGCCGCTTGGCTCAGGGACGAAACAATTACGCGGCGTCAATGCCGTCCCAGCTCAAGCTGGGGGGCATGCATGCAAACCTACGGCAGGGACAGCCCACCAGGCATCGGCTGGCTGAAAGGCAACTTGGTATTTCTGGAAAACACCCAAATTGGCCAATACTCCATCCTGTACATCTGTGAGATACTGAAATCGAAATGGCCGTCTACCTCCTAACCCCGCTATCAGACAATATTGTTCAAGCTCGGGCACTTGTTGAGGCCCGGCTCGGAGATGGTCATGGGGACTTCCTTGCTCTTCCGAATGGTCGTGGGTGGCTTATTTCATTTCGCGGCACCAGTGTTGAGTTATCCAACTTTCTTGGCATCACAGGCTTTCCGGAAGGTGGAGCTCCTACTCTCACGTCAGTTCTGATCACCTCTGTCAACTCGTACTATGGTCGGGCAAGTTCAGACGTGTGGGAGTGGCTGAAAGTTCGGTTTGAAAGCGCCTCGTGATGGCAACCCGTCAGCCCCGTAGGTCGGCAGTTGAAGAAGAAGCGACACTGCCGCAGATGCCTCCACCTGCACACCAAGGGCTAGGCAGCGGGTTGGATGCTGGCTTCGTTTGGCAGCAGCTTTCCGATATTCAGAAGTCACTTGGCGCCATTCAGGCGACCCTGCAGCAACACACCTCCGCGATTGAAAAGGTGGACGAAAAACTGAGCGACAAAACAGAAAAACTCGAAGAAAAGCTGGGTAGCAAGCTATCCAAGATTGATTCGGATGTTTCTGAATTCAAGCAAATTCGCCACACGGCAAAGGTGGTAGCTTGGATGGTTGGTGTTGCTTCAGCAGGTGTTTTGGCAGTCGCAGGCTTCATCGCCAAGGAAGCGTGGGGAGTGTTTAAACCCCATTCAATCAATGCCACACAGCAACAGCCAGTTCCTTTGACGATTCCGAAGCCATGATCACGCCCATAAGCGCGTAAGCCACCTGCTACAGTGGAGACAGGAGGGACACCATGGGACCGATTCCAAGATCAGCGCTGGGCTTGGCTCTGGCGTTTGCCTTCGCCTCCCCAGCCTTTGCCGGGAACTACGCGGAGTGCATCATCGACAAGATGCCCGGCGTGGCGAACGACACGGCAGCCACCGCCGTGTACCAAATGTGCAAGTCCGAGTACCCAGGCACCATCAACTCCGTGCCTCAAGGCTCAGGGCGCGGAATGTTCAGCTTCAAGTCCGGCGCCGAGTGCACAGCCAAGAAAGCGGGCGACACCCGGAGCAACCAGGCGGCGCACATGATCGGGGTGGCTTGTCGGAAGCTGTATGACGAGGCGGACTGGTGGAAGAAGAACGCCACCCCAATCAACTAGTTCTTCCGGTATTGCTTCCCGTCAGGGCCAACGTACACGCTCCCAGAAGGTAATGCCGCCAGCTGCGCTGGCGACGAGACCGTAGCCCCTGCCGCCCCGCCCTGCCTTGGCTGCTGCACAAACTGCTGAGTCTGCCGGTTGAACACGCTGGAGGGCATGTTGTAGGGCTTGCCGTTTTCATCGACCTGCTGGCCGCCTGGCACTACGAGGTAGGGATCTGCCTGATCCGTCTGTCCCTGGGCCTCCCGCAGCCGCTGCACAAGGGACTTACGCTTGGCGGGGTCTTGCTCTGCTGCCACCTGTTCTCGCATCCCTTGGATGAGGCTTGCACCCCGGTTGGCGATTCCCTGCGTCTCTCCCGCCTGGTTGATCTTTTGCTGCTCCAGCATCCGTTGCACCAGAGAACGCTGGTTTGCACCAGTCTCCTGCATGCCAGTGCGTTGAATTCCAGCGTTCTCGCGCATGACGGCCACATCCACGCCAGGCTGTGCGCCTCGGAGTTGGGCATCTGCTCCTGCGAGCTGCGCAGCATAGGCGCGCTCGGGCGATACAACACCTTTGCCGTGCTTGTCCCACTTGCCGCCATCGTTCATGATGCTCGATGCGCTGACCATGGCATTGCGCAGATCATTGCGCGCCTGCCAGTCGTTCCCACTGTGGCGAACTGTGGGAGATTGCACCCCCGCCACTCCGCTGCCAGGCACGATGCCAGCCGCAGCCGCGAGGCCTTGCGGCCGCCCATCGGCCACCATAAAACCACCGCCTGGCGCCCTCCCATTGACGGTGATGTCGCCAGAGATATTGCCGCCGGAATAGCTGTTTCCCACGCGGGTCACATTGCCGCTGCTGTCTGGCGTGGAAGCAGCTGATACTGGTTCCTGACCCGTGGCCGGCGCAGCGAGAGGTGTGGTCTGCGTGCCGGCCGCCAGACGCTGATCCGTTGGATTCGACGGCACAGCGGAGAGTACGGCCCGCGCGTTGGTGGGCGCCTTCGGCTTGGAAAAGGGCGCTGCCAGAGTTTCAGGAATGGTCAAGGCAGACTGCCGGTTTGCAATCTGACGGTCCAGATCCTGCGCGCCAGTGCTCCCGTCAGGTTGCCCAGAACGCGCCCGCTGCAAGGTATTCAAAATCTGATCGGCGGAGGCCACGGTGGATTCCTTTCAAAAGGACATGCGAACGACGGGCGGGCGCTTGTCACGCTGCTTGCGCTGCACGTTGGCATCGGGACGGTCGCCGAACGCCTGAACGAACAAACCCAGGGACACTGCTGCCTTGTTGGGGTCGAAGGTGTCTGCGTCCTGCTTGAGGTACGCACGGTGCATCACCCAGTCCATCAGGCGCTCGTGAAAGCGCTCGGGTATCTCTGGGCGGGCGGTGTCGATATCGGCGCTGAGCGGCTTCAAGGCGCCGCGATAGACCGTGATCGAGGCTGCCTCTGCGACGGTCGGCGTCGGTACCAGGCGAACCTTGGGCGGCTGGACGCCACTGGCCTGTTCAAACAGGAAGTAGCGCGGCAGACCGGTTCGTGCTTCCCAGCCCTGGCATTCGGCGTCCAGCGCTTCAACGCTGGTTTCATCAAGCGGTCGGCCCCGGAAGGCCAGGCGCTTGATCTCGAAAACACTGGGGTGCAGGTCGTAGGTGTCCTGGCCAGGCGCCAGCGTGAGCGCCATGGAGCGGTCCTCGATCAGCTGGGCCCGCTCGCAGGCTTCCTGCACCGCCTCGTTCAGGTAGGAGACGATTTCTTCTCCCGACCAGAACGGTGGAACGACGACATCGAACACCGCTGCCCGGAATCGGGAGATGAAGTCTTCTACCTTCATGGCGATCAATCTGCCTTGGTGAGTTCCTCGAAGGCCGCATCGGCTTCTTCGCGCGTGACGCTGAAGCCCAGCTTGGCCTTGAGCCGGTTCAGGTTCGGCTTGCCGTCCTCGTTGAAGTCGCCTTCGTCGTCGCCGTCGAGCATGGCAGTGATGGCCAGGCGAATCTCGGCTTCGCGCACCATGGGCTTACCGTCGCCTTGCGTGCTCGCGCCGTCCGCGTTGAAGATCGTCTCGGGGATCGCGCCATTGGCCACGGCCTCACGGTGAAACATGGGCGCCAGCTCGGTGCCTTCGCGTGGAATGACGGCCATGTGGCCAGAAGTCAGGCCGACCTGCAGTGGCTCATCGGATGGGGAATAGAACTTCATGATGGGTTTCCTCAAAAGGCCCGGCAGCGCTGGGTCGCCGGGTAAAAGGCCCCGAAGGGCCGGACCACAGAGAACATCGATCAGCCGTGGCTGAACGCGGCGCGGCCGTCCACGATGTAAAGGACGGTCAAGCGGGCGACCCCGGCGCTGGGCGCTGCGCCAGTTCCGGTCCAGACAACGCCCACAGTGCTGGGTTCTGCGTACTTCTTTCCGGTGGGCACGATCTCCACGGCGCTAGGCGCAGTGATGTCGGAAGACTGGGCGGCGTAGGTGGCAGCGGAGGCTGCAGCCACGCCGACCTGATCGCCAATGGAGAACTTGTCGTCCGTGCCCGAATTGAAGATCGTGGTGATGGCCAGGTGGCCGCCGACGACGATGGCGCCAGCAGGCACATCGACAGCGCCCGCATAGGTGCCGCTGGTCACATCGGCAAAGGTGAAGTCGGCCGTTGCCGCGATGACTTCCTGACGGCCGGGTTTCTTGGTAATGGTCATGATGGTTCCTTCAACAACAGGGGAAAACGATGGCTAGCGGAGCGCTGCCGGAAGAGAGAACGCAGCGGGACCAGCGGCCCCGCTGCAGGCGTCACTGGATGTAGTGATCCAATGTGACGGTGCTGAAGTCCTCGACCGACTTGTCGTAGATCGAATAGAACTTGGGCTTGAGCAGGCCGAACATCTTGTCGATGTTGATACCCTGCTGGCTGCCGTACTGGAACGTCTTCTCGTCCCACTCGGCGGGGCCGATGTCGGCCATGGCCAAGGCCTGCGCACCGCACAACACAGAACGCGTTCCGTTCACCAGGCCACCAGCGCCCCACTTGGAGCCAGAAGCAGCGCCCT
>NZ_BAAGQN010000014.1:117877-209629 GCF_054783455.1 Simplicispira piscis
TTGCCGTGGCCACCACCGCGCGCTGGTAGTCCGGGTCCTTCTTGAGTTGGGCCAGCGAGCCGGGCGCCAGCAGGAACACGTAGTATTCCCTGCCGCCTTCCATCAGCGGCTTGACGTAGTGCTCCTTGGCATAGGCGATCAGATCGACGATGGTCTTGTAGCTGATCACGTAGGCGCTGGTGATGCTGCCGGTGTTGGACACGGCCAGGGAGGTGCCGTCCCACATCAGCGAGCGCTTGGCCGAAGGCGCGGTGACATCAGCAGCGAAGGCCAGGCCAGGGAACGAAGAGCCCACGCGAGGTGCACCGTTGTTCTGGAAGGCGTAGCTGATACCAGATATCGACAGGAAACTGAGCTGGTCACAGCGATTGGCCAGCCAGTAGGACAGCCGACTCTTGGCGCTTTCGCGGAACTTGATGGTCGTGCGCTGTTCGGAAAGCTTGCCCTTGTTGCGCACGCTGTGGGTGATCAGGTCGAGGGTGATGATCTGCGAGAACGCCTGCATGGCTTCCTCGTTGCCTTCACGCTCGTTGTCGCCGATCACGCCGTCCTCGACCAGATCAGCCACCAGCTGGATCAGGCACTGGTCGCCCTTTTCCGTCTTGGTCAGCTCGGTGATGCGCTGGATCATCGAGTTTTCGCTCGTGCCCAGGAATCGCTTGATGAACATCTGGTCGCGTGCGGCCTGCCACACGTCGCGCGACCAGACCAGCTTTTGCTTCGGCGTCAGTGCCGCGAAATTGGTCAGCATGTCATGCTCCTTGAATTGGTTACGGACTTCAGGCGTGCGCTGCCAATGCGGGAAACATGACTTGGGGGGGCGGTCAAGGCGCCGAGCTGTTTACCGTCCTGCCCTATGGACGCGTGCACCCTGGGGGAAGTCCGGCCAGGCGGGTGAGCTCTGGCCGGAATGAAGTTCAGTCGCCGCGCAGGCGGGACTTCTCGGCGGGCGACAGGGCAGCGAACTGCTCGTCATCCATGGCGCCTACGTCCACTCGCGCTGAAGGCGTGGCGCGGTTGCCAATCCCGACCTGCATCACGGGAGGCTGGGCCGTCGCATCGGCCGCACCGCGCTTTACTGCTTCACTGGAGCGAGTGTCACCGTCCTTGGCGGCGCCGGGCAAGACCCTATTGGGGGTATCGCCGTCTCCGACAGGCTTGAAACGTGGTGCAATCTTCGACACAGCGCCGCGAAGGGCCAGGTGGGGCGCGACACCTTGAGCGATCGCGCGATCGCGGGCAGCCACGATCAGGTCCAAGGCATCGGCCCCCTCGGGCGTATCCAGCCAGGAATGGGCGCTCAGCGTCGCTTTCACCTCGTCCTGCAGCAGCTGCGCCGCGCTGCGCCGTGCAATGTTGCCCTCGGCCTGCTGGGTGGCCTGCTCAACCAGGTGGGAGTTGATTTCCCCGCGGATCTTGGCCGCCCTGGCGGTGTCGCCCTCGATCAGCGCCGTGGCGTATTCATGCTCCTTGGCGTCCACGTCAAAAACCGCTGCCTCGAGCTGGGTCGTGGTCGCAGTCTGCGCAACAGCTGGAACAGAAGGCTGTGCCGCACCCGCAGCACGCGCCTCGGCCAGCTCGCGCTTCAGCTGCTCGTTCTCGGTTTCCAGCGCCTTTTTGCGCTCGTTGACCTCGTTGAAGCGCGCCTTCGGGATGCCCGGGCTGCGCTGGGCCCGTTCGTCTTCGGAGCCCTCCGCACCTTCCGCGCCGCCCTGGCCAGCGTCATCCGCTCCAGTGCCATCCCCCGTTCCGGTTCCATCAGCACCATCCGCCTGGCCTTGGTCGGCGGCATCCGTAGCGCCATCGCTTGTGGGGATGAAGTCATCGCCACGGTCCTCTGCGCGGCCCTCGCCGCCCGTTTCGGTGCCGCCGGTGTCGGTGCCGTCATCGCCTGCCGGGCTCATGTAGCGGGACAAGAGCTTCTTCAAGAGCATGTTCATGGTGTGGTCCTCTGTGGTTGGAAACTGATTCAGGTGCGGCTCTGTTCGCGCGCAATGGCGTGCACCACGCCGTGAAAGACATACGCCTTGGCCCGGTCGCTTGCGGAAAGCGTGGCCACGGCCGGGCCGAGGTCGGCCGTGGGGTGCATGCCTGGGTTGTTCAGGAAGCCGGTGACGCGGGCGCGCAGCACCTTCTGCTCGGCCTGAGGAAGGGATTCCCACGGCTTGGTGGTGTAGTCGCCTTGGGCAACTGCCAGGGCGCCGCAGACCTCGTGCGCGACACGCGCGATCGACAGCACCAGGCCGTCATCCTCGCTTACTGCTGGTGGGGTATCGGTGGTCATGGTTCTCCTTGTGGTGGTCATGCTTCAGTGCGCAGGCCGTCTGCTGCGAGTGTTTCGATGCCGGCGTTCAGGCCGCGCGCTGGGCTGACGGGCGTCAGCGGATCGGTGTTGGGCGGGATCTCCGCTGCGGGGGCTGCGATGACAGGCGCAGCCGGAACGATGGGTGCCGCATCCTTGTCATGGAAGGCTGCAGAGCGCAGCAGGCCGTCCGCCACGCCGGAGGCGCCAGGCACCGTCATCAGCACCTGGGCCGCCTGGGTGGCGCTGTACATGGCCGTCACGTCCTCGTTCACCGTCTTCGACTGCACATGGACGGTTTCCGCATCGGTCTTGCGTGCCTGGGCCTCGATCAGCTTGGCCTTGGCCTGCAAAGTCGGGTCCTCCGGTGGCTTGGTGCCCTGCATGCCAGCCAGGATCTCGTGCTTGTCGGCCAGTGCCGAATAGCGAATGACGGCCGGATCAGGGATGGCGATTCCTGCCTTGCGCATCTCCAGCGCCTGTTGGAACTGGCTGTTCTCGAAGGTGACCTGCATCGGCTGCTCAGTGATCACAACGTCGTAGTCGCCCACGGTCACGTCATATAGGTAGCTGTTCGTGTCCGGGTCGAACTTGTTGATCTCCAGCACCTGCTCGACTTCCTTGCCCGTGTTCGGGTCGGTCTCCGTGATGCGGAACACCCGGTGGCTGTCGTAGTAGCGCTGCACCAGCTTCAGGATGCGCTTGCCCAGCAGTGAGCGGGTGAACGCCAGGTTGTCCAGCGGCACAGCCAACTGCTGCTGGCTGGCGAACTGCTTGGCCTGGATGGCGATGCCGGAGACCTCTGGGCCCTGCTGCCCGCGCATCGCCTCGGGCACGGTCACATCCTTCAGCGCCTGGGTGGCCCGGTCGATGATCCGATCGACACCGGTAGGGACTGGGTTTGGAGTGATCTTCTCCGGGGAGGTGCTGTTCTTCTTGTACTCCAGCACCAGACCCGTGCGGGCGCCTAGGCCTTCCAGATCCTCGGTCGTGATGTTGGTGAGCGAATCCTCTTCGACCATCCACCCGCTGTTCGCACTGGTGTTGACGATGTGGATGTACTGACTGACGGCCTTGTTCAGGGCTTCCTGCGGCCCGATGGCGTTGTCGATCATCCCCCGGGTCTTGCCACGCCGGAAGTAGGCGAAAAACGGCACCGTGGTGAAGTGCTCGTAGGGGCTGTAGTCGTCGTGCAGCACCGTGGAATAGGTGCTGACAGTCCACTTCACGCGGCGGCGCATCCTGGTGGAACGCACTGCGCCATGGTTCATGGCGTCGGCAATCGACTCCTTCGACAGCCCGGCCTCGATCTGGACTTCGCCAGAGTCAGGGAAAACGACGCAAGGGGTCTTCTCGTACACGAAACGCTGCCGGTCGATCACGCGGAAGCGCTTGAGCCCATCGTCGTGCGCACTGTAGGCGTCATACAGGCCGAGCCGATCATGGCGCCCGAACTTGTTGCGCTGCGCCTCGTCGTCCAGGTCACCAAAGTCGTGCCCCTCATCGTTCGAAGCCTCGGCCTTCACGCGGGCATCGGGGCCATAGAACTGCTCGATCTCGTCCAGCGTGAGCCAGCGGCTCTTGGTGACGTCACCCCACTTGTCCGGGTCGTAGCTCTTGGCGTCGGGGTCCGGAATCACGTCACGCGGGTCATCGACGTGGATCTCGATCTCGCCCTTGATGTTGTTGTCGAAGTTCATGCGGACATCGAAATACCCGCGCTGTTCGATCAAGCCGTCGCTGAAAACCTGCGTCTCGACCCAATGGAACTGGGTGGCGTCCAGGACCTGCTTCACAACCTTGGACAGGATGGTGGCCACGGCCAGGTCACCCTTCTCGCCCCGTGGCTTGAACGCAATGTCCATGCGGTTGTGGATCTGGTACCCGATGGCACTGTTTGTGCTGGGCAAGATCTCGTTGAACTCGTAGGCCGGGCGCCCCTGATCTGCCAGGATCGCCTTGTCGCCCTCGGACCATTGCTCGCCGCCACCCAGGTACATGCCCTCGCACCGGGCGGCCTGCTCGGTGTATTCGATGTGACCACGGTCCTTGCCGTAGAGGTAGCGGGCCCAGTTCTCGCGTGCTGCGTCGTCGTATGCCATGGTGCTCATGCGGCTTGCGCCGATCCGTTGGTTCGGGCCCGGGTGGCCAGGCGATCGCGCCAGCTCTTCTTGCGCGGCGCGCGCTGCGGGCGGGGAATGTCGGCCGCGAAGGTCATGGCCACGGAGTCGCCCTTGTCCGGGCTACGGCCCAGCACCAGGCGGATGTCGTCCTTGCTGCTGATCTGGATGGCGGCGCCCTTGCCCATGGTCACGACCTTGTAGCGGGGAGCTGTGAGGTCGCCCAGCAGTTCCTGGTCGGGCGGGAGCGCGATGGGGTCAGGGTTCGTTGGGTCCAGGGCTTCGCGCAGCAGCCAGTACATCTCGGCCCGCTTGTTGCGGAATTTCATCTGGCCGGACTTGTCCATCAGAGCGCTGCCCTCGGAGCCCACCACCGAGTGGACATGAAGGCCCAAGCCCTTGACGAAGTCCAGGGCGCTGGAGCCGATGCCGATGGAGTCGATGCACACCACCGCGCCGTCGCGGATCAAAGGAGCGATGAAACCTGCAGCAGTGGGGCCGTCCTTGGTCACCACGCCAGGTGCCGTCACGATCTTGTCGAACCACTGGCCATGCCGACGGGCGGCCGACGACTTGTCCTGGCCACCACGGGAAGGATCGAAGCCGATAGCGGTCATGAGTCCCTTGGCGTCGCGGTCCTTCCAGCGTGCCTGGGCGGCCTTCACCCACTCGGTGGGGATGAGCTGCCACACCGGGTCAGTCACGCCCGCATTGAAATCGCCGCGCAGCATCTGGGAGCGAAGTGGCTCTGGTAGGGATTGCAGCGTGGCCTTGTAGCCGGTGCTGGACAGAAACAGGTTGTCGTCCACGCTGGACGGTATGAATGTGCGGCTCTTGGGCTGCATCAGGTCATTGCCGACCATCACAGGCGTGCCGTCTGGCACCTCTTGGTCCTCGCCCTTCTCGTTCGTCACATACCAACGAAGCTCTCCGGGCTTTGCTGGGTTCGGGTGCTGTGGGTCGAGCCAAGCTCCCCAAAAGCGTTTCACCCATTCGCCCTCTGCGCTCGTGGGTGGATTGCCGGCCGCTATCACGCGCTGGCGAATGTCGGGGTTGTCGGTGCGCAGCCAGCCGATGAGAGTGCGAAATTGCCCTTCGGTGAAGTGACATATCTCGTCAAACAATTTGGCGTCGTGTGGCCTGCCTTGGTACTTAATCCAGTCTCCAGGCTCTTTGACACTGCCAAGCTCCAGCACCTTGTTGCCCGGCAATCTCCAAACTCCGGTTTGGCTGTTGTAGCCAGTGCGAGATCCGAGAATCTGCGTGTTGCGCTCTTCAATACCGATGAGTTGCACCGCCTCGCGCCGAAAGATGATGCTGTGCTCTTGTGCTGTGATGGCCACGCCGAGCAGCAGGTCAGTCTTTCCACCTCCAGCAGCGCCGCCGTAAAAAACAATGTCGGCCTGGCTGTTGTACGCCATCGTCTGAGGGCCTGGCTGCGGCTCCCACAGCGGCACACCATTTGAAGTCACCAGCGCAATGAGTGCCTCGCGCTCATCCTCTGGCAGCGTCTTGATGTGCTCCAGATAGTCGGCGTGAGTGACAAGCCCGCTCATTTAGCGACCTTCGCGCGCGACATGAGGTTTGTGATCCTCAGCGCAAGCTGGGCGTCGGTCATCTTCGGCCCTTGCTGCTCCTGCTTGTCTGCCGGGTCGTCATCCAGCCCAAAGGCTTCCCGCTCCCCCTTGCGCACCTTTTCATCCACGTCGGCAAGCTTCTTGAGGTCATCCACCAGCGCGGAACGGCTCATGGCTTTACGCAAAGCATCGTTAGCGCGGTCGATGCCGTTTTCATCGGGCATGCGCACCATCTCGATCACCTCAGCCAGATCGGGCAACATTTCAGCCGCCTGGGCAATCTGACCCAGCAGTGCATGCTTCACATCAGCGATGGAACGCAGCCCGGCGCGGTGCCCGAGGATCACCTGCTTGTTGATCTCGGCCGCAACAAGAACCGTCTCTGTTGCATCTTTTTGCGCATCCGTTACGGTTTCGCGCAACAACGCGGCATCGGTGGCCTGCTTGATGACCTCCCGCAAATCCTTGGACCACTGGAGTTCCTTGGCTTTACGGCTGATCTGGGCGAATGAAACACCGTGTTTCGCTTCCAGCTCGCGCAGGGTGAAATGGCCCGTGCGGTAGTCGCGTTCAACGGCCTCCCAGTCAATGCGCTTTCGCTTTTCTGGCGTGGCTGCGCCTGCGCCATTGTTGCGTGGCGCAGGCTTTTTTGTGGGTGTTGCGGGCGGCGTGCCCGGCTTTTGTGATGCCATGCCCCGAAGTGTTCCGGGCATCAACTTTGGTGTCGAACCCTACAGGGGGCATTGATGGCGCAAGCCAGTCCGTTGCTCTGGGTCGCTCGTCACACAGAAGCCTCCAGCAGCTGCATTTGAGCTGGGTTTGTCGCGATGACAGCTTGCAGTCCGTCCACCTTGCGCTGCAGCTTGCGGACTTGCTCTAAGAGTTGTAGTGTGTGGTGCGTGCTCTCAATCACTGCAGTCTGCGCGGATGCGCCAGCGGCAAATGGCGCGACCTGCAACCGCCACTCGTGCGGCGTGAATTCCATGACCATGTCGCCCTTCTCTAACTTTACATGGCCCGATGGCATCGCCGTAAGGCTTACGGCCTCACTTGGCTCGTGCCGCTGGCGCGGGATGTAGACGCCGCGCGACGGTGACCAAATTTCCTCCCGCTCTTTTAGCTCTTTTATGCAGTCACTCACTGTCACCGTCTTTAGGCCGGTATGACGCACAATCGCCGCGCTATTGATCTCCATCTCTTGCTCATGCAGAGCGTGGATAGCTTCCAGCACCACAACCCTGCTGCTGCGCTTTTCGGTCAGAGTCATCTTGTCGCTCATGTGGCCTCCGGTATAATGCGATTGCTCAGGTCGCATCGACCGGAAGGCCCGCCTTGTGCGGGCTTTTCTTTTTCTATGGGCTCAACGCACCCACCGTCTTGTTGATGGCCTGCAGCTCGTTGATCCTGCGCAGCGTCCAGCGCAGGCGGGTGCCGTGCCAGCCATCCGATCCGCGGTGGCAGGCGGCGCAGAGAGGCATAGAGGCGAACCATAGGCCCTGCTCAGGCTCGTGTACCTCGCTCGGGCCCGGAGCATCGCACACGACGCACGGAAGTGCAGCGACACGCTCGATATGGCGGCGCTCTGCAGCGGTGGGTGCGGGCTTGTTCTTGCTACGCATGGAGCACCTCCCCAGTCTCTGCATCCACCCACTGGCGGGCCTCGCGCAGCTCCACGCCGTTCTCCGAACACCAGGATCCGATGAAGTCGCACAGCTCTGCGCACTCCCCGCGCGTGAGCTGGCTGGTGCGCCGGAAAACGATGTCCACGCCATGCCCATCCAATGCGGGCAGAAGCTCCACCTGCTCCCGGCGCGCGCGGCACCACGCGGCAACCAGCAGGCGCTTCCAGACTTCAGCGTCTCGCTTCGCGCCAGCCCACTCCACTTGTGCAGCGATGTCGCCCAGCATGGCGTGCAACAGGCGGTTCTGCTTGTCGCTGCGCGTCTCTGGCTTGATCTCCAGCACCAGGCGCTGCCCACCGGCCAGGAGCCACCCCTTGGCATGCGCCCATGCCTGTTGAATGGCGCCGTGGCCCTGTTGGGCGTTGTGCAGTCGCAGGACAAGGCACTCAGACATGGGCACCCCTGTACAACCACGACACCATCGCAGCGTCTCGCTCGTGCTGATTGCTGGGCTTATCCCACCCTGTAATGCGCTTGAACTGGTCTGCGGCCATCTTGCAGCCCTTGCCCAGCGGGCTGACGCTGTGCGCTGGGATGTCCAGCTTTTCGCACACAGCCACAATCAATTTGCACCAGGCGTCAACTTCTCCGATGTTGCGCGCCATCTTTGCTGCGGCTGGCTTGCTGGTGGATGTTGTCCACACAAACGACTGCAGGCGCGAGTCTTCAAGCACAACGCGGCTCGGACGCACGGCTTCGATGCGGTCTGCAATTTCTACCGGTTCGATGGTGTACAGGTGAGTAAGCTTGCCGCCGATGAAGATGGCAACGCCTGTATTTGTGCCGGGGTCGATGCCCATGATGATGTTCACTCTGTCACTCCCCACTCTTGCGCGGTGCGGGCGATGACAGCCACGCCACGCGAGCCGATACGACAGATTCCTCTGCTGGCTTGTGCTTCTTGCATGTGTGCTGCGGCGCCAGAAATTTCCATACAGGGCCGATGGCGCAGATTGCAAAACCGTGCTTCGCGATTTGCCCCGATTTTTTTGGCGACCAGTGGAGGCATGTTGCGCATGTCATGCATGCGATCCTCCGAACGCCCTGGCGCGAGAATCATCAGTCAGGCGGTAAAACGTCTGCTGACGACCGTCACGGACATAGATGATCTCGCCGCTGGCACGGAGGGTGCTGATGGCGCCGGCCACCTCGGCGGGCTCGCCACCCATGACGTTCTCAATCTCCTGGCGGCACAGGGCGCCGATGGCCAGGAGCTTGCGGAGGGCTTCGGCGCGGGTCATTCAGCGATCTCCTTGCGAGCGATCGGCCGATAGCTCTCCCATGGAAAAGGCACCCAGCGCGCGCACTCGGTCATGCGGTCATAGATGCGATCGCCCACGTACTGCCGGAAGCCATCCTTGTTCTGGTTGGTCAGCAGGATGGTCGGCATCATGTCGCGGTAGCGGCGGTCCAGCACGTCGAACAGGTGGTTCTGCTCGCTCTCGGTTCCGTACTGCATGCCAATCTCGTCAATGACCAGCAGGGGAGCTTGGCCGAACTCGGTCAACAGATCCAACTCGCTGGCCTCGGAGTCCTTGCGCCACGTCGAGCGGATGTGCTGGATCACCTCCATACAGGTGAAATACCGGCCCACGTAGGCCGGCATGATGGCCTGCAGGATGCCCGCTGCCAGATGGCTCTTGCCAGTGCCAGGGAGGCCAGAGAACACCAGCCAGGAGCCCTTTTTGTAGTGGTGCTCGAAGTTGGAAGCGAACTCAGTGGCGATACCGAAAGCGCGCTGCTGCTCCGGCGTGGTGGCCTTGAACGTTTCCAAGGTGCGGTCGATGAAGCGCTGCGGGATTGCGGCCTGCTGCAGGCGTACCGACTTGGCCTGAGCCTCCAGCCGTGCCGCCAGCTTTGCCTTTTCTGCCGCCTCTTGGTTCTCGCGGTCCTGCTTGCAGCCTGGGCAGGATGTCCAGATGTCGCGGCTGGCCAGTCGGGTGCCGGTGGCCATGTACTCGCCATGGCGAGGGCAGGAGAACTGCACCTTGCCGATAGCCGACATGGGGCGCCCCATCACGCGGTTGTAGTCGATGCTCCGCGCGTTGAGCTTGTCAAACAAAGCTTCCATCCTGGTTCACTCCGGTTGTGTAGTCGAGAAGATCGAAGCCGCTGTGGCGGTTCGGCTTGGTGTGTGTCTGGGGCGCCCTTCCAGCAGCCGACCGGTCGATCAGCCAGTCAGCCTTCAGCGATTGCCACCCCCTTTCGCAGCAAATCGTCACGGCCTCCTCCAGGGTCTTTCCCGCCTTCTCCGCCTCACGGATCAACCCGTTGATAGCGGTGGTCGTCAGTGCCCCGGCCTTCTTCGCTTTCCGCACGGTCATGTAGTCCGAGAACAGTTGGGCAGGAACACCGGGCATGGACGTGCACGCGCTCTGTTCCTTGTTCCTTCCTTGTTCCTTTCCTTGTTCCTTCCTGGTTCCGTGTCCCGTTTTCGGTACTGTTTGGAGGGAAAAACGGGACTGTTTCGTGGGAATTTCGGTACTGTTAGGAGGGAAAAACGGGACTGTTCCGTTTTCGGTACCGGTGCCGCTTTCGGTACTGTTTGAGGGAGGAATTTCGGTACTGTTGGGCTTGATCGATGGCTTGGTTTGGTCTGCCTTAACAGTGCCGTTTTCGGGACTCTTAAGGCGGTACACAGGAACCTGCCCCGTGATGCCGCGACGCGCTCCGGTGTCCTCAATGAACCCCATTTCGCGCAAACGCTGGAGGTTGTCCATGACCGTCTTGCGGTCCTGTTCGGTCATGCTGCTGAGCGCCTGAACAGACGGGAAGCACAGCATGTCGGTGTCTTTGCCGTTGACGCACTCGGCCATGGCCACCAGAACGAACTTCGTTGATGACTTGCCAACCTGCTGCGCCATTGCCCAGCTCACGGCTTCATAGCTCATGCGCCTACTTCGTCCCCGCCTTGCTGATGCGCCGCGTCTTGCTGTTGCTGGCCTGGGCCTGCTCCCTGCTCTCGATAGAGATCGAACGGCTCGGATCGGGCGCAAGATTGGCCTGCAACACGCCGCGGGCATTCATCACGCGGGTGGTGCCTTTGGTTGTGATGGGCTTGGCTGTCTTGCGCTGCACAGGCAGTTTTGCTGGAGCATCGGCGCCGCGGGGGCGCACGGACTGAAAGGCGTTCGGCATGGTTTCAGCCATGGCGCTGCTCTCCATTGGTGTCCGATAGCGATGGATTGCCACGCGTGACACGATGGATCAAAGTCGCTTCATGTTCCCAACGATCAGCACTCTTACTCAACTCTTCCAGCACCAACTCGAAGCGTTCCTGGTTGCGAGCCAAGCTCACAGCATCGAAGATGGCCATCAGCCGGACAGGAACCATCATGCGCAGCTCTGCCTTGTCGTTTCTCGGGGTATGTGCGCTCCTTGCGAACATGGGCGCCTGGTCGTCGTTCTGGTTCATGCTGTTGATGTCCTTGTGTCAGTTGGCTGTGGTTCGCATGGCCGAAATGCTTTGCTCATCCAGTCGCATATAGACGTACTCATGTACGAACCCGACGAATTCGCGCGCGAAGCGGTGGTCGATCTGATCGAACCCCGTAAGACGCTTGAAGTTGGCGATCAACTCGCCATTGACAGCTGTATTGCGCAGGCAAGCGTGAAAAGCAGAGTCAGCGATGGCTAGTGGGATGTCAGCAACGTGTGCAACAAGCGAGTCGTCATTCATGGATGCGTATCCCCTGATTGGTGCCCGCCCTCTCCCGGCTTACATTGGCAGCTCCTACACAGCCAAAACCGAAAGGGGCGGACATGAAAGAAGTCAACAAAGAACACCTGCAGCTAGCTGCAGTCATCGCGTCTGGGCTCATACAGACGAACCACCAGAACACGAAGCCTGGAACGAGTGCGATTGCCCAAGCCCTTCTTCAAAGCTACGAAGCAATTCAGGAAGCGGTTCAAAAGATCGAGCAGGGCCAAGTGGCGAAGTAGCCGCCCAAGCCGGTGGAACTTGGCTCTTGAAGCCACGGTTCAACCGCAGCTCGCGCAGATACCGCACGCTCGGTGGAGTCACGTCGCCCCATCGATATGGATTAGCCATGGATAACCTCCTGGGCTTCGCCGCGCACAGGGGCGGTGGCTGCGTCCGGGTCAACGCCATCCAGCGCCTGCGCATGCGCCACCTTGAGGTACATCATTCGCGCCCGGGGGATGCCGTGCTTTTTCCAGTCGCTGACCGATGGCATGCGCACATCGAACAGGCGCGCCACCTCGGCGGTGTCGCCCAGCGCCTCGATGATTTTGGTTGCGTGTGGGTTCATGGCCGTAATTGTCAGGCAAAACTAACGTAACAGTCAAGTATCGTTTACAGCATTGTTGTTAGGATTGCCTCATGGCCCTATCGGACAGAATTCGCGCAGCGCTTGCCAATGGGTCCGACTTGTCTCAGTCGGGCTTGGCGAAGGCGTGCGGAATCTCGCGTGCGTCTGTAAATGCGTGGGTCAACGGCAAGACTGACAGCATTGATGGGAAGTACCTGACCACTGCGGCGTACTACCTGGGGGTGAGCGCGCATTGGCTCTCCACAGGCGAAGGCCCCATGCTCCCGGGTTCTGGGGAAACTGCCACCCATGCCAACACATCCACCGGCCCCGACATAAAAGGCACCTACCCACTTATCTCGAAAGTGCAGGCAGGCGCATGGACGGAGCTGTGCGACCACTTCCAGCCAGGGCAGGCCGATGAATGGCTACCTTCCACCAAGAACTTGGGGAAATGCGGCTACATGCTGCGGGTCGAAGGCAAGTCCATGGAAAACCCGACTGGCAAGCCAAGCTTTGCAGAAGGCATGGTGCTGCACGTAAACCCACACCTTGACCCTGTTCCGGGGAATTATGTGGTGGTACGCCGCAATTCCACACTTGAAGCGACGTTCAAGCGCTACGTGCTGATCGACGGAGAAAAATACCTTGAAGCCATCAATCCCGACTGGCCCAAAGACATGAAGTATTTGCCTCTGCAGCCTGGCGACGAATGGTGCGGCGTGGTAGTAGATGCATCGCTGGGTGGTCTTATCTGACACCTGGCAACCATAGGAGAGAGGGATGGTGTCTAGCGCATGATCGACATACCCAAGCAAGCCTTGCGCTGGTCTGGGCTCAAGCCTCGCAGCAATCATGCAGGACACCTGGTAGGCGTTGCTGAGTTGACCGATGCTCAAGGCATTACCCTGCCTGGGTACACATTACAAATCGAGATCAAAGCGCCCGTGGACACCGCCCGCTGCTTATTCCTTTTCAGCATCATGCGGCTGCACCAAAAAAAGCGCGTTCGTGTGTACCAGCTTGAAGTGGCACCGCGCGGGAAGCGCACCCACAACGGCCCAAAGCCAATCTACGGTCCGCATGAACATGTGGACGAAACAGAACCTACTCCCGTCACCGATTCGGGCGTAGACTGCGAGAATTGGACAGGCGCTCTGCAATGGTTTTTCAACAGAATTTCCGTGCAGCCCTTTGAAATTATTGACCCGAATTGCCATGCTGAACTGTGAATGGGCGCAAGCGCTCACCCGCTACGACTGCCAGACGCTCAAGGCGCTGGACGGTGGGCCGTGCCTTGAAATAGGCACTCCGTTCAGCCTGCCCGACGGCAGCGCTATCAATCTCTACATCACCACAGCAGGCGATGGAATGCTGAAGATTAGCGACAACGCAGACACCCTGCTCCAACTCGGCGGCATGGGGTTGGAGGTGTGGCAGGCCGCACGACTGGCGGCACTGCGCGACCTGATGCAGAAGCACCGGATGGCCATTGGAAAACAGGGAGAGGTGTTCATCTTGGCGCAGGCAGCCCATGCAGCCAACGGATTTGCGATGGCCATCACCGGTCTTTTGGCCTTGTCGGCATGGGCTAGCGAGCACCTGCAGGCCCAGCCTCAAACAATCGACATGTTGGCAGAGCTTGAGCCCTACATCATTGCGCGCAACCCGGCCGCCGCATACCGGCGCAATCCCCATGTCAGGGGGGCATCCAACACGGATTACGCTTTTGACCTGCAGCATGGCACCGATTTGATTGACATCATCGGCCCTAGCGCACAGGCCACGGGCGCCGCCATGCGAAAGGCGGGCGACATCCAAAACGGCCCATTTGCAGAAGATCTATCTCCGCTGTTTGTGGTGTACGACCTTGTTGACAGTGAGCGAGCCATGAACGAAATCAGCATCCTGGGTTCGGTGGCCCGTGCCATGCCCGCAAGCAGGCTGATGCAGCACGTTCACTGAATTGCTTTCCGCCCTGCTCTGCCTGGTCGTCGCCATCAGCGACGGCGACACCATCAAGGCCCGGTGCGGAGAGCCAGGCGCCTACGAGCAAATCACCATCCGAATCTCGGCCATCGACGCCCCAGAGAGAAAACAGCCCTTTGGCCAGGTGTCACGCCAGAACCTGGCCAAGCTCTGCTTCCAACAACAGGCCACGATCAAAACCCGATCAAGAGATCGCTACGGGCGCACCGTGGCGGACGTGGAATGCCAGGGCCAGGACGTGGCCACCGAGCAGGTGCGCTCAGGGCTGGCCTGGTTCTATGTGAAGTACGGGCGGGGGTATGAGCACCTGCAGGGGCTGCAGGATGAGGCTCAAGCTGCGCAGCGCGGGCTGTGGGTAGATCGAGAGCAAACCCCTCCGTGGGAATGGCGGAAATACCAGATAAAAGGAGCACTATGACCACCACGCTACGCCTCCAATATACCGACGTTCGCACTCGCCTGGTGGACGGCAAGCCGCTCATCGGATTGAGGCACAGAGCCAAGGCGGCTGGAGATATGCCGGTCACGACCGCATGGGTGGAAATGCCGCCCGAGACTGTGAGGGGGCTCATCAAGACGTTGGAGGGAACGCTCGCGGAACTGGAGCCGAAGCAATCCGAATGAGTTTAGACCACCGCTTCAAGACGCTGGTGGATGTGAGGGAGTACCGGAAGGCGCGTGGCGCAATGGATGATGCTCTGCAAACTCAAGCAGGTCAGTAAGAAGGACTCTCGCTGCCGGACGCCCTTCCTGATGTATCTCGACTTCCGGGCCGTCGATGATGAAAGTGGTACCGCGCCCGCCAACAAAACTGAGGGAACTCATGTATTTCATCCTTTTCAAGAGTGACAAGAACAGCCAGTGGTACTGGAACCTCAATTCCGACAACCACAAGATCATTGCTACTGGAGCCGAGGGCTACATCAACAGGCAGGATGCAATTCACGGCATCAACCTGGTGAAGGCCAATGCCGCATCCAGCGGCGTCTATGACAAGTCGCAGGAAAAATGGATCTAGCCAAGCCTGTTGCAACAACCCACCAACCGCCCTTGAGGCGGTTTTTTGTTGCCCGCCCGGGATGGGCATGGGGGGAGTGTAGCAAAAAATGTTAGTTTTACCTGAAATAATCGCTTGACTGTGTTGTTAGTTTTGCCTGACAATTCACCCATGCCGCAAACAAAGCGGAGCAGGCAAAGGGAGAGCCCCAACGCCGGGACCATCACAGAGGGTCGAAACACTGTGTGACGCGGAAAGCTAGTGCATCGGGTGGTGCATGTTGAGCAGGCGAAGAAAAGAAATGACAGCCCTTGGTGACAAGGGCAATACCAAAAAAACGCGCGCCGTCTTTTTGGTATTGAAGGGAGTTCGCATGGACACGCAATCATTGCTTTCCAAATACCGCTACGAGCCATCAACTGGTCAATTCCGGAGAAATTCGCATACACCGGATCGTGGGGTGATCAAGAATGTGAAAGGCTATATACGTGTTTTCGTCGGGCGAAAGTACTACATGGCGCACCACCTAGTATGGCTATTGCACACAGGAAGGTTGCCAAATAAACAGATCGACCACATCAACGGGAAACGCGATGACAACAGGTTTTCAAACCTGCGCGAAGTCAGCCCGATCGAAAACAGCCAAAACCAAAGGCGCGCACACAAGACCAGCTCAACCGGGCTACTTGGAGTGAGCCCAATTAGGCAGGCCGGGCTGGTTAGCGATCGTTGGAAGGCGCAAATTAAAGTAAATGGACGATCCATACATCTTGGAGCCTTCGGCTCTCCAGCCGAGGCTCATCAGGCGTACCTCAACGCAAAGCGCAAGCTTCACCAAGGATGCACGATCTAACCCACTCCCACATCCACACGGGGCAATCCAGGAGATAGAGCATGGACGACAACGTTCAAGTATTTGGCGTGCATCCAAACGGCGAAACGAAACTTCTAGGAACCGCACTCATGCCGCCAAAGATGAAGGCCCGAGAACTGGCGCGAGAACAGTTCGGCCACTTTGAAGAAGGCGACGGTTCCGAGGCTGACATGTGCCACTACGCACTGGAGCAAATGGCAGAGCACTGCGCAAAGTTCCATGCAGGCGGGCACTTCAAACCGATCTAACCCCACCCCGCCCCTACACCAGGGGCCGGGAGTGCTTTGATAGTCATCAGCAAAGCGCGGGCCAGTCGCGCAGCAGGAACCGGCCAAAACTGTCGAATTCGACGGAATTGGAGCACCGGGATATGCCTGCAAGCCCTTGGAGACAGGGGCAAAACCAGAGCCCATTCAACGAGTCGGCTGTGGTTTTCAACCAAGGAGAGAAGCATGCTCACATATCGCCGTTGTGAATGGTGGCTGAAAGCCATCCACTTCGACATATCGTTATACGAGGACACACATGAGTTCAGCACGAAAACGCGGCGCGATACAAAAGGCCAACAACGAGACAGACCAGCTACGCCAGCGGTTGATTTTGTCCGAGCACCACGCCTCTTTGCTTCGCGGGATTGCGGAAGGTCTAGCGGCAAGGTGCGACAAAGACTTGGCTGTCCTGAGTGCCATTCGCAAGACGCTAGAAGTTGCGAACACAGAACCAAACGGGCCGATTTGCGACACGATCTGGCACACCCCACACGAAACACTTTTTGACTACATCGACGCGCACCTTGAGTCGTATAACTAACCAAGACCGTTGGCGACATGACCATCGTTTACTACAAGCACCCACGGCTGGGTGAGTGCCACGTCGCGTACTACACCGAGTAAAACGACATGACTGCTCAAGTGCACAGCCTTGCTGACCACAAGGCGCTTACATGCGACTGCGGTTCTGTGAATTTCGCGCTGCTTATGTCGGATGGCATTGAGTGCAATGGATGCGGGAAGCGCCATCCGTTTGAGTGGCGCGAGTACGACGCGCATGAGTGCCCAGACTGCGGCGGCGCAGGCCGCGTCACGCGCTATAGCAAGGTAACTCACCAGCTCGGCTCGGATGACTTGCCGTTTCTGGAAGAGTGCGAAACATGCAGCGGTCGTGGCTGGTGCGGACCAGATGCTGAGAAACGTGCAGCGCTCGCCGAGGCCACGCAGTAACCCCCTCCCCAGTGCAAGGCTGGGGCCAACAGGAGCAGCACATGACCTGTATCGACTGCGGCGGCGCCGTGACGGTGTTCTCGCCAGGCAAGCCACATGAGCGCGGCCACTGCCACCAGTGCGGCGCCCAGGTGTTCAAGGGCTTGCGCATCAACCGCAAGGACTGGGAGCGCTGGATCAACGGCGAAGCACCGGAGCTTGTCGGGCGTCCTGTGGTTGAGCAACTTGAATTGATCTGACAACCGTCCCGGCCAAGCGCCGGGGCCATCACATCGGCCTGTTGGCGCGGCTCCGATCAAGCCGCGCGCACAACAGCCTTCTCTCGATTTGCCGGGCGCGACCACGCACCGGATGTGCGGGGGATGCAGCAGGCCGATGTGATGGTGAGGCGCAATGCTCTGGGGGTTCCCGGGGCGGCCAACGACGTGAAGGCAGATAACAGGAAGGGCGGAGGTGCACCGAAACCCGGAGGTTCGAGATTCTGCCGTCCGCAGCAACTGCGGCGCCATCTTCAATTTGCCCAGCGCCTCTGCCTCGGTACGCGCTGGCTATCAACTATTCAACTTTATCTGGCAGCAGATAAACACACACAGCCCTGCAATGCGGGGCTTTTTTCATGGAGACAGCAATGCGCTATTTCAAGATCACAGACCCCGCTGCTCTTGCTGCATTGGAGCAGTTTTTAAGAGACGATGACGCCATGACCGCAGCGGGCCGTGCATTTGCTGAGCGGCTGGCACCAGGGCGCGCAAAGGCTTGGTACACAACGGGGCCGCAACGCCGCGTTGCTGGCTTCTCATTTTCTCCTCCGATGACTGGCCCGGAGTGGACAAAGCCTAACCGCCAAAACCGTATCCAGCGACCGCGCTCAAAGGTGGCGCCTGATGCAAAACAGGCGCTTGCGGACCTGAACGCGATATGGAAAGACTACCCGAATCAGGTGGCCGACATTGATCCGGTGCTGAAAACATTCGGCTTCTCTTGGGGGTTTTTCCACGGGTACACAGTGTTTCCCCAAGGCGGCAGCTTGTACTTCTGTACTAGCGACCCCGCTCAGCAAATCACGGGACAAGAAATTCTAGGCAGCGAGTTTGCCGCTGCAGAAGCGGCACACGGCGCTAAGAAGAAAACACCACAGCCCGCTTAGTCGGGCTTTTTTCACCTGGAGGATTTTATGTACTGCACAGCAAACCCATGCGCCGACGCCGAGCGCTACGAAAACGCCTGCGCCGACATTGCCGAGGCCGAAGAGGCAGAGGAAATGCGAGTCTTCCAGCGTCTGAAAGAGGCTTTTATAGAAGGCTTGCAATGGGGGCCAAAACACACGCTTGATACGCCGCAAAAAATGGCAAAGCGTGACACTGCAGAGGCGCTTTATGTGCTTCAAGACGAGAAGCCCGACCTAATCGACCGGGCCCTTTGCATGCTTGCACAGATCGATGATCCAGCAGCGCGAGATGTTGTTGACGACCTCGCCGAAGCATGGGCAATGAGCGCGACACGCGAATGGCGGGAGCTATCAAATAGATAGCTTCTAGCGCTTTCCAGATAAGCGCTGCACCCTGATTCCATCAAAAAACCGCAACAGCTGCAAACGGCAGTCTGGGCGAAGCCTTGCCGAACAAAAGAAGGAGACAGCATGACCCACTCATACGACAACACCTGCGGCGCATCTTTTACTCCAACGCACAGCATCTATCGCCACAGTCCCCTGATGTGCGATCGGCCAGAGCTGTACGCAATCATTGCCGCAAATTGCGAACTAGCGAGGATGCAGGGCGCAAAACGCTGGCATGTCATGGCAGTGGTGGATGACTTCGGAAATCTTGTGGCGGTGCCATCCTGGAGTATGCAATGAGCCGCCCAAATATCGGCACTGGCCTGCTGCTGGCCGCAATCTTCGCCGCATTCTTCGCGGCCCAGCACCTGGACATGACGGACAACAGCGCAGAGCACGCGCAGGCTCAAGAAATTGAGCAGCGCCTGAGCGAAGCAGAGCAGCAGCGCAGACGAGACACGGCAGCGCAGTACGCATGCGGGCCGCAGTCTGCTTATGAGTGGGTCAACGAAAGCACCGTGCAGTGCTTTACGACCCGTGGCAAGAAATCAGGCGCGGTGGAGGTAGCAGCGCAATGAAAACCCGCATCGCCATAGCCTGGGCCACCTACCGCCTCTACCGCAGTTGCAACCCGCGCCGCGTGGCTATATCAGCCGCTTGGAGCGCTATTAAACGGGGGTGACATGCAATGCCCAACAGGCAAGGTGGTGCACACGCTCAAGACCGCCACGGAATCAGCAAAGCGCGCACGCAGGCGCACAGAAAACCCCCTTGCGCCATACCGCTGCACGCTCTGCGGTTCGTGGCATGTGGGGCAGAGCAACGGGCTGAAACGCCCGGTAAAGACGATTTACGACAACCACCAAATGAGGCTCACATGAATGCACTGACACAGACCGAGAAGACCGCCATCACGGTCACCATGGGATTCAATGACCTGCAGAGCTTTGAATTCATGCAGCGAACAGCAAAGATGTTCGCCGCCAGCACGATGGTGCCAACTGCCTATCAGGCCATGGTCACCAAGGGCTACGGCGACCGCGCCACGGTCGAGCCCAACCCTGCCGCAATCTCCAACTGCATGATCGCCCTGGACATGAGCCAGCGCATGAACGCCAACCCGCTGATGATCATGCAGAACCTGCACATCATCGAGGGGCGCCCAAGCTGGTCGAGCCAGTTCATCATCGCGGCCATCAACAACTGCGGCAAGTTCAGCCCGCTGCGCTTCGACCTGCAGTGGCTGGACGAAATCGACGCCACCTACTCCACCTTTGAGTGGGAGGACCGCAAGAAGGTCGAGAAAAAGCACAAGGTGTGCATCAAAAACGCGCGCTGCGTGGCCTGGGCCATCGAGAAGGCCACGGGCGAGCGCTTGGAATCTGCGCCCGTGACCATGGAAATGGCGGTCAATGAAGGCTGGTTCGGGAAGAACGGCAGCAAGTGGAAGTCCATGCCAGATCTGATGATGCGCTATCGAAGCGCGGCATTCTTTGGCCGGATCTATGCCCCCGAGCTGCTGATGGGCCTGCCAACCGCCGAGGAAATGCACGATGTTTTCAGCGTGGATGCAGACGGCACCGTGACCGAGGGCGGCAAGCAGTCCGTGCCGCGCACCACCGGGAATATCGACCCCGCAACCGGTGAGGTGCGCGCGACCGAGCTGCAGCCATACACCGAAGACCAGTTCACCAAGAACCTGCCTTCCTGGCGCGCCGCCATCGCAGCAGGCAAGGCCACAGCTGACGCGGTGATTGCCAAGGCCGGTACAAAGGGCACGCTGACGCCCGAGCAGGAGGCCGCCATCCGTGCGCCGATCGAGCCGCCGGTGACAGACGTGCAGCCAAAGGGTGAGGCAGCAGCCGCAGAACCAAGCCGCTGGACGGCCAGCACAGTGACCGAGCGCATCAACAGCGCCAGCGACCTGGACGCCCTCTACATCGCCGCCGATCTGATTGGCGAAGTGGCCGACCCCGCCGCGCGCGCCCAGTTGACAGAGCTTTTCGAGCAACGCCAGTTCGCGCTGGAAGCCGCATAACGCTACACATTTAATAGCTTACAGCGCTTATCAGTTAAGCGCTGATGCCGTATTTGAAGGAAAAACCATGTACCAAGTTCTCGAAGGCGCACCCCAAGGATCTGCAGCCTGGCACGCCGCCCGCGCCCGTCACCTGTGCGCATCCGAAGCCGCTGCCGCGCTGGGCCTGTCCAAGTACACCACCCGAGACGAGCTGCTGCGCCAGAAGGCCACCGGCCTGACCGAAGAAGTCAGCCCGGCCAAACAGCGCATCTTTGACGCCGGGCACGAAGCCGAGGCGCTGGCCCGGCCCATTGCCGAAGAAATCGCAGGCACCGATTTCTACCCCGTGGTGGCCACGCGCGAAGTGGAAGGCATGCCCCTGCTGGCCAGCTTCGACGGCATCGACATACTGGACGAACTGATCTGGGAGAACAAGCTGCTGAACCAGTCCCTGGTGCAGCAGGTGCAGGCGGGCGACCTGGAGCCGCACTACTACCTGCAGTTGGAGCACCAGCTCCTGGTCAGCGGCGCACAGCGCGCCCTGTTCACCACCAGCGACGGCACGCCAGAGGGCACGCACCCGCTGTGGTACGAAAGCAAGCCCGAGCGGCGCGCGCAGCTGATCGCCGGGTGGAAGCAGTTCGCCGCAGACCTGGCCGCCTACGTGCCGCCCGAGCCCAAGCCCGCGCCCGTGGTGGCCGAGGCCATGGAAAGCCTTCCAGCCGTGTCCATGCGCTTGGATGGCAAGCTGGTCGTGGTGTCCAACCTGCCCGACTTCGCCACCGCGCTGCGCGCCTTCATTGAGCGCATCCCGGAGAAGCCCGACACCGACCAAGAATTTGCCAACGCCGAGAGCGCCTGCAAAGCGCTCAAGCGCGCAGAGGATGCGCTGACCGCTGGCGAAGATGCAGCCCTGGGCGAAATGGTGGACTTTGAAGCCATGCGTCGCCAAGTGCGCGACCTCAAGGAGCTGGCCCGCACCACGCGGCTGACCACCGAGAAGCTGGTGGCCGCGCGCAAGGAGCAGATTCGCGGTGAAATCGTGGCCGGTGGCATCGCCGCCCTGCGCGAACACATCGACCAGCTGAATGCGGCCATGCCCGCCAACTACATGCCAAAGGTGCCCGCCGACTTCGCCGGGGCCGTCAAGGGCAAGCGCACCCTGGACAGCCTGCGCGGCGCCGTGAACGACGAACTGGCCCGCGCCAAGATCGCCGCCAGCGAAATCGCCAACCGCATCCATGCCAACGTCAAGACGCTGCAGGCCAGCGGGATGGTGGTGCACGATGCCGCCGCCCTGGTACTCAAGGCCACCGACGACCTGGCTGCGATCATCACCAACCGCGTGGCAACCGAACAGCAGCGCCAGGAGGCAGAGCGCGAACGCATCCGAAAAGAGGAGCAGGAGCGCGCTGACCGTGAGGCCCGAGAGAAGCTGGAAGCCGAAGCCCGCGACGCCCAGGCCTCCATCGCCCGGGCTGTCCAGCAGAACAAGATCGCGGCACCCGTGGCCGCAGACCTGAGCGGCCTGGTCGCAGAGCAGTGCGCCGAGGCCGTTGCCGGGCTCGACGCCCGCCAGGCCATCGACGCCGCGCAGGCCAGCGCAGCCGCAGCGCCCGAGATCGACCCGGACGACACAATCACCCTGGGCCAGATCAACGCCAGGCTGTCGCCTATCAAGCTGGACGCCGCTGGAATTGAGGCGCTGGGCTTCACGGCCACCAAGGTGCGCGGGACTGTGCACTTCCCTGCCGCGCAGTTCCCGGCGCTGTGCCGGGCCATCGCCGCCCGCGCCATGGAGGCCGCGACGGAAATGGCAGAGGCTGCCTGATGCCAGTCCCGCCAACAACCCGCGACGCCATAACCGCAGCGCTGGAGGAATGCGGGCCGATGAGCGTACCCGAGCTGGTGGAGCACTTGGGCATGACGCGCAATCGCGTGAACGCCTGTCTTACGACCGCTCGCGCGAACCACCCGGGCAAGTTCTTTCGCATCGTCAAGTACCGCGCGCAAGTGGGCGTGCAGGGGCGCGAGACACCGATCTATGCAGCGGGCCCTGGGCCAGATACGAGGCGTCCAGAGTTCGGACAGAAACATATCGTCGCCCGCCGCGCCAGCTACTACCGCAGCAACCGAGCGCGGATCGCCGTGGATCGCCAGATCCGCTCCGGCGCACATCGTGCGAGTCCATGGAGCGGTCTTGTGCCGATGACTACCAGGCAACAACAGTAAGCCTCATGACTTCTCGCGCCATTCCAGGAGTGCCTGACGCGCCGCCTTCTCGTGCTCAGGAGTGAGGTTCTTTTCATTTAGATCTTGCTGAGTCATGCGCCGACCGCTGTCGGTCTTCACTTGTTCGCGGTAGTTGCGCAGTGCGGTTTCAAAAATAGCTGGGTTCATGGATCGCTCCTTAATTGAATGAGGCCCCAGTGTCCAGCGAAACCGCACTTTGACCACTGCGGCACGATTTCGCCCCACACCCCAGCCCGCACCAGCGGGCTTTTTTACGCCTTAAACATGACACCAAACCTCGCACAAGCCGTCCTGCGCAGGCTAAAGAGAGCGCCGTCTACATGCATCGCCCTGGGGAAGCACACATGCGCAGAGCAGACCGAGATTGAAGCCGCAATAGACCGGCTTCGCACCAATCGACTGATACGAATATCTGGCTACGTGCGGGCACGCGGCACGACATGGCCCGTCTACGACGTTGGCGGGCGCAAGGATGCAGACCCGCGAGACATAAAGCCAAAGGCGAACACAAGCAAAGAAAGCTCCCCAGCATTCATGGCGTACTGCGAAGCGAAGAAGAAAAAGACCGACGACTACATATTGTCGCGCCTAGCAATTGGGCCAGGAACTTTTGCAGACCTTGCAAAAGACGGTGGGCCAAGCATCCGAACGATCAAAGACTCACTTCGCAGGCTGCGAGGTGAAGGAGTTGTTTACTCTGAATCTGAGTCCATCAGGAAGGCGTACACATGGCACCTGACGGGCGTTCCGCAAAAGAAACGACCAACGCCAGCCCTGCCAGTCCCATCGTACGCGCTGCGAAGCGTGTTTTTTGGTGGCCGCAATCCGTGGACTGGAGAACCAGCATGACCTTCATCGAATTCAAGCGCCGGGACGGCACGCGCTTTCTCATCGACTTCGCCAGCCACTGGGAAATTGACGACAAGGGCGACAAGCCCGCTATGTGGAGCAACCACGAACAGGGCCGCAACATGGACTGCGCGGACACATACGAACAGGTTCGAGCAAAGCTGCTCAAGAAAGACACCCCATGACCACCACCGAAACCACCCCCCTCCAGATCCCCGCCATCACCATCGAGCTACACCCCGGAGAGCGCTACGCAGGCCCCGTGCTCGACGCCGAAGGCCGCGTCAAACACCACCTGGTGCTGCTGCCCCACCGCCCCGAATCCCGCCTGAACTGGGACGCCGCCAAGGCCTGGGCCACCAGCGTGGGCGGCGAACTGCCCGACCGGCAAGAGCAGGCCCTGCTGTTCGCCAACTGCGAGCCGCACCTGCAGCCAGGCTGGCACTGGTCGTGCCAGGAAGATGAAGAAGACGCCTCCTACGCCTGGAGTTGCCACTTCGACCTCGGCTTCCAGGGCAACAACCACAAGAGCTTTGAGGGCTCGGCTGTTGCCGTCCGCTTGATTCCGCTGAGTTCTTGAGTCCTTCAGTCCTTTTCTTCAAGGCCATCCCATGACCACCACCGAAACAGAAACCCTCTTTCGCAAAGTCGGGCGCCGCTACGTGTCCGCTTACAGCCTTGCGGACTGGAGCTACGACAAGGACTTGATGCCCGTGGGCAGCTTCCGCCTTGTGCACGCCTACAGCGACGGCGGGCGCCGGTATGCCTACGAAGTCACCCCCGACACAGCCGCATGGGTAGCTGCTGCGACGCTGGCAGTGCACGCCATGACCGAGGCGATCCACAAGGCCAATCAACGCACGATTGCAATCGGGACGCCGTGGACAAAGAAGCAGCAAGAGGCAATCAGGCAAGCCAGCGCGATTCTTGAATCCGCAGGAATCTGGAGCGGGAGCGGATGGACGACAGCACAGGCATACGTCGTTGCGCAAGCGGGCATTGATGCCGTCACGCAATGGGCAAATCAACCAAAGGACACGAAATGACAGAGCAATTTTCCCCCGCCGACATGACTACCGCATCCGCCGATGGATTCCGCGCCAGAGACGCAGAGGTGGCAAAGCTACGAGGCCAGCGCATGGTGCTGTGCTCGCTGCTTGGCGAGTGCCTCCCGGTGATTGATGCGCTGATGCAAATACCCGGCGACGACGACAGCGACGCACGCTTGAACGGGCTGGCAGGCCGGATCACGGGCGCGCTGAATGCGCTGGCAGAGGATCAGGTGAAGGGGGGTGAGTCATGACAGCCGCCCATACACCGGGGCCGTGGTTTGCGCGCAAAGACCCTAACTCGCTGGATAACGCAGAGGTAACCGGCAATGCACGGCGCTGACCTATTCGCAGACGCACCCGAGCTGGCCGCCGTGCGTTGTCCGGTTGACCGCCCAGTTGTGCGGCCGGTGGCATGCGCGACGGTGGCGGCCCTCTACGTTGAGCCGAATGGCGTGTACGTTGGCGTGCCAGGCGTGGACCCGTGGGACGAGGCGCGCGACGCGCGCAAGTACCGCGGGCCGCACCCGGTGGTGTGCCATTCGCCGTGCCAGCGCTGGGGCAAGTTCTGGCACGGCAGCACCCGCAAGCCGCACCAATACCGGCTTGGCGAAGACGGCGGCTGCTTCGCTGCTGCGCTCACGGCAGTGCGCAACTATGGTGGCGTGCTGGAGCATCCGGCCGATTCGTTGGCCTGGGATTACTTTGGCCTTCGAAAGCCAAAGCGCGGAGAAGGTTGGGTGCAAGCCGACAACTACGGCTGCATGACCTGCTACGTGGAGCAGGGGCACTACGGGCACGCGAGCCGCAAGCCGACATGGCTGCTAGCCAACGCACCCGAGCTGCCCGAACTGGACTGGAGCCGTGGCAAGCAGCGGCTGCCGGACTGGATGATCGAGCGCTACGGCTATGCCAAGGCGCGGCGGATTGGGGTGGTGGCGATGATCGGCGGCAAGGACAAGACCGCGCTACGCAACGGCACCCCCCCGCAGTTCCGCGACCTGCTGCTGTCGATAGCGCGCATGACGCACAACGCAGAGTCGAACGGTGCGCAAGCGCATCCGACTCGGACGCCCGGTTAAGCGTCTGGTGGAACAACAAAAGGACACGAGTATGGGCGAGCAAAAACAGAGCCTGAACACACAGCTTGCAAACGCTGTGGCAGCGGTCGCATCGGCACAGGATTACCTTGGCCGGATGTGCGAATTGACAGCACGCGCTCGGAACGAAGAAACCGACGCACGCAACAAGGTGAACGAAGCGCAAAAGCATTTCGATGAACTGGTGGCGCTGGTCAAGAAGTCGGCCCCGCGAAACACCGACTGGACGCGCCCTGTTGGCGTGCCGATTGACGCTTAACGCAATGTATCCCGCAAAACCTGCGGAATAACACAGCCAGAAAACACACCAAAACAATCCCCAGCGCTTACCACCAAAGCGCTGACAGCTATCATAAACATAGCGGCAAAGGACGCAGCATGACAGACAAACGACAACCAGATGCGCTGCACCTAGCAGATATTGCCGACGACGGCGCATGGACTTTTGTAATTGAAGTCCGCAAAGAGATAGCCGTAGAACTGCGCCGCCAGTACGCCGAGATCGAAACCTTGCGCACCGGATATGAAGCTGCGCGGCTGGAGATTGAGTCGCTCAAGGCGCAACTGAAAGAGCACGCAGACGAACTGACCGTGGCCTACATGTGCGGGGCAAGCCGGGAGAAAGAGCTTGCAGCACTGCAGACCGGTGCGGCCTATGCATCTCTGCCTGACATGGACGACACCTTGTGGCTTGCCATTGGGCAGCATCGCCGGGCAATAACTACCGTCGAAACATCTGCTGCTGCAAAAGCTGTCGATGCTGCCGTTCGCAAGCTGCTGCGCGACTACGCCGACGCCACCCACACCTTGCGTGTGGAATCGTTAGCTGCGGCGTACTGCGAAGAACTGGACAAGTTGAGCCAACGCAACTACGAGCTGCGGCTCGCATCCCTTGGGCAAGCACCAGCACAGGCAGCGCCTGCCGCTGTAGCTGGGCCGAGCCTGTACCAAGTGATGGCAGTTGCAAAGGCGATCCATGCAACGACGCCAGATGCTGACGATTGGGATTCATTGCGGCAATGCGAAGTTGACGTGCTTCGTGGCAGGGCAGAGAAAGTGCTGGCAGCACTCGCCGCCACGCCCACCACCCAGCCAGCGCCTGCCGCTGTAGCGGAGCCGTGGAGCCTCGGAGAGTTCGAAGGCAACTGGCGTGATATTGACCACAAAAACCACCAGGGTGTCATTCGCATCGTCTGGAAGATGGAAGACGATGAACGGACGCTCGATTGCGAAGCGCTTGCGCTGGCTGTCGTCGATGCGCTCAATGCTGCCGCGCCCACCGCCCAGCCAGCACCCCAGCAGGAGGCGCCTGCGGACGAACTAGAGGAAGTGCTGCGCGAACGTGATGACGCCGAAGATTTCATCAATGAGTTGCTTGATGAGGTTTTGGGCGCAGATCGCCCTGAGTGGTCAAGCGCATACAACCGCTATGACGCGATGAGCGATGTGCGAGAGCGCATCACAGCACTGCACAAGCCAGCAGTTGATAAAGCATTGGACCTGTTTGAGTCGGCAATGGCAGCACCCCAGCCATCGCCCGCAGCGCAGGGGGATGCGCTGGAGTCGGAGTATCAGCGCGGTTACCGCCAAGGGTACGAGCAGCGCGATGCCGAAGTGCGGGGAGCCTTGGTATGACCGCACAAATTTTTATCGCCCTGTTTGGCGTCACGGCAGTTGCATTGTCGCAATCATCACTTTCTGGCCGCCGACGCTGGGCATCAGTGTTTGGGCTGCTCGGCCAGCCTTTCTGGTTTTACTCAGCGTGGGAGGCGCAGCAGTGGGGGATTTTCACCCTCTGCTTCCTTTACACGATTTCGTGGGCCAAGGGATTCCACACCAACTGGATCGCCGCCCGTGCGCGCATGTCCCCACCTCCCACCGCCTGACAGGCACCCCACCACATCAACAGCCCCGCTCATGCGGGGTTTTCTTTTTCTGGAGCCATACATGGCACAACGATTTGGCCGCAACCAGCGGCGACGGGCGAGAGAACAGATCGCGGCGCTCAACCAGCAGGGCGATGACCTGCGCACGGCATTGGACCGTGATCGAGGGTTGCTGCGTGAAATCTCCAATCGCAACGCGGCGCTGACAAAGGTGATAGCCGAAGCCCGAAAGGTCCTTGGCGATAGCGTGGCCCTGCCAGCCGTGGAAATAGGCACGCCATACCCACTACGCAAGGGAGAAAGCTCGTTCATGGCAAGACCCGCATCACCGCCGTTGCAGGACTTCATCAGCGAGACCGGAGAAATGTGCACCGCCTTGGTGGCGGAACGCATGCATGTGCTGGTGGCAGAAGCACACCGCGGCGACCACTTGCGCATGCAAGGCATGCACTATCGGGTGCGGTTGCATTCTGGCGAGTACGCCTACGCCATTTCTGAGAGCGCCCTGTACCACCTTTCACCGGAAATGCTGCACGAGCGTCTGGCGCCCGAAGTCGCAAAGCAGCTGACACGCGTGATGGTGGAGCACTTCGCCAGTGGCCGATGACCACCCCGCCCGACTGGTACGCCGCCGACAGGGGCTACCAGCTCCACCACACCGGCTGCGCCACCTGTCTCGCAGCCGGTGCAAACCCCAACAACGCCCTGCAGCGCTGCCCCGCCGGGGCCGAGCTGTGGGCCGCCTACCAAGCAGCGGGTGATCCCCCGCATTTCACCTGGCTGCGCCAGGAGAAAGGAAGCCGTGCTCAGCAACAAGATCACCGTCAAACCAGTGCTAGGCCAAGACTTGATCGGCTTTGAAACCGACATTTACGGGCAGGTTGCCATGCAAGTCGCCAGCCTGCAAGACCAGATCGTGCGCGCCCAGCTGATTGCGGCCGGGTGGACGCCGCCTGTCGATCAAACGCATGAACTACGAAAGCGCGACGACTTGATCCACACCATGCTTTGCGCTCTGGTGCAATCCTCCCCATACACAGACCGAACTTACGCTTGGAAGAGCGATGCGTGGGCTCGCCAGCGGGCGGAGGCAATCTCTGCAGCCATAGCGTGGCTAGGCGAAGTACGAGGCTAACCGATATGAAAACCATCCACATCAGCTACGGCGGCCCCGACCGCCGGATCAAGGACACCACGGGCAAGGTGTGGCGCTTTGAAATGCACCCGCACTCGGGGCCAGCCGTGCAGGACGACGACGGCGAGCTGGCCGACAAGCAGCCCGGGGAACGCTCGCCCTTCTGGGATGCGGTCACCCAGTGGGCGCAGCAGGGTGGCGTTGTCGATGCCACAGGGCTGTGCTCCTGGAAGCCTGAACCTGAACCCACGCTTGTCCACCTGGGCGGGCGCAACTATGCAATCTCCGGGTCTGCCCTGGCCGGGAAGTACGGGAGAACCACACAATGACCGAAACAACGAACAACATCCTGGGCGAAAACATGCTGCCGCTGGCTGACATCGCCAAACCGGTGTTCAACATCACACCCCGCATTGCCCAGCGCAAGGCGGCCACCAACACCCTACCCGTCCCAGCATTTCGCATCGGCGGAACCCGAAAAGGCCCGCTGTATGTGCTCAAGGACGATCTGGAAAAATGGGTGAACGATCGGGCAGCCAATGCCAAGGCTCAACATCGTAAGATGCAGGCCGTTTGATTTTCCGTCACACCGGTGTGACAACCGGTGTGACAGATGCCAGCCTACAGAGGGGAATAGGTCGAACCTATAATTTGATTGCTCATGAACCTGCTTGCATTGCCCGCCTTCTCCGATAACTACCTGTGGCTGCTGCACGATGAGCGCCATGCGGTGGTGGTCGACCCCGGCCAGTCGGAGCCTGTCCTGCAGGCCCTCGAAGAACGGAATCTGCAGTTGCAGGCCATTCTAGTCACCCACCACCATGCCGACCACGTCGGTGGTGTGCAGGCGCTGCGTGAAGCCACGGGGGCTGCCGTGTACGGTCCTGCGCGCGAGCGCATTCCCGCCCCGTTCGTGCCGCTGGTGCAGGGCAACCGGGTCGAAGTGCTGGGCCTGGGCTTTGACGTCATCGACGTGCCGGGCCACACCGCCGGGCACATTGCCTACTATTGCCCACAGATGGACGGGGCGCCGCTGCTGTTTTGCGGCGACACGCTGTTTTCTGGCGGCTGTGGCCGCCTGTTTGAAGGCAGCCCGGCGCAGATGCTGGCATCACTGGATGCCCTGGCAGCCCTGCCCGGCGATACGCGGGTGTGCTGCGCCCATGAATACACACTTTCGAACCTGAAATTTGCCCGCGCCGTGGAACCCGGCAACACAGACCTGCTCCACTACAGCAGCCGCTGCGAAGCGCTGCGTGCACAGGGCCTGCCTACGCTACCCTCGCGCATCGCCACCGAGCGCGAGATCAACCCCTTTCTGCGCACCCGCACGCCTGCCGTGGCAGCGGCTGCAGCAGGTTTTGACCCATCCACCCCCACGCAGGATGCCGTCGCTGTATTGGCGGCGCTGCGCGCATGGAAAAACGAGTTCCGATGAAGTTTCTGCACATTGCCTGCCTGTCAGGCCTGCTCTGGCTGACCGGCTGCGCCACCCCCGTGGGCACCCAGGACACCACGAGCAACACGCCTGCAATCCCTTCCGAGGCCCCGGCAGCACCCCTCTCCCCCATCATCCCCTCGGGCCCACTGCGGCCCATCACCGCAGCGCAGGCCACGGGCCAGCAGGTCATGCCGCTGTTCACGCCGTCAGACCTGTGGGACCGCATCCGTCGTGGCTTTGCCATGCCCGACCTTCAGCACGAGTTGGTGCAGGACCGCGAGCAGTGGTATGCCACCCGCCCCGAATACATGCAGCGCATGACCGAGCGCTCACGCAAATACCTGTTCCATATCGTCGAGGAACTGGAGCGCCGGGGCATGCCGACCGAACTGGCGCTGCTGCCCTACATTGAAAGCGCTTTCAACCCGCAGGCGGTCTCCACGGCCAAGGCTGCGGGCATGTGGCAGTTCATGCCCGCCACAGGCAATTATTTTGACCTCAAGCAGAACGCTTTCCGCGACGACCGACGCGACGTACTCGCTTCGACGCGGGCCGCACTGGACTATCTGCAAAAGCTGTACGGCATGTTTGGCGACTGGCACCTGGCCCTGGCTGCTTACAACTGGGGCGAAGGCAGCGTGGGCCGCGCCATCGCCCGCAACCAGAAAGCGGGCCTGGGCACCCGCTACACCGACCTGACCCTGCCGGGCGAGACGCGCATGTATGTTCCCAAGCTGCAGGCGGTGAAAAACATTGTGGCCCGCCCCGACGCCTATGGCACCGAACTGCCATTGATTGAAAACCACCCCTACTTCCAGACCGTAGACATCACCCGCGACATCGACGTGGCCCTGGCAGCCAAACTGGCCGGTGTGCGCGAGGAAGATTTCAAGGCCCTGAACCCCTCTTTGCACCGGCCCTTGATCCTCGCTGCGGGCACCCCGCAGATTTTGCTGCCCTGGGACAACGCCAAGGTCTTCGAGCGCAATTTCGAGGCCTACAACCAGGGGCAGTATGCGAGCTGGACTGTCTGGACCCTGCCCTCGACCATGTCGACGGCCGAAGCTGCACGCCGGGTGGCCATGGACGAGTCGGACTTGCGCAATCTCAACGGCATCCCGCCGCGCATGCTGATCAAGGCAGGGTCGGCACTCATCGTGCCCCGCTCCACTACATCGCGCGCCGACGTTGCCGAAAGTGTGGCCGACAACGGCCAGATCTCGCTCACGCCCGAACAGGTGACGCGCCGCACCACGGTGCGCGCGCGCAAGAATGAATCGGTCGCCAGCATTGCCCGCCGCTACCGCGTGAGCGCAGCCAGCGTGGCCGACTGGAACGACGTCAAGGCCAATGCGGCCTTCAAGCTGGGCCAGCAGGTGGTGCTGTTCGTGCCGGTTCGCACCGGCCCTTCCACACAGGCCCGCGCGGGCAAGCGCACTGCGGGCAAAAGCGCGCCCGTGCGCCGGGGCGGCAAGCCGTCCAAAGTCAAGCGTCGCTGAGTTCAGAGGCCCTGGTCAGGCGCTTCGTCCCACACGCAGACGAAAAACGACACCAGGGGACGCCTGTGCGCCGCTCTAAGGCGATGCTGAATAAGTCACCGCGATGATGCGCGCCGTGCATCGGGATGGGATGCAAGGCGCACACCGCAGCCATAGCCGCAGCTATGGCGAGGATTTGCAACGCCGCAGACCGCCCGAGGTACGGATGCGCAGCGCGTGAGGGACTTGTTCAGCATTGCCCTAAAGACGCCACTGGTGCAATCCGAGCAAGCCAATGATGCCGATGGCGATCAGGTACAGCGCCACGATGGTGCTGAGCAGGCGCGGAAACACCAGAACCAGGATGCCTGCAATCAGGGAGATTAGGGGAGCAATGCTGAGATGAAGCGTCATAGGGGCAAAAGAGCAAAAGGGTTCATACAATCCGAACCCAGGAGTATCGGCGCATCAGGCGCTGAATTGTTGCTTGGCCTTGCGCGCAAACTCTTGCGTGTAAGCCCGCGCCAGCAGGGAGCGGCGGGCGTCGAGGGTCGGGTCCAGCATGGCCAGGGTTTTCGCAGCGGTCAGCGCCCCTCCCTCGGGCACTAGGCCATCGGGCGAGATGGATTCGCGCACACGGTCCAGCGCAGCCAGAAACAGGCGGCGGTCGCCCATCAAAGACTCCGCAGGAATCACTTTGACAATATCCGCTGGGGCGGCTGTCTGCAGCCACTTGAGCGCGTGCACAACGCCATCAGCCAGCGACTGTGCCCGCGCAGGATACGTTTGTAGAAACTGCGGCAGCGCGGCCAGGCAGCTGCCGGGCAGGCTCCCGCCGAACACGGCCTGCGCACCCGCCAGGCTGCGGGTGTCGTACACCATACGCAACTCGCGGCTGCGCTCCAGCCGGGCCAGGACCGGGGCACCGTGGCACAGCGCCTGCACCTTGCCGGCCCGCAGGGCCGCCACAGCCTGAACCCCATCGCCCACGACCACGAAACCCACCTCCTGCGTGCCTACCCCGGCTTGCTCCAGCACCCGGCAGGCCATTGCATGCGCAAGCCCGCCCCATTCGTCCACGCCAATCTTGCAACGGCGCAGATCCTGGGGGGTGCGGTAATGGGGTAATGCGCGGGTCGATACGGCCAGGACCAATTGCGGCGTCCGCGCCTGCAACACCAGCGAACGCACAGCCTGTGAGCGCCCCTGGGAACGCAGGGCCTGCTCGAAACCCATGGCACCCACGTCTGCCACACCATCCTGCACGGCCTGCAAAGCCAAAGCGTCATTGGGGTAGGAGAGCCAGGTGACATCCACACCCTTGGGTCGAAAATAATCCAACTGGGTCGCAACGGTCAGCGGCAAATGCCGCAGCGCCTGTCCCTCACCACCTCCGACCGCTACCCGCACCCGCGCCGGTGGTGCGGCGGCACGCGCCCACAACGTCGGCAACAGGCCGGCCACCGCCAAGGCAGAGACAGCCCCTAGAGTGCGACGACGGGAAAAGGAGAAAGACACAGCGGGCAATTCAAAATTGGTGCAATGCAGCAATTTTGCCCAAACCCCACGCGCAGCACATCAGGGTGAGCCCGTCAGGATTACTACGTACCGCCGATTTGGCTCAAGCCAGTCACCACTGTTTATTAGCGATAACCAATAAAGAAAATGGCAATGTTCACCAACAAAGCAACGCCCCAGACCGCACTGCGCGCCCTGGGCATGTCGGACACATACATCATGATGTAGAACAGGCGCAGCAGCACATAGAACACGGCCAACAGGTCGAGCACCGTTTGTCCCGCACCAAGCTGGTGCGCCACCAGTACGGCGCCAATGAAGAACGGCAGCGCCTCAAAACTGTTGGCCTGCGCGGCATTGGCCCGGGCCGAGGCGCCTGATTGCTGCGCCAGCCAGGTCCGCGGATCGTGGTTGTCATACCCGCCTTGGGAGCGCTTCTTGCCAAAGCTCCCCCGCTTGGCAAGGACAGAACACAGCAAGGGCAGCATCGCCGCCACGAAAACGCACCAATAGGCAACGGTGAAATGGGGCAGCATGGCTGTACTCCTGGCATTCAAAAAGGCTTCAAACGCTTAACTGTCAAGCGGCAATAGCTATTGTATCAATAGCACATCAGCGGCGATCGGCCAAGGCATGGGCGATGGTCCCCAAGTCCACGTATTCCAACTCACTGCCCACGGGAACCCCCCGCGCCAGGCGCGTGACGGTCAGGCCACGGGCCTTGAGCGCCTCGCCAATCACATAGGCTGTGGTTTCACCCTCGGCAGTGAAATTGGTGGCCAAAATGACCTCTTGCACCACACCGTCGGTGGCGCGCTCCAGGAGCTTTTGCACACCAATGTCCTTTGGGCCCACGCCATCGAGCGGCGACAACCGCCCCATGAGCACAAAATAAAGCCCTTGAAAGGCCCCAGTGCGCTCCAGTGCCGATTGGTCGGCTGGAGTTTCCACCACGCACAGCCGCGTCGCATCACGCCCCGGGTCAAGGCAGGCATCACACACCTCGGCCTCCGTGAAAGTATGGCAGCGCGTGCAATGCTTCACATGGTCTGCCGCATGCGCCAAGGCCTGCGCCAGCACCTGGGCCCCTGCACGGTCGTGCTGCAGCAAATGGAAAGCCATGCGCGCAGCCGACTTCACCCCCACCCCCGGCAGCCGTCGCAGGGCCTGGACCAGCACCTCAAGCGCGTTGGTGGTCGACATGAAAACCAGAATCCGTCAAAAAGGGAATTTCATTCCGCCAGGCAAACCGGGCATGCCCTGGGTCAGCTTACCCATCTTCTCGGCCGAGGTGTCCTCGGCCTTGCGCACTGCGGCATTGAACGCGGCAGCCACCAAATCTTCGAGCATGTCTTTGTCTTCGGCCAACAGGCTCGGATCAATGGTGACGCGCTTGACGTCGTGCTTGCAGGTCATCAGCACTTTCACCAATCCGGCGCCCGCCTCGGCTTCGACCTCGATGTGGGCCAGCTCGTCCTGCGCTTTCTTGAGGTTGTCCTGCATGGCCTGCGCCTGCTTCATGAGACCGGCGAGTTGTCCTTTGTTGAACATGGAAAGAGTCCTTTCGTGATGGGAAATAAGGGATCAGAGGGGCTGAATGCTGCCGGGCACAATGCGGGCGTCAAACTCGCGCACCATGGTCTGTACGAAGGGATCGTTCATGACGATGTCGAGCGCACGCTGCTGGCGTTCGTTCTCAAGGGCGGCATTGCGACGGGCGGGGCTGTCGATGACCACACCCAACTCCACGCTGATGCGCTGCGCGTGGCCCGCCGCAGCCAAAGCACCGCGCAAGCGCTCGCGCGTGGTCGGTTGATTCAGAGATTCGCGCTCCACGCGCAACAGCCAGTGGTCACCATCGCGGGCCACCAATTGCGCCTGCAGAGCAAGTTCGCGCACCAGCGCGGTGATCACCTCGCTGGCGACCAACTGCTGCACCGTGGCGTGCCATATTTCGCCCTCTTCAGTCGGTGTGAAACGCGCCGCAGCGCCGCGCCCTTCTCCACTGGCCTGGGCTTGCAGGCGTGCACCCGGTTCGGGCGTCTGGCGTACAGGAATCGCAACGACGGTCGGGACTGGTTCGGCAGGTACAGGCCCAGACACCGCCCCTGCGTCCGCAGCTACGCCCTCCACAATACGCGCGGGCAGCACCTGCGCTGGGGGTGAAGGCAGCGCCGACACGGCCATGGGCGCCGCAGCTACCGTTGACTCCACCGAAGAAGCATTTACTATCAAAACAGTAGCTAACGACGCTTTATCAGCGGTCGCGAAAGCCTGTTTTTCTCCATATTCTGGTGCCTCTGAAACCATGTACTCAGAGACTGGCGCAGATCCCTGCGCAGCGGCGGGCGCGGCCACCAGTGCTGTAGAAATCGCCGGTGATGGCGTTAACGCGGGACGGTCAGGCTGCGACAGTGTTTTTTTTTCCAGGGCGCCGCCTACAGGCTTGAAAGCCAGCAGGCGCAGCAACACCATGGTGAGCGCCGCATATTCGTCGGAGGCCAGACCCAGGTCACCACGCCCATGCAGGCAGATGCTGTAAAGCAACTGGGTCTCGTCAGCCGGCAACAATGCCGCCAGGCGTGCCGTTTCAGCAGCATCGGGGTCTTCGGCGTCGGTCGGCCTTCCTTCCATGCCCGGAACCGCCTGCAGCACGGCCATGCGCTGCAGCACGGTCGCCATGTCCTCCAGCGTCGAGGCCGCCGACAAGCCATTGAGGCGCAGCACATCCACAGTTTCGACCACCGTCCGGCCATCGCCTTGCGCCAACGCATCCATCAGCCGGAACACATAGCTGCGGTCCACGCTGCCCAGCATCTGGCGCACAGCTGCTTCTTCGATCTGTCCACAACCAAAAGCAATGGCCTGATCGGTCAGGGACAGCGCATCGCGCATCGAGCCACGCGCCGCCTGTGCCAGCAGGCGCAATGCCTGGGGTTCAGCCGCCACGTTTTCGGCCTGCAACACCTGCACAAGATGCTCCCGCACGGTTTCAGGCGCCATGGGACGCAGGTTGAACTGCAGGCAGCGGCTGAGCACCGTGACCGGCACCTTCTGCGGGTCGGTCGTAGCCAAAACAAATTTCAGGTACTCGGGCGGCTCCTCCAGCGTTTTCAGCATGGCATTGAAAGCGGTGTTGGTCAGCATGTGCACCTCATCGATCATGAAGACCTTGAAGCGCCCTTGCACCGGCTTGTACACCGCTTGCTCCAGCAAGCTCTGCACCTCGTCCACACCCCGATTGGAAGCTGCATCCAGCTCGGTGTAATCCACAAAGCGGCCGCTGTCGATGTCCCGGCACGCCTGGCATTGTCCGCACGGTGTGGCTGTGATGCCACCTTGCCCATCCAGCCCCTGGCAATTGAGCGACTTGGCCAGGATGCGCGACACCGTGGTCTTGCCCACGCCCCGCGTTCCCGTGAACAGGTAGGCATGGTGCAGCCGCTGCTGGGTAAGTGCGTTGGTCAGGGCCTGCACCACGTGCTGCTGCCCCACCATCTCGGTGAAGTTGCGCGGACGGTACTTGCGGGCGAGCACGAGGTAAGACATCGGGGCGATTCTACGGGCTGCGCAAGCCCCGCGGGCTCGAACGGTACGCCAAGTCAGCGTACAATCGACCCTGACGGGCCTCCCCGCATGGTGAAGCGGCCAACCGGGTCAGGTGGGGAACCAAGCAGCCCTAACTGTGGAGCCAGTGCCGGGGGTAAGGCTCGTCAACTTCTTCTGGCTTTCACCAGCCATCCATCAGCAGCCCTCTCGTGGCTGCGGTGCCTGCAGCTCAGCTCCAGCGGCCAAGCGCATCATCCCCACGATCCAAAGACAATTCCCTCTTGGAGTGCAACCCTGTTTTGGGGGTGCAGAATCCTGAGCAAATACCACCAACAAAAAAAACCCGAACTTCTTTCGAAATTCGGGTTTTTCTTTTACTTGGGGTGGCTGATGGGGCTCGAACCCACGACAACAGGAATCACAATCCTGACTTTATGCTATTTGGCAGTGTTGATTGATGCAGATAGAATCAATACAAATCAACATCTTGCGCGCAATGCACTGGATGCGCGCACAGCAAACGTGTTGATTGAAATTCGGCAATTTCTACCAAATTTGCCTACAGATTGCCTACAGATTCCAAAAGGGCGCCATGAGCAAGCCACAAAACCGCGTGAGGCTTACCGCTGGCAGCGGTGGACGCCTTCACCTGCCCGGCTGGTAAATCCCAGGCTTTCCTATGGGACACCGACACCCCCGCCCTGGCGCTGCGCGTGACGCCCACGGGCCGCAAAACCTACGTTTTTGAGTCACGCCTGAATGCTGCAACCATCCGCCTGACCATCGGCACCGCAACAGACTGGCCGATTGAAAAGGCCCGAGGCGAGGCGCAGCGCCTCAAAGTGCTGGTGGACAGTGGCACCGACCCCCGAGAGCTAGAGCGCCAGCAACAGGCCGCCCAAGCTGCCGACAAAGCTGCCGTCGCTGCCAAGGTGGAAGCCGACAAGGTGGCCGCCGTGACCGTGGGCGAAGTGTGGACCGCCTACATTGAACAGCGCCGCCCGTTATGGGGCGAACTGCACTACCGTGACCATATCGACAAGGCAAAGGCCGGGGGCCAGCCATCGGGCCGCCGTGGTGGCGGAAAGCAACTGACCAAGCCGGGGCCGCTGGCCGCCCTGATGCCGCTGGCGCTGAAAGACCTTGACCAAGCCACGATAGAACGATGGGCCGCCAATGAAGGCAAGACCCGCCCATCATCGGCCCGGCTGGCGTGGCGGCTGCTGACCGTGTTTCTGACATGGTGCGCAGAGCAGCCAGAATATGCCGCCCTGCTGCCGGACAAGAACCCCGCCAAAACCAAGAAGGCCCGCGAGGCGCTGGGCAAGGCCGGGACGAAATCGGACGTGCTACAGCGCGAGCAACTGGCCGCCTGGTTTGCCGCCGTCCAGCAGATACAGAACCCCGTCATTGCCGCCTGCCTGCAAATGATGCTGCTGACCGGCGCACGCCCTGGCGAGGTGCTGGCGCTGCGCTGGGAGGATGTGAATGCCCAATGGAAGGGAATCAGCATCCGCGACAAGGTGGAGGGCGCCCGCGAAATTCCTGCGACGCCCTACATGCTGCACTTGCTGGCCGCCCTGCCCCGCCGCAATGAATGGGTGTTCTCCAGCCCCACCAGCGCCAGCGGGTGCCTGACCGAGCCCAACAACCCGCACACACGCGCCTGCAATGCCGCTGGCTTGGAGGGCCTGACCCTGCACGGCCTGCGCCGCTCGTTCAAGAGCCTGACCGAATGGCTGGAGGTGCCGGTGGGCGTGGTGGCACAGATTCAAGGCCACAAGCCCAGCGCAACCGCTGAGAAACACTACACCGTGCGCCCGCTCGAACTGCTGCGCGTGCACCATGAGCGCATCGAGGCCTGGATTCTGGAACAGGCCGGGATTGTGTTTGATGCCAAGGCCGCACCCGGTACGCTGCGCGTGGTGGCCGGGTGATATGCGCAGCGTATCGCTACACGCTACAATCAACCCGTGATTAAGTCATTCCGTCACAAGGGGCTGCAAGCCTTTTTCGAGCGAGGCAGCAAGGCGGGCATTCAGGCCGCCCATGCGCCCAAGCTGGCCCGGCAACTGGCCCGACTCGACCAAGCGCAACAGCCCCAGGATATGAACCTGCCCGGCTGGGGCCTGCACTCGCTGCATGGCAACCTTGCCGGACATTGGTCGGTGTCCGTGAATGGCAATTGGCGCATGACCTTCACCTTTGAAGGCGTGCACGCTGTGCTGGTGGACTATCAGGACTACCACTGAGACAGGAGAAACAACGATGGCACGCATGTTCAACCCCCCGCACCCTGGCCTGACGCTGCGCGATGATGTTTTGCCCGCGCTGGGGCTGAGTGTGACCCAGGCCGCCCAGCAATTGGACGTGTCCCGCGTGACCCTATCCCGCGTGCTCAATGGCCGTGCCGCTGTCTCTCCAGAAATGGCCCTGCGCATCGAAGCCTGGCTAGGTGCGGAACGTGGTGGGGATGCACGCGTGTGGCTTGCCGAGCAAAGCGCCTATGACATGTGGCAGGCAGCGCAGCGATTCAAGGATGCGCCCATGCACGTTCAACCTGCGCCAGCGATGGCCTGACCGTTTCGCCCCAGCTAGGCAGGGCCGCAATCCTGCCGAAAAGCCGGTTCCTCCCGCCGGCCTGCTGGGGCTCCTATCGAGGGAGCAGCATTCGGGAGGATGCTTTGAACGTCATCGTCACTATTGAAGGCAAAGAGGCCATACCGGTTCGTGCGATACCGCTGCTGACAGATTGGGAAGTCCTGTCTCCCGATGCTTGCGCCCGCATTTTCTCCGGTGACGACACTTTGCAATACTTCAAGGGCATGAGCGCGCATCGTCTAAATCCTAATGGCGGTCATCAGGTCATGGAACAGCGCGAATGGGCGAACTGGATAGCTCGGAAGTTGCGCGCTTGCAGTGAAAGGATTAAAGCCGCGCAGGCTTTGCACGAGTCTGGCTATCAGCAATGGCGGCAGGAATCTTTGGCGCTGCTGCCCGCCGGTGCATTTGTATGGCGTGAAGCCTTTGAGGCTGCGCACAAACGAGAGTACGGACCGAACAGCAAGCGTGCAAGGGTCAACCGTGACACCTTCAACCCCACGGACTGCGAACTGAACTACGACCCGCAACATGGGCCATGCGAGAACTGGCGCGAGTTGGTCATGGAGGGGTTTGAACGGTTGATACCAGCCCAGCGTCAAGCCGAGCCAGACACGATAGGCATTGCCCAGCTTGCGCAGCGTTTGGATATGAGGCCGCAGCAGGTGATTGAACTGGCAAAAAAGGGAAGCCTTGGGTTGTATTTCATGCTATCCAATGGCGCTATCGCAGACCTGCCAAATCCAAGTCCGGGACAGCAATTGCATATGCGGGCGTATAGCGGCCACCTGCGTGCAAATGAAGCCACGCTGCAAGAGCTTTATCTTCATGGCAAAGCGGAAGATGTCCGAGAGGCGTACACCCGCGATGGAAAACGGGTGCATGCATTGCCGCCTCCAACGAGAGAGTCTTGTTTGCGGGGTGTGCCGCTGACCCATCCTCTCGTGATTGAAGTTGCGGACCTGTACGCCTTAACCGCGGAAGTTGACGCGCTAGAAGGAGTGCGTGGGGCTAGTGCACCAAGCGGGTGGTCACTCCCCCCGTCCCGGGCCACAGCACCTGTACAGCCCGAGGGCGCGCCACTACCACTGACAACCGGCGATATTGCGTTTTGCTTTAACGGCATCCGGTGGGACGAAAAGCAGTGGCGGAAGCCGCTTGGCGACAAACCAAATTGGCTGAAAAGCTGCGTTGCAATTCCCGGACAGCGAGGCGTGAGCGAGACACGGTGGAACCCGGTAAAGATTGCCGCTTCGCTGGTGAACAACGGGCACACACAGGCCCGAATTGTGCGTGCGAGGTTCCAGAAACAACCCCTGTTACTGCCGTGGCTGGACGCATGGAAAACCTTCGAAGCGGACTATCTCGACGGCGATTAACATCGTGAGAACCCCGGGGGCGAACCCCGGAAATTTGGGGGCCACATACCGCAAACCCGCATGAATGCTTGATTCCAGAACCCCGGGGGCGTTCGGAAACATTCGGGGTTTTCGCAATTGCACCATCGCCAGCCCGGATGCCTTGCATATCGCAAGCCCGCGCCGCTGGGATGGAAAGCAAACCGCGATGCAAGCGACCACGCACGGCGCCGATACCCGCCGCGCTGTATCTGAGTCCCAGCAGTTCCCCCCGCTGGAACTGGTGAACCGCCCCACGGTTCCCACCGAGCAGGCCGCGCACTACCTGAACCGCCGCCCGCAAACCCTTCGCGGCTGGGCTTGCGCCGAAACCTTCCCTGCTGGCCTGCGCCCCGTGCGCATCCATGGCCGCCTGGGCTGGCCAGTGGCGGGCATCCGCGCTGCACTGGGCATGGAGGGCGCGTAAATGAAAACGCCCGAGCCTTCCACAGAAAACCCGAGCGCCCCGAACAAGCGCGAGTTTACCGGCACAGACAACCCACGTCACTTGCGCGCAATTGCCGCACTACTGCGCCGCCCCATGCCACGCGAGAGCCTGGATACCGAAGCGGGATGCAGCAATGGCCCCGAGTTGGTGGCCGAACTGCGCCGCCGTGGCCTGGAACTGCCCTGCGAGCGAATCAACTTTGTCGACCGCGACGGCTTCATTTGCCGCCCTGGCGTCTATTTCCTGACTACCACAGACCGCCGCAAGGTGCGCCAGTGGCAGGCCCGCCGCATGAAGCCTGGCGCGGAGGGCTGCTGATGGCCAACGGGCGAAGCAAGGGCAGCAAAGCCAGTTCAGGGCGGGATGCAGGGGGCTTTGTCGCCTTGCCGTGGTCCGTACTGGATTGCCCGGCATTTGCCCGTCTGAGCCACCCGGCGCGCGCCCTGCTGCTGGAGTTCGCACGTCAGTTCGTCCGAGACAACAACGGGCGTTTGCTGGCGTCTGGCGCATACCTGGCCGCGCGTGGCTGGAAAAGCGCCGATGTCATCACTCGCGCAAAGCGCGAACTGCTGGAGGCTGGATTCATTCACGAAACCGTCAAAGGTCACCGGCCAAACAAGGCCAGTTGGTTTGCCATCACCTGGCAGGCCCTCGACCGCTTGCCCGGCTACGACCCAGGGGCAGCCGAGAGCTTCCAGCGTGGCGCCTACCGGCAAGGCCCTGCCATCAAAAACGCGACCCTTACACCGTCTCACGGTGTAGGGAAGGCCGCGCCTACACCGTGAGACGGTGCTATCAGGCCCGTTTCTGGTGCCCGCTCTACACCGTCTCACGGAAACCATCTAGAGAAGCCATCTGCATCCGCATTTGGCCCGACCCATTGAAAGGCATCACCACCATGACCACCAAACTGACCCACCACCACCTGACCATCGAAGAAGTGAAGGACGAACACGGCCCGGCAATCATGCTGACCCAGCAGGACGGGATTGAAGAACCGCAGTCGGTACTGCTTCACCCCTGGCAACTGCGCGCAGTCTGTGAACAGTTCAACATCCTCACCAGCGACCGGCAGGCCGCAAAGACCATCGCCACCTTGCAGCACCGCATGGAGGGCCTGCGCGAGCGCATCGACGACCTGACCTGCTGGATGGCAAAGCACAGCGACCACGAGCACGCCGACCTGACGTATGAGATGACGCAGCTCCGGGCACTGCGTGACCTGGCAGACGAGTGGTGCGCAGACTTCGAGGAAGGCTTGCCCGAAGGCTTTGGCGAAGGCCCGCAGCCGCAGACCGCGCCGCCCGAGTGCACCAGTGCACCAGTGCACCCGCTGCCCAAGCTTCATTGCTTTGATGAGCACGCACAAGCCTGAGCACCTGGGCAGATGACACGCCCACCCACACACCCGAAGGAACAACACAATGACCACCACCAATTCCCAACGCATTACCCGTTTGATGGCAGCCCATGAAGCCATGGTCCCGTACTGGAAAGATGGCGCTTTCAATGACGCCCCGGCCGCCCTGGCGAGTGAATACGCCGACGCACTCCTGGGTGCGCCTGCCAGCTACTGGGACGCGGTTGACCGCCTGGACCCCAGCGTAGGCCCGGCGATGATTGCCTGGGCGCAGGGCTACATCGAGCGCCGCGACTACCCGGAGTTCTTCGCCATGCTGACCGAGATTGGCCGCATCCGCGATGAGCAGGGGGAGGAAGCTGCGGCAGCACCGGAGCATACCGAGCTGCTCATGAAGATGATGCACGCCGCCCCGCCGCGCTACTTGGGCGAGGCGGAGGCCATCGCGGCCGAAGCGCTGCCGACCGCAACCCACGTTGATGAGCATGGCCGGCCCGTGTACAGCGCCCAGCAGATTGCCGACACGCTGGGTGTGTCCGTAGAGGCCATCGAGGCGGGCATCCAGCACATGGAGGACGTGGGTTTCTCGGATGGCCTGCACAACAGACCGGTGCATCCGATTCAGTGAGGCCTCCCCCGCACCACCCAGCCCGCCGCCGTGCGGGCTTTTTGTTGGGCCGAGTGCGCCCGGACCTGTCAAAACCTGACATCAGAACCTAAAAAAACCTGAAGTTTTCTGAAGCTCGCCCGCACCCGTGGGAGCAGTACGCGCGCACGCGCGAGGCCCAGGGCTGCGAACACCTCAGAAAACCTCATATCACGGGTTCCGCCCGCGCGGGACGCTGCCCAGTATGGGGTTGAGCCAAAACCCGCCAATTCAGGACGATAGAGGACATGAAGCCTGAAACGCTACGTCCATCTTCGGTGGCGGCCCGGTACGACCTGAGCCGCCGCACCATCGCGCGCCGCATGCGTGATGACCCCGACTTCCCCCAACCCATCCGCGTGAGCAAACGCCTGGTGCTTTTCAAGTGCTCTGAGCTTGACGCCTATTTCGACGGCAAGCGCACGCCCGCCCCCAAGGAGAAATCTCGTGTCTGAAGAAAACATTTCCACCCTTGAACGTCGCTGGCAGGCAGACGAGGAACGCCATCGGCTGGGCGGTGCCATTTCGCTGGGTCTTTCGCCGCGTCCTGTGCAGAGAGCCACGGAGCGCGCCAAGGCCGAGCGCCTGGAAGCCGCCCGCACCCTGCCCGATGCCCTGTTTCTGGAAGATGCCCAGGCGCAGGCCCTGCATGCCACCCATGAGGCCCGCCTGGCAGTCAGCGCCAACCAGACCACTATCCGCCGCTGGCTGATGGAGGAACGCGAGCGCCTGACCGCGCAAATCGGCGCGGCTGAGAAGGCTCTGGCCTGGGCAGCTCTCACGGACGGAGCCCAGCAGGATGGCGGCTTCGCGCTGGCCCGTGCCGAGCTGGCTGCTCTGGAGTCGGGCAAGGCGCTGGTGTCGGTCATCGATTCCGCGCTGGCGCTGCTGGCCCTGCCGCCCAATGCGAATCACCACGTTTCGACTGAAGTGGACCGCGCCCGCCGAGCCCTGAGCGAGCGCCTTTTTGAATTGAAGCTGTCCCACATCGACGGCGCGAAGGAGTAAGCAATGCGCGGATTTCAATCCCCAGCCAAGAGCCCCGCAAAGGCCCGAGGCTTCCGCCCCGCCATGACAGCCGCCCTGGCACAGGCGCAGAACCAGGCCCCTGACAGCGTCCATGCCATGGTGAAGCCCGGGGAGTTCGTGCTCCCGCCTGACACCGTAAACGCGATGGGCGGCGCGCAAGCGCTGCAGGGTGTGGTGAACGCCACGCACACGCCCGCGCGCGGCTTCGCACCGAAGGCCAAGCCGGAGGAACCGCGCCAGTTCTTCGCCAATGGTGGCCTGGTCGAGGACGAGAACCCCAAGCGCCCCAACAGCTTCGGCGACGCGGCGGCAGCAGCGCGGGATGCCGGTGTCACCCAGGTGGGCGGCTTGGCCAATGACGGCGGCGCCAGCGCGAACCGCATTGCGCAGGTGCCAGCACCCATTGGCACACAGCCAGGACGCACCCCCGAGCCCGCTGCACAACCGGCAACGGGGCCGGGCGCCACGTCGGCAGTGCGCGGGTTCGCGCCTGCTGGGATTGCAGCACAGCCAGCCGCCGAAGACCGCGCGGGTGCTGGCGCTGGTCGTGGCTTCGTCAACCCTTCCAGCGCAGCGCCACAGGAACGCGGGATTGTGGGCGCCAAGCCCGGCACGCCCGAGGCCAGCCAGGTGATGGCAGGCGTCTACCGCAGCGGCAACAGCTATTCCGATTCAGCGCAGGGTGCCGTGGACGGCGCCACGCCGCGCGGCCTGCCATCGGCTCAGAACATGGCCGCCGCCTATGGGCTTGCAGCACGCCAGCAGCAGGAGTCCATGGGCCGCATCGAGGCACGCGGCTTTGCCCCCGGCGGCTTCGCGCCACAGGCAGTGCAGGCGCCCCAGGTGCTGCACAGCGGCAACTCCTGGCAGGCGCGCAACGACCTGCGCAACGCCATGGTGTCGGCTACTTCCATCACCAACGACGGCGGGAAATGGGACAAGCACGGCAAGGGCGTTGTCTCGCCAGAGCGAGCCTATGCCATGGAGCTTGCCAAGACCGATGCAGCCCTGCGCGGCGCGCAGCCCGGCGTGGACGCAGCCGCCATGCGCGAGAACGCAGGCATCCAGCGCGAGGGCATGCAACAGGCTGGAGAAACCCAGCGCAGCCGCTTGCAGCAGGCCCTTGCCGACATCCGCGAACGCCGCACGGCCCAGCACCAGGACAACCAGGACGGCATCGCCCGCCAGCGTCTCGCAATCGACGCAGCGCGCCTGAGCCGGGATGGTGCGCCCTCTGGCTACCGCCCCAAGGCTGACGGCACCGGACTGGAGTACATCCCGGGCGGGCCGGCCGACCCGAACACCCCCAAGGGCCGCAACAACCTGAACGACACCCAGGCCAAGGCGCTGCAGTTTGGCGCGCGCATGCAGCAGTCGGGCCAGAACCTTGACGCACTGGCGAACAGCGGGGTGACGCGCCCGGGCGACATCAAGAGCGCCGCCGATGTTGTCGGGCTGGGTGGCGTGATGAACTGGACACAGAGCCCCAAACAGCAGCAGGTTGAGCAGTCGCAGCGTGATTTCGTGAATGCCGTACTGCGCCGCGAATCGGGGGCTGCCATCAGCAATAGCGAGTTCGACAACGCACGCCGCCAGTATTTCCCGCAGATTGGCGATGACGACAAGGTGATTGAACAGAAGCGCCGCAACCGCGAACTTGCCACCCGGGGCGTGCTGGCCGAAGTGCCCGACAGCGAAAAGCGTGTGCAGCAGGTGACGGCCGCCGGCCAGCCCACCCAACAGCCACAGCGCGCCGTCAGCCGCACCGGCACCATCAACGGCCGCAAGGTCGTGCAGTACAGCGACGGGAGCATCAGCTATGCAGATTGACGCCAGCAAAGTGACCTGGGATGACGCCCAGCCGGGCACGCCTGGCCAGCCCGCCCAGCCCGCCACCAGTGCGGGTATCGACGCCAGCAAGGTGCAATGGGATGCGCCCGAGGCGGCCAGCCCAGCGGTATCCACTCCGGTATCCACGGAAACTGCCCCCGGCATCGCTCAGCGCGTGGTGGACGGCGGTAAGGAGCTGGCCCGGCAGGTGGGCCTGACGGCGCGCTATGGCCTGGAGGGCCTGGGCCAGGCGGCCGAGATTGTCACGGAGCCGGTGCGCAACCTGGTCACAGACCCGGCCATGCGCGCCATTGGGCAGCCCGAAGGCAAGCCCATGGGAAAGACCATGGAAGGTATTGCCGACACCATCGGCCTACCCAAGCCCGCGAACGAGACGGAGCGCGTTGTGGGCGATGCCGCCCGCTTCATGGCTGGCGGTGCGGGCATGGCCGGGGCTGCGCGCCAAGTGGCGCGGGTGGCCGCCCCGGGCACGCTCCAAGCTGCGGCCGAACTGATGGCCGCCAACCCTGGAACACAGATTGCCAGCGCTGCCGGGGCTGGCGCTGGCGCTGGTATTGCGCGTGAAGCCGGAGGGAGCGAGGGCATGCAGTTGGCTGCGGGCCTGGCCGGTGGGATTGCGGCGGGCAGCGCGGTTCCGGCGGTGCGCAGCGGCTTGCAGTGGGCTGGGAAGCTGCTGCCCGGCCGCGCGCAACAGGTAGAGCAGCAGATTCAGCAGGCCCTGGGAACTGCCGGGGTGAACTGGCAGGATGTGCCCGAGCGCATCCGGCAGGCCGTGCGTGCAGATGCTGAGAGCGCCATGGGCGCGGGCCAGTCTCTCGATGCTGGCGCGCTGGCCCGGCTGGTGGACTTCCAGCGCGTGGGAGCCACGCCTACCCGTGGCACGCTGACCCTGGACCCGGCGCAAATCACCCGCGAACAGAATCTTGCGCGCATGGGCATCAACTCCACCGACACCGGTTTGCACGGGCTGGCGAAGGTGCAGAACGAGAACAATGCCGCGCTGATTACTGCGATGAACCGGCTCGGGGCCGGGGCTGCAGACGACGCGCATTCGGTAGGCGCGCGGACCATCGGCGCCCTGCAGCGGGGGCTGGATGCCGACAAGGCCGCCATAGGTGACCTTTACAGCCAGGCCCGAGACAGCGCGGGGCGCTCCTTCCCGCTGGATGGGCACACCTTCACCACCACGGCCAGCAAGCTACTGGATGACGCCTTGCTGGGCGGTGCCCTGCCGCCATCGGTGCAGCAGCACATGAACCGCATTGCCGCTGGCGAAGTACCGTTCACGGTGGACTATGCCGAGCAGCTCAAAACCGCCATGTGCAAGCTGCAGCGGGCCACGAACGACGGACAGACCCGCATGGCGCTGGGGCTGGTGCGCCAGGCATTGGACGACGCCCCTGTCATGGAGCTGGGGCGCGCTGGACCTGCTGCAGGCGCCCGCGCCCTGGGCGGTGCACAGCCGTATGCCGGCGGCGTGGAACTGGGCGAGCAGGCGCTGGGAGCATTCAGCCGCGCCCGACTGGCGAACCGCGACATGATGCAGCGCGTGGAGCGCATCCCCGGCTTGAAGGCGGTGTACGAGGGCAGCGCCGCGCCGGATGACTTCGTTCAAAAGTACGTCATCAGCCGCAACGCGAAGGCGGCGGACACCGGGCGGATGGCCGACGAACTGCGCCGCAGCGACCCCACCACACTGGAGGCCGTGCGCGGCGGCATCGCCAGTCACCTGAAGGCTGCCGCCATCGGTGCGGCATCCGACGAGACGGGCAAGTTCAGCGCCAGCGGCTACAACCGGGCGTTGCTGGCGCTGGGGCCGCGCAAGCTGGCGCAGTTCTTCGACAAGGAGGAAATCGCCCAGCTCAAGGCCGTAGGCAAGGTGGCGCAGTACACCACGGTGCAGCCTGTGGGCTCTGCCGTGAACAACAGCAACTCTTCAGCTCTGCTGATGGGCCGGGGGCTGGACTTCCTCGACCGCATGGCCGCCAAGTTGCCGCTTCTGGGGATTGGCCCCACGGTGTCCACGGTCACGCGGGCGCAGCAGCAGCGGCAGGCGCAGAACATCGGCCCGGCCCTTGCGCGCCGCGCTGCCCAGGACGCCGGCCGCCTGCCAGGTGCGACGTTCGGTACCCTGATGACTCTGGAGGGTGGCCAATGACAGCGCCAGCACCGACAAGCACCCAGCGCATCTACGACGCCGTGTGCGAGTTGCACGCCTTGGAGCAGGTGGCCACCCGGGAAACGGTGGCTGAGCTGACGGGCCTGAAACAGAGCATCGTGGATGACCGGCTGCGCGCCCTGCTGGATGACGGCCGGGTCAAGGGGGTGCTGCGCGGCGTGTACGTGCCCGTGGAGGTCCACCCGCCCGCGCGCAGCATCAGCAAGACCGTGCTGACGGATGGGACGGTGAAGATTGAGATCGGCGACGATGTGCTGACCCTGACGCCGCGCGAGGACCGGGCGCTGGCGATGCTGCAGGCCGGGGCTGTCATGCAGGTGCTGGGGATTGCCACGGGCAGGGCCGCTATCTGATTCAGCTCAGAAGAGGGCCACCCCGCAAAGGAGGCAGACTGGGGTTCGACAGAAGCGACTGGAGTTGAGCGCGAGCCAGACCATTGAGCATTTGAAGGCGCTGCGACTGCGGAACACCCTGCTGGATGAGAAGCGCGTTCTGACTTTCAATGCTGGACATCACCACCAACTGCTCCATGGTGGCGTTGTCACGCAAATTGCCTTTGGCGTTAGGATTCGCACGTTTCCACTCTGCAGCGGTCACGCCGAAAAGCGCCTTGTTCAGGACATCCGCCTCACTGGCATAGACAAAACCAGCCTCTTTTTGTGTGAGCTGCGATGGGATAAGGTGCTGCTGTACGGCATCCGTATGTACCCGATATTGAACCTTCGACAGGGTCCGGCGCACATCCCAGTCCAATCCACGCTCGGCTTCTGCTTGCTTGAACCGCTGGAACTCGGTAATCAGGTACAGCTTGAATTCTGGACTGAGCCAGGAGCCGAACTCAAAAGCGATGTCTTTGTGTGCAAAGGTGCCGCCGTAGCGCCCGGCTTTGGCGACGATACCAACGCCGCGCACATCTTCGGCCCACCTCTTAACCGAGAGCCGGAACCGGTTCGTACCGGCATCCAATCTAATTCTGTCGAATTCGACGGAATTAAAACCAGGGTTGTTCAGGCGCTCCCATACACCAAGGAATTCAATGGTGTCCTTCGACCGAAGCCACGAATCAATCAGCGATGGCCCGGCCTCGAACTTCGAGGCCATGTCCGTCAGGCTGATGTAGTCCTCTTCCCCCTTTGTGGTCAGGTGAATCTCTACACCCTGAACTGTCAAGCTCTTGTCACCAGTGGCCATGCGCACTCCTTGCTGTATGGCCCATTTTACGAGTCCCACCAAGCCAGCCCCGCGCGGGCTTTTTCATGCCTGGGGCTTGCCCCCCCTCCAGGGCCAGGCCAATCTCCGCATGAGCCCTTGCTCCACTGCGAAATCTTGGGCTACACTGCCCCCAAGCCGAAAGGCCCGGTGCTTGAAAACACCAAACCAGCAGAGGTAGCAGCCCCCACCTTTAAGCGGGGTTTTGTCACGTCCCAATTTTCGGGAGCTGGTCCGCCAGCACCCCCATGGTTTCGGGCGGGATGGGCTTACCCGCAAGGATGGCCGCACGTCTGCTGGCGTGTTTTCAACATCCCGTCCACCCCGCTGCGCTTGAAAACGCGAACGGTGGTTTTTATTGGTTCACCTGCAGGAATCAAGACCATAACCGCAATCACGGAGCGCAAATCCGCGCCCACCCAGTCCACCCCGGACACCATTCCCACCATCAACCTGACCGCCGTTCTCGCAGCCTTCAACGCCTGCAACCTGGCGTCCTGCTACATCGAGCGCGGCAACTTCGCCGCCGCCCGGCGCAAGCTGGCCCAGGCCCTGGCGTCCGTCAACCAACTGGCGGAGGGCTGAGTCATGACCCATCCGAAGAAAGCCGCCCAGGCAGGCGTGAGCGTGCCCGACGAATCGGCGCCCATCGACCTGCACCGCCTGTATCAACAGCAGGCCGCGTGCGGCTACACCCGCGACCTGCTGTTGAGCTGCAGCACCGTGCAAGGCATCACGGCCCGATTGCGCGGCATCAGTGCCATCACGGCGGTGCTCATCGCAGCAGACGACAGTGAATCCCTGTGCCTGGGTGCGTGGTTGAGCGCTGGCCTGATTGAGGCCGTGCACGCCCTGGCGTCCGATGCCCACTGCGACATCGAGCGCATCAACAATCGTGCCGCGAAGGAAGGGTGTGCAGCATGACCACCATCAACGCCGCAGAGCTGGTAACGCTGACGGAGCAACGCCCAAAGACCACACCCCCTTTGGTCACCACGCCCATCGGCAAGAGCTGGGAGGGAGCACCGAACACAAACCGGGAGGCCCGCCGCCTTGTGAATGAGGTTCGAGCCTGGGCGCAGAAGTTCGACGCCCCAGATGCCCGCGCCCTGGCCGTTGCGATGGATGACATGGAGCGCCTTTTTGTGCGCGTGTGGACGGAGATTGACGAGAGCTTGCTGTGTTTGAGTTTGGCGGAAGCATCGAAATGTCCCGAGCGTGCCGCCGAGCTTCGAGCCCAGGCAGCCGAGTACCTGAAACGCTGGCTGAACGGCTGACCCATGGCGAACGGTCGCAACAAGCTGCGCCGGGGCGATGCGGGCCGGGACGCGGGCGGGTTCGTGGCCCTGCCTTGGGTGGTGCTGGACTCGCCCGCCTATCTACGCCTGTCCATGCACGCCCGTGCCCTGCTGCTGGAGGTGGCGAGGCAGTTCACGCGGGACAACAACGGCTGGCTGCAGCTGTCGCGGGCCTACATGGCAGGCCGGGGCTGGAACTCGACTGACATGCTGACCAAGGCCAAGCGGGAACTGCTGGACGCCGGGTTCATCTTCGAGACGGTGAAGGGCCAGCGCCCGAACAAGGCAGCCCGATATGCGGTGACATGGCGAGCACTTGACCGGCATCCGGGCTATGACGTGGGCAGCATGGAGGGGTTCCAGCGGGGCGCGTACCGCCATGGCGTCCCGGCGCAGGACGCTGCAAAAATTACTCCGCTTGTACCGCCCCACGGTACAGAGAAAAACGCATCCCTTGTACCGTCCCACGGTCCAATAGAGCGCCCCATAGTACCGCCCCACGGTACAGAGAAGGCCGCTCCTGTACCGCCCCACGGTACTATCCGGGGTGTTTTTGGTGCTCTCTCTGTACCGCCACACGGACACCATCTAGAGAACCATCTACCGGCAAGCGCAGCGAAGGATGTTCAGGCTGTTGAAGGGGTGCAGGAGACGCGGGCGAACATCGGGCAGGATGGCGACAGCGCCAGCCGGAAGCGCGAGGCAGCATCACGACCCACCAGCCCCAGGCGAAGGCCGAAGCCGCTGGTACGAAAAGAAGCGGTACGCAGCACGGTACGCACGGAACCGGCTGCACAGATGGAATTGCTGCTACCCATCGGCTGCTCCATGGGCTGATGCCCGGCCGCTGGTGCCACCGCACACACACCAGCCGATACGGAAAATCCCGTATCGCTCAGAGCCCCCAGCCCCCGCCCGTGGGGCTTTTTCTTTGCTGGCGCTTGGTGCTGCATTTGGCCAACTTGCCTACAGATTGCCTACAAGCAACGGAAAACAAAAAACCCCGCTATCTTTTAAATAGCGGGGTTTCCTTTGTTTACTTGGGGTGGCTGATGGGGCTCGAACCCACGACAACAGGAATCACAATCCTGGACTCTACCAACTGAGCTACAGCCACCGTAGCTTTAAATTATAACCTGTAAATAGATGCCTTCCGCACTAGTACATCATTTTTCGGCGCCAGCCGGTGCCGGGCGTGGCACCTTGACCTGCGCTTTGTAGCGCTGCTTGAGCGTTTCATAGTAGGCAAGGCCTTCGGCCTCCGACCACCACTGTACGTATTGCTGGTGGCGCTGCGCATTGACTTGCGGCTCGGGCGTGACCTGGGGCAGTACGCGGTTGACCTTGGCTACCACGTAGCCCATGTCGCCCATGTCCACACCGGTCCATGCAGGCAGTTCGTCCGCACGAACGCTCAAAACGGCATCCACCACCGCACGTGGCTGGTTTTGGGGCTGGTCACGCGCGACCACAGTCGGTGCGGAAAGGCCCGTTGCGCTGCCGGCCTTCTCTGCCCACGCTGCGCGCTTGGATTCACCTTCCTTGCGCGCCAGTTCTGCAGATTTTTCGGCGACATAACGCTGGCGTACCTGGGTTTGCACTTCATCGAACGCCAGTGTGCGCGCTGGGGTGTACTCCGTAACCCGGCCTGCAACCATCTGGCTAGGGCCAAACTCCACGGCTTCGGTGTTGCGCTTGTTCTCCAGAGAATCCGACGAGAACAGGGCCTCCAGGAATTTGGGGTTGGCCAAGGCACCCGCGACTCCGAGCGCTGGCGTGCGTACCACGCCCTTAGCGGTCTGGATCTTCAGCTTCAGTTTGTCCGCCACAGGCTGTAGGCTATCGGACTGCTCATAGACCGTATTGGTGAAAGACTCGGCCACCTCAGCAAACTTGCGTTGCGCCTGCTGCTGCTTCAACTCGGCTTCCATGCTCGGACGCAATTCGTCGAAAGTGGGGGTGCGCGGTGCTTTGATGTCCGTCAGTTGGATGACGTGGTACCCGAAATCGCTCTCCACCACATCGCTGATGTCACCTTTATTCAAGGCAAAAGCGGCATCTTCAAAGGGCTTGACCATAGCGCCCCGTGCAAAGAAGCCCAGGTCACCACCTTGTGTGGCCGACCCCGAATCCTGGGAATTCTTTTTGGCCAAATCAGCGAAGGCGCCAGGGGTCTTGCGCGCCTGCTCGAGCAATTCGGTGGCGCGTGCGCGGGCCTTTTCGCGCTCAGCCGCTGGGGCATCCTTGCCCGCAGTAATCAAGATGTGGCTGGCACGGCGCTCTTCTTTGCCGGCCATGCGCGCCGCGTTTTCCTTGTAGTAGGTGCGCAGGTCGTCTTCGTTGAGCACCATGCCGGCGCGCAGACTCTCGAGGTCTAGCACTACATACTCCACCGTGGCCTGCTCGGCCTGCTGGAACTGGTCGGAGTGCTCCTTGTAGTAGGCCTGCAATTGCTCGCCGGAGGGTTTGACCTGGCCGGCGAAATCGGCTGGCTTGAACCATGCCACCTGGATCTCGCGCTGCTGGAACAGCGGGCCGATGGCTGCATTGGTTTGCGCATCCGTGGCAAAACTGGTGCTCATGACCCCACCGAGCACCTGGCTCACGGCCAGGTCACGCCGCATGGTGGCTTCAAAGCCTTCCGGTGTCATGCCCTGGGTGGCGACCAGGGCACGATAACCTTCGCTGTCCAAGGAACCATCGGGCTTGCGCAGCGCCGCGATTTGCGGAATTTCCTGCAGGCTGCGAGCCAGACGGGCGTCACTGGTCGCCAGGTGCATCTTCTGCGCAGCGATTTGCAGGACGCGATCCCGCACCATGCGCTCCAACGTGGCATAGCGCGCCTCAGGTGAATCGAGCAGCTTGGCATCCATCGTGGGCTGCTGCGACCGCATGCGATCCGACTCCATTTTGTGGGCGGAATCCCATTCCGCTTGCGTGATGTCATGGCCATCAACACGGGCAACTACCGGGCTGCTGCCGGAGAAGTAGCTACTGTCGATACCGACAAGCACGAACGAGGGAATGATCAGCAAGAACAGCAAGAACATAGCGATCTTGGTGTGCTTGCGGATGGATTCAAACATGGTCAATCTTTCTGTGACATAAAACAAAAGGCGAACTTTCGTTCGCCTTTGCATCGGTGGTGGGTGCTGACGGGTTCGAACCGCCGACCTACGCCTTGTAAGGGCGCCGCTCTACCAACTGAGCTAAGCACCCCACCGTTAACTTGCCATCAGTTCAAGGCATCCTTCAATGCCTTACCTGGACGGAACTTCGGAACTTTAGCAGCCTTGATTTTAATCGCATCGCCCGTACGGGGATTGCGACCCGTGCGCGCGGCACGCTTGCCCACGGCAAAGGTGCCAAAACCGACGAGTGAAACAGTACCGCCCTTTTTCAGCGTCTTCTTCACGGCTTCGATCGTGGCCTCCAGTGCCCGCGCAGCCGCAGCCTTGGAGATATCGGCATTGTTCGCAATATGCTCAATCAGTTCGGTTTTGTTCACAAGAAGCCTCTCGGGAAAAATGGTTGGATTGTCTCTGGATGGTCTGGTCACCATACGCCAATGGGCTCTTAAGCGGCATTGTGGTGGCGAATGATTGACTGGTGGGCACAGCAGGCGCCGCCGTGTCAGATTAAAGCCATCGACTCTCCGGGTGTCAATACAAGGGGCCGGAATGCAACGGCGTTGCGGGCAATTCTAGACGCATTTATGGCACCCATTGCCCTTGCGTGCGTTTTTTGACACCTCTGCCACGCTTGGCATCTTTACGGATTGACAACGCGCTTTCACAGTGCATTGGCAATGGCGCGCCCCAGATCCTGCGTGGACGCCCGACCACCCAGGTCCGGTGTTCGGGGGCCGTCCGCACGGGGATCCAGTACGGTTTCGATGGCGGCCAGGATCGCATCGTGCGCGGCCCGGTAACCCAGAAAGTCGAGCATGAGCGCTCCACACCAGATCTGGCCAATGGGATTGGCAATGCCCTGGCCCGCAATGTCCGGCGCTGAGCCATGCACAGGCTCAAAAAGCGAAGGGAACAAACGGTCTGGATTGAGGTTGGCGCTGGGCGCAATGCCAATCGTGCCGGTGCAGGCGGGCCCCAGGTCCGACAGGATGTCGCCAAACAGGTTGCTGGCCACCACCACATCAAACTGATCGGGCCGCTGCACGAAGTGCGCCGTCAGAATGTCGATGTGGAACTTGTCCACCCGTACTTCAGGGTAGTGCCGCGCCATCTCGGCCACACGCTCGTCCCAGTAGGGCATGGTGATGGCGATACCGTTGGACTTGGTGGCACTGGTCAGGTGTTTTTTCGGGCGCGCTTGCGCCAGATCAAACGCATAGCGGAGCACGCGGTCCACGCCATGGCGGGTCATCACGGTTTCCTGCAGAACGATCTCTCGCGGGGTGCCCTCGAACATGCGCCCGCCAATGCTGGAATATTCGCCTTCGGTGTTTTCACGCACGATGAGCATATCGATCTCACCTGGCAGGCGCGCACTGCCGTCTCGCCGCACCACAGGTGCCGTGATGCCCGGCATGAGGCGGGCCGGGCGCAGGTTCACGTACTGGTCGAACTCGCGCCTGAACAGCAACAGAGAGCCCCACAGCGAGATGTGATCCGGGATTTTCTCGGGCCAGCCTACGGCGCCAAAGTAGATGGCATCGTGGCCGCCGATCTGCGCCTTCCAATCGTCGGGCAGCATCTTGCCGTGGCGTTCAAAATAATCCCAACTGGCGAAGTCGAAATGGTCGAATCGCAGGTCGATGCCCTGTTTGCGGGCCACGGCGTCGAGCACCCGCAGGCCCTCGGGAACGACCTCTTTGCCAATACCATCTCCGGCCACAACGGCAATGCGGTGCGTGGGCATGGAATACTCCTCTATTGATAGCTGCTTGCGCTTATCCATCAAGCGCTCAAGGCTGATTTCGCTTTAAAACTGTTGAGAACTGAGCGGAGCAACCCAGCCAAGGGCGCTTTCAGCCGCGTTGACTACTTCACGCGGGCGCGGATTTCCGGCAAGGCCTTTTGCAGGTAATACACCATGGACCACACCGTGAGCACTGCCGCAATCCAGATCAGCCAGGTGCCCCAAACGCCGGTGTCGATGCGCTCGAACACGCGCCCGTCGTAGAGCAAGAAGGGGATGGCCACCATCTGCACCGTGGTCTTGAGTTTGCCCAGCATGTGCACGGCCACGCTCCTGCTGGCACCGATTTGTGCCATCCATTCGCGCAGGGCCGAGATGGCAATTTCGCGCCCGATGATGATGAGCGCCACGAACACATCGGTCCGCTGCAGGTGCACCAGCACCAGCAGCGAGGCGCAGACAAGGAACTTGTCGGCCACGGGATCGAGAAAGGCGCCGAAGGCCGAAGTCTGGTTGAGTTTGCGGGCCAAAAAACCATCGAGCCAGTCGGTGGCTGCGAACACCACGAACATCACCGTGGCGATGAGGTTGCGCATCGCCGGGTCCAGTGGCAGGTAGAACACCCCCACGATCAAAGGTATCGCGACGATGCGCGTCCAGGTCATGATGGTGGGAATGGTCCAGAACATGGCTGCGATTGTGTCATGCCCCAGCGCCCTTGGCGTCAGGCATTGCGGCCTTGTCAGCGCAGCGCGCGGTAAATCTCTTCGGCCAGCTCGTGCGAGATTCCGTCTACCGTGGCCAGGTCGGCTACGCTGGCCTCGGCCACGCCGCGCACGCCACCAAAGCGCTGCAGCAGGCGCGCACGTTTTTTCGGCCCGATGCCGGGAATATCCTCCAGCCGACTGCCGCCCACCCGCACCTTGGCGCGCGCTGCGCGCATGCCAGTGATGGCAAAGCGGTGCGCTTCGTCGCGGATCTGCGCGACGAGCATCAGCGCAGCGGAATCCTTGCCCAGGTACACCTTCTCGCGCCCGTCGGCAAACACCAGTTCTTCCAGGCCGATCTTGCGGCCTTCGCCTTTTTCTACGCCAACGATGCGCGTGACATCCAGCCCCAGGGCGGTGAACACCTCGCGCGCCATGGACACCTGGCCCTTGCCGCCATCGACCAGCACCAGGTCGGGCAAGCGTGCCTGCGCCCCCGTGGGCTCGGCGCCGCCCGCTTCGCGCTGCGCCTCGGCCACCTTGCTGTAGCGGCGTTCGAGCACCTGGCGCATCGCAGCGTAGTCATCCCCGCCGGTAATGCCCTCGATCTTGTACCGGCGGTATTCGCTGCCCTGCATCTTGTGGTGATGGAACACCACGCACGAGGCTTGGGTTGACTCGCCCGCCGTGTGCGAGATGTCGAAACATTCGATGGTGAGCTGGTCCAGATCTTCCCCCGGCAGGTCCAGCGCCTCGGCCAGCGCCCGGGTGCGGGCCTGTTGCGAGCCTTCCTCGGCCAACAGCCGGGCCAGCTGCAGCTCGGCATTCTTTTCCGCCATGTCCAGCCACGCACGGCGCTGCGCCCTGGGCTGGTGCACCGCTCCCACCTGCACGCCGCATTGCTCCGACAAGGCCTGCAGCAGCCCTTTGTCCACCGCCTCGGTGGTCACCAACACCGGCGGCACCGGCACCCCGATGTAGTGCTGCGCAATAAATGCATGCAGCACCAGGGCTTCCACCGGACGGTCTGGCGTGGCGGCGTCTTCGGCCTCGAAAACAGCGGCGGCATCTTCCACATGCACGGGAAAATAGGCCCGGTCGCCCAGGTGCCGCCCGCCGCGCACCATCGCCAGGTTCACGCACGCGCGGCCCCCTTGCACCTTCACGGCCAGGATGTCCACGTCCTTGTCGGAGACGGTTTCGATGGACTGCTGGTGCAGTACACGCGCCAGTGCCGTGATCTGGTTGCGCAGTTCGGCCGCCTGCTCAAACTCGAGACGTTCGGCGTGCGCCATCATGCGCGACTCCAGCGTCTGCAACAGCGCCTGTGTTTCGCCGCGCAAAAGCGCCTCGGCGTGCGCCACGTCCTGCGCATAGGCTTCGGGCGAGACCAGACCCACACACGGGGCCGTGCAGCGCTTGATTTGATACAGCAGGCAGGGCCGGGTCCGATTGGCAAACACCGTGTCTTCGCAAGTACGCAGGCGAAACACCTTTTGCAGCAGCTGGATGGTTTCCTTGACAGCCCAGGCACTGGGGTACGGCCCGAAATAGCGGTGCCGCCGGTCGATGGCGCCCCGGTAATAGGCCATGCGGGGAAACTGCTGGCCCGGCGCATTGCCCTGGCCATCCTTGGAAGCCACGCCCGTGATCTTCAGGTAGGGATAGCTCTTGTCGTCGCGGAACAGGATGTTGTACCGGGGATTCAACGACTTGATGAGGTTGTTCTCCAGCAGCAGCGCCTCGGCCTCGGAGCGCACCACGGTGGTCTCCATGCGCACGATCTTGCCCACCATGTGGCCGATGCGCGTGCCGCCATGGGTTTTCTGGAAATAGCTGGACACCCGTTTTTTCAGATTGCGCGCCTTGCCCACGTAAAGAAGCGCGTCCTCGGCGTCGAAATAGCGATAGACGCCGGGCAGCGGAGGCAGCGCGGCCACCTGGGCCAGCAGTTCGTCGGAATGCAGATCGGACATCGCGCCTATTGTGGCGCCACACAAGGCGCCACCCTGGCCACGGGGGTACTTCACCAACCCCCACCCACCTGCGCCGCGCCTGCGGTACGACAATGCCCCGACAATGCGCCCCTATGCCACCTCTGTACTGGGACATTTTTTGCCAAGTCATCGATAACCACGGCGATATTGGCGTGTGCTGGCGACTGGCCAGCCAGCTCGCCGGCCACGGCCACGCCGTGCGCCTGTGGGTGGACGATGCATCTGCCTTGGAGTGGATGGCACCCGCTGGCGCACCAGGCGTGGAACTGCGCGACTGGGCCAGCCCGCTTGGAACCAGCGACGCCGCGCCCGACGTGCTGGTGGAGGCCTTTGGTTGCGACATTCGACCGGATTTCATCGCAGCCTGCGCAGACCGAGTCAGCGCTGGCGCCCGCAAACCCGTATGGATCAACCTGGAATACCTCTCGGCCGAAAACTGGGTGCCACGCCACCACACCCTGCCCAGCCCGGTAATGCAGGGCCCCGCAGTCGGCTGGACCAAGTGGTTTTTTTATCCGGGCTTCACCCCTGACTCTGGGGGGCTGCTGCGCGAGCCCGGTCTGCTGGAGCGCCAGGCACGCTTTGACGTGCAGGCATGGCGCAGCCAGCACTCTGGCGCCCCGATCGATGCGAAGGAACACTGGATTTCGCTGTTCTGCTACGAGCCGGCTGCCCTGCCCGCCCTGCTGGCACAGAGCACGAAACAACCGACACACCTGCTGGTCACCCCTGGCCGCGCGGCCCAGGCCACGCGTATGGCCTTGCCGAAGGCTTTGAATGAAACAAGCCACCAGGGCTTACCCATCAAGCGCAATAAGCTATCAATTTCATACCTTCCATACTGCACCCAAGCAGCCTTTGACGAAATGCTCTGGGCCAGCGACCTCAATTGCGTACGCGGCGAAGACTCGTTGGTGCGTGCGCTGTGGGCAGGGCGCCCGCTGGTCTGGCAGATCTACCCCCAGCACGACAACGCGCACCACGACAAACTGCACGCCTTTCTGGACTGGCTGCAGGCTCCCGCCTCGCTGCGGCAGTTCCATGCCGCTTGGAACGCAATCGGCGATGCGCCGCTGGTTTTGCCAGACGCATCCACGCTGACGGAATGGGCCCTGTGCGTGCAGTCCGCGCGGGCCCGCTTACTGGAGCAAGACGACCTGGTGACGCAAATTTTGGGGTTCGTTTACGAAAAACGGTAAAATCCAAGGCTTTGCGCAAAATGCTGTGATCCACTGGCACAGCGACCCTCGCGCATTCCCGCCGCGGAACATGCGTCGGCACAGCAGTCCATCGGGCTGCAGGCCTGCGCATTGAGCGGCCCCAACCCAGGCAATATGCTATGAAAATCGCTCAAGAAATCCGCGCCGGCAACGTCATCATGCACGGCAAAGACCCCATGGTTGTGCTCAAGACAGAGTACTCGCGCGGCGGCCGCAACTCAGCCACCGTGCGCATGAAGCTCAAGAGCCTGATCGCCAACTTCGGCACCGAAGTCGTGTTCAAGGCCGACGACAAGATGGACCAGGTCATTCTGGACAAGAAGGACTGCACCTACTCCTACTTCGCCGACCCGATGTACGTGTGCATGGACGAAGAGTTCAACCAGTACGAAGTGGAAGCCGAAAACATGGGCGACTCGCTCAATTACCTCGAAGACGGCATGGCCGTGGAAGTGGTGTTCTATGACGGCAAGGCCATCTCGGTCGAACTGCCCACCAGCGTCGAGCGCGAAATCACCTGGACCGAGCCCGCTGTCAAGGGCGACACGTCCGGCAAGGTGCTCAAGCCCGCCAAGATCGCCACCGGCTTTGAAGTGCCCGTGCCCCTGTTCGTCTCGCAAGGCGACAAGATCGAAATCGACACCCGCACGGGCGAATATCGCAAGCGCGTGTAATTATTCTGTTTCCAAATCATTCGTGTCTAGGCGCGAAGCCTACGATCAGTGCTATTGCACGGCAAGGCGAAGCAACAACGACACGGATGGTTTAGAAATGGAATTACACCCTGCGCCCGCCACGGGCGGCAAGAACAAAAAAGGCTTCCCGATGGAAGCCTTTTTTGTGGGCACTGCGCTGATCAGCGCTATGAAAAAATGAGCTAGTAACGCTTTTCATGCAAAGAATTCACTGTTAAAACAGGTCGAAATCCACTGCCATCAAGCGCGACCAGCTCACTTTTTATTCCGTTTCCAAATCATTCGTGTCTAGGCGCGAAGCCGCAGGCAGTGCTGTAGCACGACAAGGCGAAGCAACAACGACACGGGTGATTTAGAAATGGAATTAGATGGGTTGCGCCACCAAGTCGTGGCCTTGCACGCCGACGATGCGGGCCTTGGTGAATTCGCCCACTTTCATGGTCTTGCTGATCTTCTCGGGCGGCAGCAGGCGCACGGTGCCGTCGATCTCGGGCGCATCGGCGTAGCTGCGGCCCACGCCCCCCTTGCGCCCCAGGCCCGGAGCCGAATCCACCAGCACCTGCATGGTCGCGCCCACGCGGCGCTGCAGCTTGGCAATCGAGACCTCCTCGGCCACCGCCATGAAGCGTGCCCGGCGTGCCTCACGCTCCTCCAGTGGCAGCATGCCGGGCAGCTTGTTGGCCTCGGCACCCGTGACGTCGCTGTAGGCAAAGCAACCAGCGCGGTCAATTTGCGCCTCGCGCATGAAGTCCAGCAGGTGCTGAAATTCTTCCTCGGTCTCGCCGGGGAATCCGGCGATGAAGGTGCTGCGGATCACGATGTCGGGACAGGCTTCGCGCCAACGCTGGATGCGCTCCAGGTTCTTCTCGCCGCTGGCCGGACGCTTCATGCGGCGCAGCACATCGGGATGGCTGTGCTGGAAAGGTACGTCCAGGTACGGCAGCACCCGGCCCTGCGCCATGAGCGGGATGATCTCGTCCACGCTCGGGTAGGGATACACGTAATGCAAACGCACCCAGGCGCCATAAGGCTCGGCCATTTCGCCCAGCGACTGCACCAGTTCCAGCAGACGGGTCTTGACCGGTTTGCCGTCCCAGAAGCCGGTGCGGTACTTCACGTCCACGCCATAGGCCGAGGTGTCCTGGCTGATGATCAGCAGCTCTTTCACGCCGCCCTCGAACAGCGCCTTGGCCTCCTTCAGCACGTCGCCAATGGGGCGCGAGACGAGGTCGCCGCGCATCGAGGGGATGATGCAGAAGGTGCAGCGGTGGTTGCAGCCTTCGCTGATCTTGAGGTAGGCGTAGTGGCGCGGCGTGAGCTTGATACCGGCCACGCCCATGGCACCGGGTACCAGGTCGATAAAGGGATCGTGCGGCTTGGGCAGGTTGTGGTGCACGGCATCCATCACCTCCTGCGTGGCCTGCGGGCCGGTCACGGCCAGCACGCTCGGGTGCATCTGCTGCACCATGTTGCCGCCGTCCTTGCCCGCACGCGCACCCAGGCAGCCGGTGACGATGACCTTGCCATTCTCGGCCAGTGCCTCGCCAATGGTGTCCAGGCTTTCCTTGACGGCGTCGTCGATGAAACCGCAGGTATTGACGATAACCAGATCCGCGCCTTCAAACGTCTTGGCGGTCTCGTAGCCCTCTGCGCTGAGCTGGGTGAGGATGAGTTCGGAGTCGGTCAGGTTCTTGGGGCAGCCCAGGCTGACAAAACCGACCTTGGGAATTTTCGTGGGGGAGGAGACTTCAGTCATCCCCGTATTGTCCCAGTATTGCGAAACCAGTGATCAGCGCTTGAGCCCCAGTATGCCCATCATCTGCTCGGTCTGTTTCTGCATCTGTTCCTGCATCTGCGTGAACATGTTGCGCGACTGATCGGCATAACTGCCCATCAGCCCCTGCACCATGGGCGACTGCGCGCCCATGAACTGGGACCACATCTCAGGAGTCACGCTTTGCGATTGTTCCTTCAGGCGGGTCTGCATGTCGGTGAACATTTGCACGTTCTTTTCCAGATAGCTGCCCATGAAGCCCTGCATGGCATGGCCATAGAAGCGGATGATGTTGGCCAGCACGGCCTCGGTGAACATGGGCGCACCGCCCGCCTCTTCTTCCAGAATGATCTGCAGCAGGATGCTGCGCGTGATGTCTTCGCTCGTCTTGGCATCGCGCACCACCACGGGCTCGCTGGCCATCACCAGATTTTTGACTTCCGCCAGGGTGATGTACGAAGAGGTCGTGGTGTCATAGAGGCGCCGATTGGGGTATTTTTTGATGACCCGCTGGGCTTGCTTGGGGGCTGGCGCGGCATTTTGTTCTTGCACTGTGGAGTCTCCTCGGGCCATCGCGCCCATGTATTGCACTGCAGCAGATTTTAGGCGGGTGACTCTATCGCCCCGCGCAGGAATACCCTGACTGCCCCAGCGCTGCGGTGCGGCGCCTCCCGACAGGTGCGCCCGGTTAGGGCATGTGCTCTACCCGACAACGCCGGGCCCTTCGCGCGTCCGTGATACCGTGGCGCCACCTTCCCATTTCGCCCCGATAGCAATGAACCAGATCTCTCCCAGCGAATGGCTGGAAAACGTCACCTACGACGAAATGGTCGTCGGCCAAAGCGCGCGCCTGCTGCGCACCTTGAGCACGAGTGACATCCAGGCTTTTGCCGCCGTCTCGGGCGACACCAACCCGGCCCACCTGGATTCGGCATACGCCAACGACACCCTGTTTCACGGTGTGATTGCCCACGGCATGTGGGGCGGCGCCCTGATTTCGGCTTTGCTGGGCACCAGCTTCCCCGGCCCTGGCACCATCTACGTGTCGCAAGACCTGCACTTCACCCGGCCCGTGCGCATCGGCGACACCCTGACCGTCACCGCCACCGTGGTCAGCAAAGACGACAGCCGCAAGCGGGTGGAACTGGCCTGCCAGGCCATCAACCAGAAGGGGGAAAGCGTGCTGCACGGCATGGCCCAGGTGATTGCACCCACGCAAAAGGTGCGCCTGCCCAAGCCCCAAGCCCCCCAGATCCAGTTGTTCGATCCCCAGGCGCGCTTTCAGGATCTGCTGGCCCTGGGCCAGGGCTTGTCGGCCGAGCGCTGCGCGGTGGTGCACCCCTGCGACACCGATTCGCTGCGCGGCGCCATCGACGCAGCGCAGTACGGCCTCATCATCCCGGTGCTCATCGGCCCGCAGGCGCGCCTGCGCAGCGTGGCCGAAGCGGCGGACATCGACCTGAACGGCATCGAAATCATCAATGTCCCGCACAGCCACGCCGCTGCCCAAAAAGCGGTGGACCTGGCCGCGCTGGGTGATGTGGGCATGCTGATGAAGGGCAGCCTGCACACAGACGAACTGATGCATGCCGTGCTCTCCAGCCCGGCGCTGCGCACCGGGCGGCGCATGTCCCATGTGTTCCGGTTTGACATTCCGCTGTACCCCAAGCCGCTGCTCATCACCGACGCAGCCCTGAACATCCGCCCCAGCCTGGCCGAAAAGGCGGACATCATCCAGAACGCGATCGACTTCGCACGCATTCTGGGGGTGGAGCAACCCAAGGTGGCCATTCTCTCTGCGGTGGAAACGGTCAGCCCCAACATTCCCTCCACCCTGGATGCTGCGGCGCTGTGCAAGATGGCCGACCGCCACCAGATCACGGGTGGCCTGCTGGACGGCCCGCTGGCCTTCGACAACGCCATTTCGGCCCAGGCCGCGCTGATCAAGCAGATTACATCTCCGGTGGCAGGCCAGGCCGACATTCTGGCCGTGCCGGACCTGGAAAGCGGCAACATGCTGGCCAAACAGCTGGAATACCTGGCCGGCGCCACAGGCTCGGGCGTGGTGCTGGGCGCGCGCGTCCCCATTGCGCTGACCAGCCGGGCCGACGGCCCGCTGGCGCGCGTCTCTTCAGCCTTGCTGGCCAAGCTCATCGCCCACCATGGCCGCGAAGCCATGCGCGCCAACCCAAGCAACGCCGCCTGAAGGGGGTTCGCGCACCATGGCTATTCTTGCTGTCAATGCGGGCTCGTCCACGCTCAAGTTTTCGGTCCACCCCCTGCAGGGAAAGCAGGTTCAGCCCGCTGTCCTGACAGGCAGCATCCAGGGGCTGGAGCCGGGCGGCACCCCTGAAATGCGCTGGACGTTGAACGGCGAGCGCGCGCACCGCGCTCTGCCCCCCTCCCAACACAACCCCTTTGGCCAGGCCCTTGAAGCGTTGCGCGAGCTGCTCACGCGCGAGTTGTCGTTGCCGGTGCTTCAGGCCGTGGCGCACCGGGTGGTGCATGGCGGCCAGGATTTCCGCTCCAGCATCATCGTTACGCCCGCCACCCTGGCCGCGCTGGAGCGCCTCAATTCACTGGCGCCGCTGCACCAGCCGCACAACCTGGCAGGCATCCGCTCCTTCAGCCAGACATTTGCCCATCTGCCCCAGGTGGCCTGCTTCGACACCGCCTACCACGCCACCTTGCCTGCGCTGGAGTATTGCTATGCCCTGCCGCAAGCCCTGAGCGCACAAGGCGTTCGGCGCTATGGTTTCCATGGCCTGTCCTACCAGTTCATCATGGGCACGCTGCAACAACACAGCCCGCGTGCCTACGGGCGCACGCTGATGGCCCACCTGGGCAATGGTGCCAGCCTGTGCGCTGCCCTGGAAGGGCGCAGCCTATCGACCACCATGGGTTTTTCGGCACTCGATGGTTTGATGATGGGTACGCGCTGCGGCTCCATCGACCCTGGCGTACTCTTGTATTTGCTGGAACTAGGCTGGAGCCACGACCGCATCCAAGGTTTGCTGTACAAGCAAAGCGGCCTGCTGGGTGTCTCCGGCATCGCCGCCGATATGCGCGCACTGCGCGCCAACAACAGCCCATCGGCCCAGTTTGCCATTGACCTGTTCACGCACCGCATCGTGCGCGGCGCCGGCGAACTCACCGCCAGTATGTCGGGCATGGACGTACTGGCCTTTAGCGGTGGAATCGGAGAAAACGATGCGGTTCTGCGCGCGCAGGTTTGCCACAAACTGGCCTATCTGGGCGTGCGCATGGACGAGACAAGCAATCAGCAAGCGTGCCGCCAGAGTGCCCGGCCCATCCACACCAAAGACAGCACGGTGGAAATCTGGGTGGTACCGACCGACGAAGGCCACGTAGCCGCATCGGAAGCGGCAGCACTGGTCTTGCCAGATTGAAAAAGGAAACGTAAAGCGGAGGCCCACAAGCAAAAAAGCCCTGCATCGTGATGATGCAAGGCTTAGTGCGATCTGTCTGGTCAACAGAAATTTGGTAGGCGCGATTGGACTCGAACCAACGACCCCCACCATGTCAAGGTGGTGCTCTAACCAGCTGAGCTACGCGCCTGTGTATTCGAGAGATGAGATTGTAGCAGCAAAAAAATGGCCCATTTGGCTCGAACGCTGAAAAACCGCCAGAACTCTCTTCAACGCCTGCGCGCAGAGCGCACGCCCGAGACCGAGGCCACGATGCCCAACACTTTGTTCAGGCGTCCTGAGTCAACCACTTCGACGGTAAACGTCATCCAAGCCGTTCCCTTGACCGATTGGGTCTGCACACCGATCACGTTCATCTTCTCCTTGGCGAAGACTTCCGAGATGTCCCGCAGCAGGCCCTGGCGGTCGGCGGCCTCAATGGCGACATCCACCGGGTACACCGATGCCGCGGCCGTAGCCTTGGGCGCACCCCATTCGACCTCGATCACGCGCTCGCCATTGCGCACCTCCAATTCGCGGAAATTGCTGCAATCGGCGCGGTGAATGCTGACGCCCTTGCCACGCGTGACGAAGCCCCGGATGTCGTCGGGTGGCGCCGGCTTGCAGCACTTGGCCAGCTGCGTCATCAGCGATTCGACCCCCACCACCAGCACACCACCCTTGGCCGTTTTGTCATTGCTGCGCGGTTTTTTCAGCAGCAGATAGTCGTCGGGCTGCAAAACGGGCTCGGGGGGGCGCAGCAGGGTTTCGATGTTGCGCAGCGAGAACTCGTCCTTGCCCACCACTTCAAACAGCGCGTCGGCCGACTTGAAACCCAGCTGGCTGGCAAGGTCGTCCAGCCGCATGGCGGTCTTGCCTTCTCGCTGCAGCAACTTTTCGACGGCTTCACGTCCGCGCGCAATTGTTTCGTGCTGCGCCAGCGCGTTGAACCAGGCACGCGCCTTGGCCCGCGCCCGGTGGCTGGTCAGATACCCCAGATCGGTGTTGAGCCAGTCGCGCGATGGCCCACCCTCCTTGGCGATCGTGACCTCCACGGTCTGGCCGTTCTGCAAAGGCGTATTGAGCGGCACCATCGCACCATCCACCCGCGCACCCCGGCAGCGGTGGCCGACGTTGGTGTGCACCGCATAGGCAAAGTCCACAGGCGTAGCGCCCTGCGGCAGTTCTACGATGGCGGCGTTGGGGGTCAGCACATAGATGCGGTCGTCAAACAGGTTGGCATGTTGGGGCGCTCCGGCCAGGTCGCGCTCCCAGGCCAGCAACTGGCGCAGCACGGCGATCTTGGAGTCGTAATCCCCGCTGGCCGACACCCCTGCATAACCCTTGTTGCCCGCTTCCTTATAGGCCCAATGCGCGGCCACGCCATGCTCGGCATGGTCGTGCATGGCCTGGGTACGGATCTGTATCTCGGTCGCCTTGCCGCTGTCGTCGCGCACGATGGTGTGCAGCGACTGGTAGCCATTGGGCTTGGGCTTGGCGATGTAGTCGTCAAATTCTTCCACCACGGGCGTGAACTCGGAGTGCACCCAGCTCAATGCGGCATAGCAGTCCTTGACGTTGGGAACGATGACACGCAGCGCACGGATGTCCAGCACCTGATCGAAGTTGAGCGACTTGCCGCGCATCTTTTTGACGATGCTGTAGATATGCTTGGGCCGCCCGGTCACCGTGGCGCTGATGCTTTGGGCACGCAGCTGCGATTCGACGCGCTCGCGCAGTTGCGCCATGTTCAGCTCGCGCTCGCCGCGCTTTTCATCGAGCAACCCCGCGATCTCGCGGTAGGTCTCGGGCTCCAGGAAGCGAAAGGCCAAATCCTCCATTTCCCATTTGATCTGCCAGATACCCAGGCGGTTGGCCAGCGGAGCGAATACATGCAATGCCTCGCGGGCAATGCCGGGCGATACCGGCTGCTTGCTCGCGGCGTAGTAGCGCAGTGTTTGCAGGCGAGACGCCAGCCGCAGCATGACCACGCGCAGGTCGCGCGAGAAGGCCAGCAGCATCTTGCGCACGTTTTCCGTCTGGACCACGGAATCGTCCACCAGTTGCCCCGAGGCCTGCGCCACGCGGGCCTGCTGCTGCACGCGCATCAACTGCGTGGTCTCCACGGCCAAGGTGGCAAAGTTTTCACCAAAGGCCTTGGCGATCACCTCGCGCGGCTTGCTCAGGTGCGTGCAGGCGTGCACCAGGTAGCTGGACGCCTGCATGGCCTCGGAGCCGCCAATGGTCTTGAGGATCGCGGCGACCGCATCGGCGTGCTCCAGGGCGTTCTCGCCCGTATCCAGCGATTCACCGGCAATCAGGGGTTCGGCAAAATTGCGCGCACGCGCCAAGGCATCCACCTGTTCGGGCAAGGTGTGGGCCGTGGCCGCAATGAGTTCGGGTACCGCTGCAGCGCCTTGCACGCCTGCGCCTTCAGCCACCGGCCGCGCGGAATGGTTTTTCATGCAGGGCTCTTGTCGCAGGGATCTAAAAGAAACGACGCCACAGCGTCGATCTGATCCGACGCCACCAGCGTAGGGGCATGGCCCACGCCCGCAAACTCCACCAGCCGGGCCTGGGGCCCACGCTGGCCCATGGCCTGCGCTGTCTCGGGCGACAGCAGATCAGACTGCGCGCCGCGCAACAGCAAGGTCCGCGCCGTAATCTGGTCATACAGCTGCCACAAGGCGGCCCCACCTGCCGCCGCAGCCTGCGCATCAATAGCGCGGAAAGGCACGGCAATGGCCGGGTCGTAATGCAGGCCCAGTCCGCCTTCGGGCAGGGTGCGCAGCATAGGACGCGACAGCTCCAGCCACTGCTCGGGCGTGTGCGGCCCAAAGGTGGTGGACAGGCTCCAAAGCATGTCGGCCGCCTGCTGCACCGACTCAAAACGCACGGGCTGGCCCAGGTATTGACCAATGCGCTGCAGCGCCTGCCACTCGATCACCGGCCCCACATCGTTGAGCACCAGGCGGCGCACGGGCACGGGCAGCGGCAGGCCGGGCTGGCCACACACGGCCATGCCAATCAGCCCGCCCATGCTGGTACCCACCCAGTCCAGCGTCTGCAGGGGCGACTGCTGGTGCAGGTGGCCCAGCAGCGCCAGCATGTCGCCCGCGTACTGGCCCAGCTGGTAACCCATGGGGTCGGCCAGCCAGTCGCTCTGGCCACGGCCCACCACGTCCGGGCACACCACGCGCACCTTGTGGCATATCGCCCGGGCCAACGCATCGAAATCGCGCCCCTGGCGCGAGAGGCCGTGCACGCACACCACCACATGGGGATGTTGCGGGTTGCCGGTGGCATTCCACTCCCACCAGGCCATACGGTGCTGCTGCGCGGCAGCGCCCTCCTGCGGGTGGGCGGCAGACCCGGGGCAGGATACGTAGTTCAGCCTAGGTTCAATCATGGATGCGGATTCCAAAAGCACTGTTTGATAATTCTTTCATTGCATCGTAATTGATTTGTTTCGGAGAAAAATCCATGCTCAAAGGCAAAACGGCTCTCGTCACCGGCTCCACCAGCGGCATTGGCCTGGGTATCGCTATCGGCCTGGCGCGCCAGGGCGCCAACATCGTGCTCAACGGTTTCGGTGATTCGGAAGGCCCCCGTGCCGAGGTGCAGGCCGCTGGCCAGCACGCTGGCGTGCGTGTGGCCTACCACGGCGCCGACATGAGTCGCGCCGCCGAGATCGAAGACATGATGGCGTTTTGCGCCCGCGAGTTCGGCACGGTCGACATCCTGGTCAACAACGCCGGCATCCAGCATGTGGCCAACGTCGAAGACTTCCCGGTCGAGCGCTGGGACGCCGTGATCGCCATCAACCTGACCAGCGCCTTCCACACTACCCGCCTGGCCCTGCCCGCCATGAAGGCGGCCAACTGGGGCCGCATCATCAACGTAGCCTCGGTGCACGGCCTGGTGGGTTCGGCACAAAAATCGGCCTACGTGGCCGCCAAGCACGGCATCGTGGGCCTGACCAAGGTGACCGCCCTGGAGAACGCCACCACAGGCATCACCTGCAACGCTATTTGCCCTGGCTGGGTGCTGACGCCGCTGGTGCAAAAGCAGGTGGATGCCAAGGCTGCCGCGCTGGGTGTTTCGAACGAAGAGGCCAAGAAAGTGCTGCTGGGCGAAAAAGAGCCCTCCATGCAGTTCACCACCCCCGAAGAGCTGGCGGAACTGGCCGTGTTCTTCTGCTCCGCCGCAGCCAACAACGTGCGCGGAGTGGCTTGGAACATGGACGGCGGTTGGACGGCCCAATAACACTATCTTTTCAATAGCTTCTGACGCTTAACCAGTAAGCGCTAGAAGCTATTTTCATTGAAATTAGCGCATCTGCACCGAACCGGAAACGGTGACCTCCACCGTGCTCTTGCCCGCCTCCACCGGCACGGGCGCGTCGGCACCACCGAGCTTGGCTTCCATGGCCATCATGCGCGGGCGCGGGCCAGGAGCACTGTCATGGCTGCTCACCACCACCTCGCGCAGGCTGTAGTCGGCAAAACCAAACGCCTGCGACAGGCCGCTGGCCTGGTTCTTGAAATTATCGATCGCCTGGGTTTGGGCCTGACGCTCCACACGGCTGCGTTCGGCTTTGCTCAATCCAAAACCGGTCTGCGTGATCGCCATGGTCGACATGCGCGCCGCGGTGCCCGTGATGCGGGCAAAGTCCAGCCCCTCCAGGACTACTTCGGCCCGGCCCTGCCAGCCCACAATCTCGCTGTTCTTGCCATAGCGCGGGAACAGGCTGAACTGGCCGGTGCGCACATCCATTTTTCCGGGCTCGGCGCTGCGGCGCGCCTCTTGCAGGGCGGCGTCCAACGCCTGGCGCAACTGGGCCTGCACGGCCCCCGCCTCCTTGCCATCACGCGAAGTGCCCAGCGTCAGCACCAGCAAGTCTTGCTGCACCTCCACCGAACCGGAGGCAGACAGCTGCAGCACATTGTGCGGTGGCGGCATGCTCGATACTTGAGAAAAAGCGGCTCCATAGCCCGTAATTAAAGCGCAAACAGCTATTGTTTTAATAGCAAAATTCATGTTTTGACATCCTGAAAAAAGAGATCTGCGCAACACAATAGCGGGGATTGGTGTGCTTCGATGTCAGCCGACGCCGCGATTTCAAAAAACTCTGTGCATCCCCGGCAAAACATGTAACCGTTGGTCAGCCTCCGGTAAACCCCCCGGTTTTTCACCCGCAAACTGGTAACAATGGCGGCTGTTACAAATTGGACCGAGGTACACCATGGCCACAACAAGCACACGCACCGACAAGATTCTGGTGGTGGACGACGATGCCCGCATCCGCGACCTGCTGCGACGCTACCTGACCCAGGAGGGCCTGGAAGTCATCCTGGCCGAGGATGGCAAGGCACTCAATCGCATTCTGCTGCGCGACACGGTCGACTTGATCGTGCTCGATCTGATGATGCCGGGTGAAGATGGCCTGTCGATCTGCCGCCGCTTGCGCGCCGCCAACGACCGAACCCCGATCATCATGCTGACCGCCAAGGGCGAAGACGTGGACCGCATCGTTGGTTTGGAGGTGGGCGCCGACGACTACCTGGGCAAGCCCTTCAACCCGCGCGAGCTGCTCGCCCGCATCCATGCCGTGCTACGCCGCCGCCCACCCCAGGAGGCTCCGGGCGCCCCATCGGGCGACAACGAAGTCGTCACCTTTGGGCCCTTCAGCTTCGACATGGGCACCCGTGCTCTGCAAAAGAGCGGCGAAGAGTTGCCACTGACCACAGGCGAATTCGCCATGCTCAAGGCCTTGGTGCGCCACCCCCGCCAGCCGCTGTCGCGCGAAAAACTGGCACTACTGGCCCGCGGCCGCGAGTTCGAGCCTTTCGACCGCAGCCTGGACGTACAAATCTCGCGCCTGCGCAAGCTCATCGAGGACGACGCCGCTGCACCCCGCTACATCCAGACGGTATGGGGTGTGGGCTATGTTTTTGTTCCAGACGGATCCAGCTGAAATCCTTTGGGCCTCCATGAAACGCTCCCGTCCCCTCGACAGCGAAGCCACCAGCCCTGCGCCCCTCGAATACACCGAGCGGCGCAAGGAGGTACGCGCGCGGGTCGGCCTGAACCTGTTTTGGCGCACGTTTTTTCTGCTCAGCATGCTGCTGGTGGGCAGCATCCTGGCCTGGCTGCAGACACTGCGGGCGCTGGAATTTGAGCCGCGTGCACTGCAAACAGCGCAGCAGATCGCATCGCTCGTCAACCTGAGCCGCGCAGCGCTGGTTCACGCTGATGCCATTGCGCGCGTTTCACTCATCAAGACCATGGCCGACCAGGAGGGCGTGCGCATTCTGCCGCGCGAGCCGGGCGACCGGTTCGAAGCGCTCGATGATTCGGCGCTGGGCCAACGCCTGACCGAGCAGCTCACGTACCGCCTGGGGCCAGACACCATCGTGGCCCAGAGTGTCAATGCAGAAAAAGGTCTGTGGGTCGGTTTCACCATCAATGGCGACCCGAACTGGCTGCTGATGGACCGTTCGCGTTTCAGCCCAGCCGGGGGGCGCACCTGGATGATCTGGCTGGTCACGGCGGCCGCGCTCTCGTTGGCCGGCGCCGCCGCCATCGCACGGTTGATCAACCAGCCGCTCAAGCAGTTGTCAGATGCTGCCAACCGCGTGCGCGACGGCGACTTTGCAGCCAGCCATCTGGACGAAGAAGCGGTAACCAGCGAGATCCGCGAGGTCAACATCGGCTTCAACCGCATGGCACAAAAACTGGCCAAACTGGAACAGGACCGCGCTGTCATGCTGGCTGGCATTTCACACGACCTGCGCACGCCCCTGGCACGTTTGCGGCTGGAAACCGAGATGAGCGTGAACGACGAAGTAGCCCGCGAGCACATGGTGGCCGACATCGTGCAGCTCGATGCCACCATTGATAAATTTCTGGACTACGCACGGCCCGACCATGTGACGCTTACGCCGGTCAACCTGAATGCGGTCGTGTCGTCGTGCGTATATGCCGTGCAGGACCACCGCGAGTTGCAGATCCACACCGCCATCCCCGAAGACCTGAACGTCCTGGCCGACGAGGTGGAACTCGCCCGCATCATCTCCAACCTGCTGGAGAACGCACGTCGCTACGGAAAATCGAGCGACACCGGCATCACGCAGGTGGACATTGCCGCCAAGGGACGCGAGGACTGGGTGCTGCTCAAGCTGCGCGACCATGGCGCGGGCGTTCCGCCCGAGCAACTGGCAAACCTGACCAAACCGTTTTTCCGCGGCGACGCGGCACGCACGGCAGCAGCTGGGGCAGGCCTGGGGCTGTCCATCGTGGACAAGACCGTCCAGCGCATGGGCGGCATCTTTGCGCTGGCCAATTCCACTTCTGGGGGACTCGTGGCACATGTCCAACTGCAACGCGCAGGCGACCAGCCCGCGGGCACCGACCTGCACCAACGCCTGCAACGCCCCCAGATCAAGCGCAACCTGCCGCAAAAAAAGGGATGACATCCCTCTGTGGCGCTGCGCGCCTTCCCCCTTCTCTCGGCTATCGCCGGGAAGGGGGACGCCACCAGCGCACGCAAGTGGAGCGCCGCCTACGCGGCATGGCGGCCCTTGCGCGGTGGCCGCTGAACCAGGCCGCGCCAGCAGCATGCGCCGCTGACGGTGGAGTCAGACCTTCTGCAGCAGGGCCACGGCCCGGGCCTCGATGGCCAGACACTGGCCCACAGGGCCCATGCGCTCGGCGGTCTTGGCCTTGACGTTCACCTGGTCCAGGCCTAGGCCGAGCGCACTGGCGATGCGCTCGCGCATGGCCGGGATGTGCACTGCGAGGCGCGGCGCCTGCGCCACCACGGTGCTGTCGATGTTGCCGATCGCATGGCCCTGCGCGCGCACACGGCGCGCCGCCTCCTGCAGCAGCACCACCGAATCGGCGCCCCGAAATTGCGCATCGGTGTCGGGAAAATGCGTGCCGATGTCGCCCAGCGCGGCCGCGCCCAGCAGGGCGTCGGTGATGGCGTGCAACAGCACGTCGGCATCGGAATGCCCGAGCAGGCCCGCCGTGTGCGGAATGTCCACCCCGCCGATGACGAGTCGGCGCCCCGGCACCAATGCGTGTACGTCCCAGCCTTCTCCGATCCTGAAATGCATGTTGTTGCCCTGGCAATATCAAAAAATGGTTTTCATCGGCGTGTCGCTGGCCTGGCCGCGGGTTCCGCCGAAACGCTCCAGTGTCGCACCATGCATGCGCTGCGCCAGCACGGCCTGGGCCAACAAGAAGTCCTCCGGGTAGGTCACCTTGAAATTCAGGGCGCTGCCTGGCACCAGGCGGGGGTGTAGCCCCATGGCCTCCATGGCGCTCGCCTCGTCGGTGGCGGACGAGCCCACATGCTCCAGTGCAGCGCGCAGCGCGCCGATGCGGAACATCTGCGGCGTCTGGGCCAGCCACTTGTCGGAGCGGTCCACCGTGGACGCCACGCGGATTCCACCCGGCCCCGAAATCGCCGTTTTGAGGGTGTCGGCCAGCTTATGCGCCAGCAGACCGCCCACGCCATCGTGTGCGCAGGCGTCGATCAAACCATCAATCTGGGCCGAAGTGACCAGGCAGCGTGCTGCATCGTGTACCAGCACCCAGTCGTTTGCCTGGGCACCACGCTCCAGCAGGGCCCCCAGTCCGCCCAACACCGTATCGGCGCGCGTCGGACCGCCGCAATCGACGGTAAAAAAGGAGGGGTTGGCGTAGGCCTGTAAAAAGCGGTCTCCGGACGCCACGGCCACCAGCGTGCCGCGCAGGCGTGCCACCCCGGCAAAGGCCGCCAGCGTGTGCAACACCATGGGCTGGCCCGCCACCGGCTGATACTGCTTGGGCAGGCCGGGGCTGGCAGCCGGTGCCGATACGGCACGCGCGCCCACACCCGCACAGGGCAGCAAAGCCCAAAAGTTTCCGGGCACAGACGGCGGCACGCCAGCGGGGGCCTTCAGTGGCGGTATCAGGGGTTCTGTCATGGGAGCATTCTAAAATCGCTCCTTCCGTTGCGCCCGGCTGGCGCATTTGTTGCACGGCTGCATGGGCGGCGCAACCCTATTTTCTGCGCATGGATCTTCCCAAACTTCCCCCCGGCAAACGTTTCACTGTGCCCCGCCCCACAGGTAGCGCCGATGCCCTGTTGCTGGCACGCCTGGGCGAGCGTGAAAAATCTGCGCAACGCACCACCGTGATCGTCACGGCCGATGCCAGCGATGCCCAGCGACTCATCGACGAAATGACGTTCTTTGCGCCAGAACTGCGCTGCGCACTTTTCCCCGATTGGGAAACCCTGCCCTACGACCAGTTCTCGCCGCACCAGGATCTGATCAGCGAGCGGCTCGCGGCGCTGTGGCGCATCAGCCAGAAGGACCGCGAAACCGGCGCCGACGTGGTCATCGTGCCCGCGACCACAGCACTCTACCGGCTTGCCCCTCCCTCGTTCCTGGCGGGCTACACCTTCCAGTTCAAGGTCAAGCAAAAGCTGGACGAAACAAAACTTAAAGCCCAGCTCACGCTGGCTGGCTACAGCCATGTGACCCAGGTGGTGAGCCCAGGTGAATACGCGGTGCGCGGCGGCCTGATCGACCTGTTTCCGATGGGCTCGCTACAGCCCTTCCGCGTGGACCTGTTCGACGATGAGATCGACAGCATCCGCACCTTTGACCCCGACAGCCAGCGCAGCCTGTACCCCGTGCCCGAAGTGCGCCTGCTGCCCGGTCGCGAATTCCCCATGGATGAACCGGCCCGGGCACGCTTTCGGGCCCGCTGGCGCGAGCTGCTGGAGGGCGACCCCACCAAGAGCCGCATCTACAAGGACATGGGCGCAGGCGTCGCCACGGCTGGCATCGAATACTACCTGCCACTGTTCTTTGACGAGACCGCCACGGTGTTTGACTATCTGGGCGATGCAGCCACCGTAGTCCTGCACGGCGACCTGGAACCCGCGTTTCAGCGCTTCTGGCAGGACACGCGCGACCGCTACCGCCTGCTGCAGGGCGACCCCGAACGCCCGGTGCTACCGCCCGAGGCCCTGTTCCTGAGCGCCGACCAGTTCTACACCCGGTGCAAAACGCTCCCGCAGCTGTCCATCCGCCCGGGGGTGGACGATGTGATCGACAACGCGCACTTCCAGCCCCACACCGACCTGTCCGTGGTCCGTGGTGCAGAAGACCCGCTGGCCCGGTTGCACGCCCACATTCGCAACACGCCGCACCGTGTGCTTCTGCTGGCCGAAAGCGCCGGGCGGCGCGAAAGCCTGCTCGACTTCCTGCGTGCATCGCACCTGAATCCACCTGCCTTTGACACGCTGACTGAATTCCAGGCCAGCACCGATGAAAAAGTGGGCATCGCCACGGCGGCTCTCACCACGGGGTTCAAGTGGATGGAGGAAGGCATCGATTTCGTCACCGAGACCGAGCTTTTTGCCGCAGGCCCCACCACCCGCCGCCGCAAGAAACAGGAACAGGTGAGCGATGTCGAGGCGCTGATCAAGGACCTCTCGGAGCTCAACGTGGGCGACCCCGTCGTGCACAACGCACACGGCATCGGCCGCTACCGGGGCCTCGTCAACATGGACGTAGGCAACAAAAACCCAGACGGAACCCCTGCCCTGCAAGAATTCTTACACCTGGAATATGCGGGTGAAGCGGTGCTGTACGTGCCTGTGAGCCAACTGCAACTTATCAGCCGCTACACGGGTGTGAGCGCCGACGAGGCCCCACTGCACAAGCTGGGCAGCGGCCAATGGGAAAAAGCCAAACGCAAGGCCGCCGAACAGGTGCGCGACAGCGCGGCCGAGTTGCTTAATATTTATGCCCGGCGCGCCGCACGCGAAGGCCACGCCTTCCGCTACAGCGCGCAGGACTACGAGACTTTTGCCAACGACTTCGGCTTTGAGGAAACCGCTGACCAGAATGCCGCCATCCACGCGGTGATCCAGGACATGATCTCACCCCGCCCCATGGACCGCCTGGTCTGTGGTGACGTGGGCTTTGGCAAGACCGAGGTGGCGCTGCGCGCTGCGTTCGTGGCCGTCACAGGAGGCAAGCAGGTGGCGCTGCTGGCGCCCACCACGCTGTTGGCTGAACAGCACTACCGCACGCTGGTGGACCGCTTCAGCAAGTGGCCCGTGAAAGTGGCCGAAGTGTCGCGCTTTCGCTCGGGCAAGGAGATCACCGCGGCCATCAAAGGCATTGCCGACGGCACGGTGGACATCGTGGTCGGCACGCACAAGCTGCTCAGCGAATCGACCAAGTTCCATAACCTGGGCCTGCTCATCATTGACGAGGAACATCGCTTTGGCGTGCGCCACAAGGAGCAGATGAAGGCACTGCGTGCCGAGGTGGACGTGCTCACCCTCACGGCCACGCCCATTCCACGCACCTTGGGCATGGCACTCGAAGGCCTGCGCGACCTCAGCGTGATTGCCACCGCGCCGCAGCGTCGCCTGGCGATCAAGACTTTTGTGCGCAACGAGGGCACGGGTGTGATCCGCGAAGCCGTGCTGCGCGAATTGAAGCGCGGCGGGCAGTGCTACTTTTTGCACAACGAGGTCGAGACCATCGAGAACCGCCGCCAAAAGCTCGAAGAAATCCTGCCCGAGGCGCGCATCGCCGTGGCCCACGGCCAGATGCCCGAGCGCGAGCTCGAGCGCGTGATGCGCGACTTCGTGGCCCAGCGCTACAACATCCTGCTGTGCTCGACCATCATCGAAACCGGCATCGACGTGCCCACGGCCAACACCATCATCATGAGCCGCGCCGACAAGTTCGGCCTGGCCCAATTGCATCAGCTGCGCGGTCGCGTAGGCCGCAGCCACCACCAAGCGTATGCCTACCTCATGGTGCCCGACACCGAGGGTCTGACCAAGCAGGCAGCTCAGCGCCTGGATGCCATCCAGCAAATGGAAGAACTGGGCAGCGGCTTCTACTTGGCCATGCACGACCTGGAGATCCGCGGCGCTGGTGAAGTGCTGGGCGAGAACCAGAGCGGCAACATGCTGGAGATCGGCTTCCAGCTCTACAACGAGATGCTGTCCGAGGCCGTGCGCTGCTTGAAGGCAGGCAAAGAACCCGACCTGCTCAGTCCCTTGTCCGTCACCACCGACATCAACCTGCACGCTCCCGCCCTGCTGCCCGACGACTACTGTGGCGACGTGCATCTGCGCCTGTCGTTCTACAAAAAACTGGCCACCGCGAAAACCAGCGAGCAGATTGACGCCTTGCTCGAAGAAATTGTCGATCGTTTTGGCAAGCTGCCCCCGCAGGCGCAAACGCTGATCGACGTACACCGACTGCGCTGCCTGAGCCAACCCTATGGCGTCATCAAGGTGGATGCAGCGCCCGGCATCACGAATATCACCTTCCGGCCCCAACCACCGGTAGAGCCGATGCGCATCATCGAACTCATCCAGAAGAACCGGCACATCAAGTTGGCAGGCAACGAAAAACTGCGCATCGAACGAGAGCTGCCCGACCCCAAGGCCCGTGCGCAGATGGTGCGCGACATTCTGCGCAGCCTGGGACAGCCCACGACGGTCTGAGTAAAACGGCGTGAAAAGCATGCTGCTCGAATGGCTCATCGTCGCCCTGGCCCTCGCGGCTGCCCTGGCCACCCGGCCCTGGCGTTTGCTGGCCAGCAGGCCGGGAGCCGCCGGTGCAGCCGCCACCGCCAGCCCCTTACTCACCCCCTTGCTGGCCACGCTGGTGCTGCTGCCTTGGCTGTGGGCTCTACCGGCCTTGCACGCCATGCCACTGCAATTGCAGTGGTCGGGCGCCTGCCTGGTAGTGCTGATGCTGGGCTGGCCGCTGGCCGTTCCGGTGCTGCTGGCGGTGGGTTGCGCCACTGGCCTGGTATCGCCCATGGAATGGTCACAAAGCCTGGTCGCCACGGTGTGGCAGGGCCTGGTGCCCGCCACGCTGGCCCTGCTGCTGGGCACAGCCCTGCGGCGCCTTACCGGCGAAAACATGTTCGTCTATATCCTGGGGCGTGGTTTCCTCGGCACGGCGCTGTGCACCTTTGCAGCATCCGTACTCGCCCAATGGGCGAGCAACCCGCTGCCCGGCGTGGGTGGTCCACTATCCCTGGTAGCGCATTGGCTCATGGCCTGGGGCGATGCCATCGTCACCGGTATGCTCTGCGCGGTTTTCGTCGCCTTCAAGCCCGAATGGCTGGCGACATGGTCAGACCGGCTGTACCTGCACCCCTGAAAGTTAAGATCCTTCCATTTCCGCTGCTCGGCTCTTCCATGAAACACGCTACCGAATTCGCACCCGGCCTCATCGTCCAGAGAATTGTTGCGCCCCTGCGCCTGTCCGATTACAAGCTCATCGCTTTTGACATGGACTCCACGCTCATCAACATTGAATGCGTGGACGAGATCGCCGACGCCGCCGGCCGCAAGGCCGAGGTGGCCGCCATCACCGAAGCGGCCATGCAGGGCGTGATCACCGACTACAAGGAAAGCCTGCGCCAGCGTGTTGCCCTTCTGAGGGGCGTGCCGGTGGCCCACATGGAACAAGTGCTGCGCGAACGGATGCAGTACAACCCTGGCGCACAGACGCTGGTCGCTGCATGCCGCAACGCGGGGTTGGCCACGTTATTGGTGTCCGGCGGGTTCACTTTTTTCTCCAGCCACGTCCAGTCCGCACTGGGCATACAGTACGCGCGCTCGAATGTACTGGAGGTGCACGACGGCCACCTGACAGGCCGCATGGTGGACCAGGACTGGGGCGATATTTGCGACGGCCAGGAAAAACGCCGCACCGTGCTGGAACTGGCAGCGCTCCTGGGCATCAGCCGGGCGCAGATCATCGCCGTGGGTGATGGCGCCAACGACCTGCCCATGATGGAGATCGCCGGGCTCTCAGTGGCTTTCCGGGCCAAACCCTCGGTACGCGCACAAGCCCGCATCGCCATCAACAGCGGCGGCCTCGACCGTTTGCTGGAAGTGGTTCAGCCTTGACGGCATCGCTGTGGCAGCGACTTGCCACGGTACTACGGCGCCAGCGCTGGCGTGCACACCTGGGCACCCTATTGACGGTCATGGCCGTATTGGTGGGCGCACACCTTTGGCAGACACGCCATGTGCCGTCCGGGCCCGTGCCCGACCTGCCCCTGGTGCTGACTTCCGGCGAGACGACCACCTTGCACGCCTGGCGGGCGCGACACCCTGGCCAACCGGTGGCCCTGCATGTCTGGGCCGAATGGTGTCCCATCTGCCGCACGGAAGAACACAGCATCACGCGGCTGCACCAGGACTGGCCCGTGCTCACGCTGGCCATGCAGTCTGGTAGCTTGCAAACGGTTCAGAAGGTTCTGGAAAAACGCCAGTTGCCCTGGAACACCGCTATTGACAGCCAGGGCACGCTGGCCCGCAGCCTGGGCGTGCAGTCGGTGCCCGCCCTATTGGTGATCGACGCTCACGGCCATGTCCGCGCGGCAACGGTGGGCTACACCAGCGAAATCGGCATGCGGCTTCGCATGCTCTGGGTGCGAATGGTTCAGTGAGGCGTGCGCGGCAGACCCGGCACGAGCCGGATCGTGCCCGGGCGCTGCTCGGTCGGTGGCGCCATCAGATCTTCAAGAGTGAGCGCGTCAAGCACCCCAAAAAAACTCTGCATGGCCTTGCCCAGCACACCCTGCAAGCGGCAGTGGCTGCTGAGGCGGCACTGGTTGTTCTCGGGGTCGAAGCACTCTACGACGGTGAAGTCCGTCTCGGTCGAGCGAACGACAGCGCCGATGTTGATCTCGCGGGCCGGTTTCATCAGGCGCATACCACCGCCCCGGCCACGGGTGGTTTCCAGCAGGCCACTGGCCGACAGTTCCTGCACTATTTTTGTCAGATGGCTGCGTGAGATGCCATAGCTCTCGGCCACCTCGCTGATGGTGACCGGCTGCTCACGCCCCTCGCAGGCGGCGCAGTACATCAGCACCCGCAATGTGAAGTCGGTCCACTGAGTGAGCCTCATGGAGCTTGCCGCAGATCAAGAAGAATACACATACGGTATAGATCTTATTCGATAAAATATGCAATCACAATGCATCTTTGTAAGGATATTCCCCATGAACGCCCCCATGTCGCCCGCTGAAACCTCGGCATCTGCTCTCAATGTCGGCCAATCCATTGGGCAGATTGCCGTCGAATTGCCGGGCTCCACGGCTGTTTTTCGGCGCCTGAAGCTGGATTTTTGTTGTGGCGGCCACCTGAGCCTGGCACAGGCCGTGGCCGAAAAAGGGCTTGACTTGCAGGCCGTTCTGGGCGAATTGGCGCAGTTGCAGCGCCCGACCAGTCTGCCCGAGGTGACTGAACCCGGCGCACTGATCGACCACATCCTGGTGCGCTACCACGAGGTGCACCGCGCCCAGTTGCCCGAACTGATCCGCATGGCCCACCGTGTGGAAAGCGTGCACCGGGCCAACCCTGATGTACCGGCGGGTCTGGGCGACCTGCTGGAAGAAATCCAGGCGGAGCTGTTGGGCCACATGCAGAAGGAAGAGAACATTCTGTTCCCCATGCTCAAGTCGGGCGGCAACCCTTTCGTTCAGCACCCGATCAGCGTGATGCGCTCCGAACATGTGGACCACGGCGCCGCCCTCGACAAGCTCAACGCCCTGACCAACGACGCTACCCCTCCGGCGGACGCCTGCAATACCTGGCGCGCGCTCTACAGTGGCATTGCCCAGCTCAATGACGACCTGATCAACCACATCCACCTGGAAAACAATGTCCTGTTCCCGGCTTTCGAGGCCCAGGCCCAGAAGGCCATGGGCGGTGGCGGATGCGGTGGCAGCGGTGGCGGCTGCCAGTGCGGTTGAGCTGAACCCCTGATCAATATTTATCTGCGCGGGCGCAAGGGATCGAGCAAGGCCGACAGGCCGTTGTGATCGATCTCGTGCATCAGGGCTAGCAAGCGGCCCAGTTCGCCCCGCGGAAAACCCTCCCGCGCAAACCAGTTCAGGTAGTTGCCGGGCAGGTCGGCCAGCAAGCGCCCTTCGTATTTGCCGAAAGGCATGCGCGTCTCCACCAGTTTTTGCAACTGCTCCGGGTGCATGGGTGCCATGCGTTCAGCCTCCGGCCCGCTTGGCAGCGTGGCCCTGCTTGCGCAACAAGTCCAGCACCTGGTCAGCATGATCGCCTTGCACCTCGATCACGCCGTCTTTCACCGTACCGCCGCTACCGCACCCCGTTCTGAGCAGCTTGCCCAGTTGCGCCAGCGCGGCATCGTCCAGCGCCAGCCCGCGCACCAGGGTGACTGTCTTACCCCCACGCCCCTTGCTTTCGCGGCTGACGCGGGCAGTGCCATCGCCCACCGGGCGGGGCGGAGCCTGGCGGCAGGTGCAACTGGCGACCGGCTGGCGGCAGTCGGGACACATGCGTCCCGCATCGGTTGAATAAACCAGGCCACCTGCCTTGGACGTCGATCTCATGGCGTACCGCCTTCGTTCAGCAGGGAAAAATTGAGCAGGCGCGTGGCGATCACGGTTTCGGTCAGAAAGCACACCAGCGCCAGCAGGAAACACACCACGCCAGCGAGAAAACCCGCCACCGCCAGGCGGTTGGCCTGAAAGCTGGTGGTCTCCCCCAAAAACAGCAAAATGATGGTGAGCCCGATCAGGAAAGCGCAAAAAGTCAGCAAGGCGATGCAGCCATTGGCCAGCCGCCCGCGTGTGCGCAGTTGGGCCAGTTCCCGGTAGGCGGCGGCCACAAAGCTGGCGTCCTTGAGGGCCCGGTCTTCCACCACGCGCGCGCGGTCAATGATGCGGGCCAGCCGCCCGGCCACCGCGCCGATCATCCCCGAGACCGCGGTGAGCAGGAACACCGGCGCAACCGCCAGCTGGATGCCGTGGGTGATGGCACTGGAATCAAGGGCAAGGGCCATGTTCTGGGTCTTTGTAAAAAGCAGGCGTGGATTATCGGCGGTGCAGCACAATGACTGTCTTTGTTCCATGTACGCCTGCAGGCGCCCGTAGTGGCTCCAGCGCTTATTCCATGCCTTTTGCCTCTCTTGGTCTTTCCCCCGCCCTGGCTGCCGCTGCTGCTGCACAAGGATTTCAGTCGCCAACCCCGATTCAGGCCGAGGCCATTCCCGCCATCCTGCGCGGCGCCGACCTGCTGGGCCAGGCGCAAACGGGCTCGGGCAAGACCGCAGCCTTTGCCCTGCCGCTGCTGCAGCGGGTGCAAGAGGCCCGCCTGCCCGGCCAGCGGAGCGTGCAGGCCCTGGTGCTGGTGCCCACGCGGGAACTGGCGGCCCAGGTGGGCGGCGTGCTGCGCGACTTGGCTGCGGCGTTGCCCTCGCCACCGCGCATCGCCGTGGTGTTTGGCGGCGTCTCCATCAACCCGCAGATGATGGCGCTGCGCGGTGGTGCGGATGTCGTGGTGGCCACACCAGGGCGTCTGCTCGATCTGGTGGAACACAACGCACTGGGCCTCTCGGGGGCTACGTTGCTGGTGCTCGATGAAGCCGACCGCCTGCTCGACCTGGGTTTTGCCGAAGAGTTGCAGCGCGTTTTGGCACTGCTGCCGCGCCAGCGCCAGAACCTGCTGTTCTCTGCCACCTTTCCGGCCGACGTGCAGCAGCTGGCCACTGGCCTGCTGCGCGAACCCGTGCGCATTGAAGTCGCACCGACCGAGGTGGGCGAAGATGGTAAGGCCACCATCTTGCAGCGCGCCATCGCGGTGGACGAGAAGCGGCGCACGCAGCTACTGCTCAAGCTGATCAAAGACGAAGGCTGGGAGCGCGTGCTGGTATTTGTTGCCACCAAATACACCGCCGAGCATGTGGCAGAAAAACTCTACCGCGCCAAGGTGTTTGCCACGCCCTTCCATGGCGACCTGAGCCAGGGCGCACGCACGCAGGTGCTCGACGAATTCAAGGCCGACCGCTGGCAAGTGGTGGTGACCACCGACCTGGCGGCGCGCGGCATCGACATTGCGCAACTGCCCGTGGTGGTCAATTACGACCTGCCGCGCTCGGCCGTCGATTACATCCACCGCATCGGCCGCACCGGCCGTGCGGGCGAAAGCGGCCTGGCCGTCACTTTGGTCACCCCCGCCAGCACGGCGCATTGGCACCTGATTGAAAAGCGCCAGGGCCTCAGTCTGCCGCTGGAACAGGTGACAGGCTTTGAGCCCACCGAAGCGGCGCCGCCCCCGCAGCCAGGCAGTGGCGTCGGCGGTATCAAGGGCAAGCGCCCGAGCAAGAAAGACAAATTGCGCGCTGCAGGCTTGCTGCCACCGCTCGATCAATCCTCAGAGTAATTCCGTTTCTAAACCATCCGTGTCGTTGTTGCTTCGCCTTGCCGTGCAATAGCACTGTCTGCGGCTTCGCGCCTAGACACGGATGATTTGGAAACAGAATAAGGCGCAGCGACAAGCGGCGTGTGCCGTTGACGCTTTAGGCCGAGAGGGCTGGCGGCGGGCGCTTGGCGGCGCGCGCCAGAACTTCCAGGTAAAACTGCCCGGCCTGCGCTGCAGCAGCGGCATCAATCAAACCCATGATGTCCGCCAGTGCCACCGGTTCAGGCGCGGCCGGCGGTACAGCGAAACGGCAGTCAAAATCCCAAAAATCCATGCCTTCGGGCAGCGACTTGCCACGTTCGCGGCGCAAGTATTTGCGGATTTCGTGCTTGATGGCGTCAAGGCGCCGGTCGGGGTGCAGACCCTCGACATGCAGGGCAAATGTTTTTTTCATGGCCAATGGTAGCGCGCCGCGTAGCCACAACAAGCGCCCAAGTGCCACAATGGATTGCAAATCAAAGAATGCCAGGGCCATGCCGAGCGATACAGAACTGATGCAAGCCTTGCCGGTGGCCGCGCTGATCACCCAGCAGGGCGTGATCTGCCGCGCCAATCCGGCCGGAGTGGCGTTGCTGGAGGCGGACACGCAGGAAGACCTGCAAGGTCGACGGCTTTCCGATTTTGTGCACACGCTGGACAAGCTGCGTTCCAGCGACCGCGTCCGCCAGGCCAGCGCGCCAGAGCAGATCGGCCATGCCAACAAACCGGCCGAGTTCCGCGTTCGCACCGCCAAGGGCCATCTGCGCATGGTGTTGGTCTCGACCGTCGGCATCACGCTCGACGGCGTTGCATCCTTGCTGATCTGCGGCATGGACATGACGCACCAGAACGAGATCCAGGAGCAGCTGCGCGACAGCGAGCGCCACTTTCGCCGCCTGTTCGAGAGCATGCAGGATGTGTACTACCGCACCGACGCCCACGGCGTAGTGCAGCACGTGGGCCCGGGCGTGCGCCGCGTGCTGGGCTACGAGCCCCATGAGATCGAGGGACACACCGCCGAGTCGTATTACCCGCACAGCAGCGACCGCGATGCCTTCAAGGCCGCGATTCTGGCGCACGGTGAGGTGTCTGATTTTCCGGGCCAGATGGTGCGCAAGGACGGCACCGTCATCGACATTTCCATCAGCAGCCACGCGCTGTTCGACCACAACGGTGCGTTTGCCGGCGTCGAGGGCATGTACCGCGACGTCACGCAGCGCAAAAACCTGGAGCGCGAACTACACCGCCTGGCCACCACCGATATGCTGACCGGCATGGCCAACCGCCGCTCCTTTCTCGAAGTGGCCGAGGCGGCCTTCCAGCGGGCCCAGGAAAGCCAGCTACCGCTGACCTTGCTGATGCTTGACCTGGACCATTTCAAGAGCATCAATGACCGCTTCGGCCACCTGGAAGGTGACCGGGTGCTGGCGGAGTTTGCCCGGGCCACCAAACACCAGTTGCGCGCCACCGATACCATGGGCCGTCTGGGCGGCGAGGAGTTTGGCCTGCTGCTGCCACAAACCACCTCTACCGAGGGTGCCGACATCGCCTCCCGCATTCTGGAGGCCATTCGCGCCCTGTCGCTGACCGACAGCACCGGGCAGCACTACGGCATCACCACCAGCGTTGGTCTGGGCACGCTCAGCCCGGGCGACCGCAGTCTGCATGAGCTGCTGGACCGCGCCGACCAGGCCCTGTACCTGGCCAAGCACCGGGGCCGCAACCAGCTCGCAGTGCTGGACGCCGGAAGCGGCGGCGCCATGGCCGCCCCCGCTGCAGCGCCCTGACCGCGCCTCCCCACGGGGGCCTGGGCGCTGGGTTCACAATGCCCTCCATGCACAATTTTCACCGGGTTCCCGACAAAGAGCAGATCGCCCTGCTCGAACCCTTTGAACGCCTGGGCCTGGACCGCATCTTCCTGGTCCACACCGCCGCGCAAGCCGAGCGCGCCTGGGATGCGCTGGCCGCCAGCCGCTTCTGGGGTTTTGACACCGAATCGCGCCCTACCTTCACCAAAGGCCAGGCGTCCGAGGGGCCGCACACCGTGCAGCTGTCCACCCTGGACCGCGCCTGGGTGTTCCAGCTGCACGACCCCGATTGCCGCGCTGTGGTGGCACAGCTGCTGGCGCTGCGTGGTGTGACCAAAGCGGGTTTTGGCCTGGGCGATGACCGCAAGCGCATCCAGGCGCGGCTGGGCGTGGAGACGGCCGATGTGCTGGAACTCAACACCGCCTTGCACCAGCGGGGCTACCGCAAAGACATGGGCGTCAAGGCCGCCGTGGCCGTGCTGTTCCAGCAGCGCTTCATCAAGTCGAAAAAAGCCGCTACCTCCAACTGGGCGCAGCGCCAGCTGAGCGAAGGGCAACTGGTCTACGCAGCCAACGACGCCTACGCAGCAGCGCGCGTTTTCGATGCACTGGGGTTCAATGGCTGAGGAGTTTTTGCTATCAATACGAGAGCTTCTAGCGCTTGTCCATATTGATATTCAATATTAAAAATAGTTGAACCCCAACAAATACAAGCGTTAAATGCTATTTTTTCAGTAGCGCACACCACTAGCGTGCGCTACGGCCCTGAAACCTCAAAGAGCCTGCGCCAGCCGCGCCACGCCTTCGCGGATCTTGTCCACATCGGCCGTGGCAAACGACAGGCGCAGCGTGGCGTGATCGGGGTGGGCGCAGAAGAACGGCGTGCCGGGCACAAAGGCCACGCCCTTCTCGATGGCGCGCTTGGCCAGCACATTGCCGTCATTCACCTTGCCGCCCGCACCCGTCAGGCGTGCCCACACAAACAGGCCGCCCTGGGGCTGCACGAACGCGATGGCATCACCCAGATCCTTGCGCAATGCATCGCCCATGGCCTGGGCGCGCTCGGCGTACACCTGGCGCACATGGGCCAGCGTGGCGGGCATGCGGCCGGTCTTGAGGTATTGGGCTGCCGTGGCCTGGGCAAAAGTGCTGGTATGCGCATCGCTGAACTGCTTGCACATGGTGGCCTTGGCCAGCAGCTCGGGCGGGGCAATCATCCAGCCCACACGCAGGCCGGGCGAAAGCACCTTGCTCAAACTGCCGCAGTGCGCCAGCAGTTCGCGGCTGCCCGGCACCGTGGCCGAGAGCGCCAGCAGGCTGGGCGGCGGGGCCTCGCCAAAGTACAGGTCGCCGTAGGGGTCGTCCTCGACAATCAGCGTCTGGTGCCGGGCGGCCATCTCCAGCACCTGCTTGCGGCGCTCCAGGCTCAGCATGGCACCGCTGGGGTTGCCGAAGGTGGGGATCAGGTACACAAACTTGGGTTTGTGCTCGGCGATGAGCTTTTCGAGTTCGTCGGTCTGCACGCCATGGGCATCGATGGGCGCGCTGATCAGCTCGGCGCCGTACAGGCGGAAGCATTGGATGGTGGCGAGGAAGGTCGGGCCTTCGACAATGACTTTGTCACCGGGGCTGATCAGCGTCTTGCCCAGCAAATCGAGCGCCTGCTGGCTGCCGGTGGTGACGATGAGCTGCTCGGGCGCCACATCTAGCGCGCCCTTGGCTGCCATGAAGGCGGCAAGCTGCTCGCGCAGCGGCTGGTAGCCCTCGGTGGCGCCGTACTGCAGCGCGGCGCCGGGTTCCTGGTCCAGCGCTGCGTTGCTGGCGGCGCGGATGCCGTCCACATCAAACAGGGCGCTGTCGGGGAACCCCCCGGCAAAACTGATGATGCCGGGCTTGCCCAGCAGTTTGAAAAGCTCACGGATGGCGGAGGTTTCTACGTTGTTCAGGCGATCGGCAAATTGCAGCGGCATGGTGGTGTCCCGTAAAGTCTGGCCCCGATTGTCGCCAATCCCACACGCTCGAATCCTGCGTTGGGGTGATCCTGGGAATTGCGGGGCCGTTTTAGACTGCGCGCATGACCATCGAACTCACCAAAGAAGTACGCACCCAAGCCATCGCTTCGATTGAGCGCTATTTTCTGGAAGAAAACGGCGAACCCATCGGCAACATGGCCGCGGGTGCGCTGCTGAACTTCTTCCTCGCCGACATTGCTCCCGCCGTGTACAACCTGGCCGTGGCGCAAGCACAGGAAAGCATGCAGGCGCGCATTGCGGAACTGGACATCGATCTGCACGAAAACGCATTTACCTGGTGGAACAAGCGCGCCAGCAAGCGCTGACGCGCCATCCCAAGCGCCAAAACCAACCCTTCACGCGCCCAGAGCCCGCTGGGGCCGCATGACCACCAGCGCAATACCGCCCAAGATGGCCCGTCCAGCCCAGGCGCTGGGGCCAATCCTCACCCAGCAGCAAGGTTCTACCCAGCGCCGCAAGAAGCGGCACGCTCAGCTGTACCAAGGCGGCGGCGCTGGAACGCAAGCGCGGCAGCACGGTGTACCCAACGATGCAGCCCCAACCCGAGGCAATGGCACCCTGCTTCTTCTATAGTAGCTGCGCTGCGACCCGCCACCCACCCTTCATGCAAACCGCCCTGATCGAACCTTTTTTTGCTGCACTGCAGGCAGCCAACCCCCACCCGCAAACCGAGCTGGAATACACCACCGTGTTCGAGCTGCTGGCCGCCGTGCTGCTCTCGGCCCAGGCCACCGACGTGGGCGTGAACAAGGCCACGCGCAAGCTGTTCCCGGTGGCGGCCACGCCGCAGGCCATCCTGGATCTGGGGCTCGATGGCCTGGAGGGTTACATCAAGACCATCGGCCTGTACAAAAGCAAGGCGCGCCACCTGATGCAAACCTGCCGCATCCTGGTCGAGCAGCACGGCGGTGTGGTGCCCCGCACGCGCGAGGCGCTCGAAGCCTTGCCCGGCGTGGGCCGCAAGACCGCCAACGTGGTGCTCAACGTGGCCTTTGGCCAACCCACCATGGCGGTGGACACGCACATCTTCCGCGTCAGCAACCGCACGGGCCTGGCCCCCGGCAAGAACCCGCTAGAGGTGGAAAAGCAACTCCTCGCGCGCGTGCCCCCCGCCTACGCGGTGGATTCGCACCACTGGCTCATCCTGCTGGGCCGCTACGTCTGCCAGGCACGCAAGCCGCGCTGCTGGGAGTGCCTGGTGGCGCCGTATTGCGACTTCACGCCCAAAACCCAACGCCCCTGAGATGCGCCAAATTGCTATTGCATTGATAGCGCATTGCGCTTACCAGATAAGCGCCACAATCTCCATGAGCCTCCATAGCGGCCATTTCCCCACGGGGCCTCTTGAATACACCTCTCGATATACTGAATTGCACTGACCACGCCTCTCGCCCGCCCCCATGAACTCACTTGACCCGCGCTCCCTGATTGCCATGGGTGGTTTTATGGCCTTGGTGATGGGGCTGGTGCTGGGCTTCATGCGGCGCTACTACCCGCCCAGCATCCTGGGGCTGGGCTACTGGGCACTGGCTCCTGCCGTCTGGCTGATTGCCACGGTTTTCTTCGCAATTCCCGGCCCATGGCACCCGGAAGTGGGGCGCTGGTTCGGCAATGGCCTGGTCTTGCTGGGTTTCGTCCTGTTCCATGTGGGGTGCCGCCGTTTCTTCGGGCAACCCGTTCAATGGCGCCGAATCGTGGTTCCATTCGCGCTGGTCATGCTGTCACTGGCCTGGTTTGCCGGGCCCGATCCGTCCTACCGCATGCGCGTGGCCATTGTCACCGCCGCCATCGCCGTGGCACATACCAGCACGCTGGTGTTCCTGTGGCAGCGCGGCAACCGCAATTTCCCGGTGCGCATGGTGCAGGTGACTTTGGCACTGCACCTGTGCGTGCTGTTGGTGCGGCTGCAAAGCGTGCTGTCTGTCCCCGAAGTGGGCAACCTGATGGAAGCCTCTACCTTGCAGACCTTCTACCTCGGCGCCTATGTGCTGGCTGTGCTGCTGCTTTCCATTGGCGCAGTGCTCATGGCCACGGACCGTGTGCGCACCGAGCTGGAACACATGGCCACGCACGATGTGCTCACCGGCACCCTCAACCGCCGCGCCATTCTCGATTTCTGCGAGGACGAGCATGAGCGCAGCCTGCGCTACGGGCAGGCGTTCTCGCTGATGATGATCGACCTCGATCACTTCAAGTCGGTGAACGACACCCACGGCCACCAGCACGGCGACCGGGTGCTGGTGCATTTTGTCGAATGCACCCGCGCCGCCCTGCGCCGCGCCGACCGCTTCGGACGCTATGGCGGCGAGGAATTTCTGGTGCTGCTGCCCAACACCACCACGGACGCAGCGCTGCCCGTGGCCGAGCGCATTCGCGCCGCACTCTCCACCGGCCATGTCCTGGACTGCACCGCCAGCATCGGCTTGACCCACTGGCGCGGACCCGAAGACACGCTGGACGCCATGCTGGACCGCGCCGATGCCGCCCTGTACCGCGCCAAGGCGCAGGGGCGCAACAAAACCTGCACAGCCTGAAGGTGGTGTGCTGCGGCAGCCCACACACCGGCCTTTGAGCAGGTTCACGCGCCTCTTGCCAAATCAAACTGTATACGCATACAGTATCGATGTGCGGCATGCGCACGACCAACCCACACAGGAGCCACCCCATGCTTGACCACATGACCTTCCGCGTCACCGACATCCAGCGCGCCAAGGCGTTCTACAGCGCAGCCCTTGCGCCCCTGGGCTACAGCGTTTGCTTCGAGGGCAACTACGGCATGAACATCCTCGGCTTCGCCTACCCCGACCCCGCCGAACCCGACGGCAAAAAGGCCGACGTCTGGTTCATCGACGGCCCCTCCCCCTACGGCGGCCCACCGGCCACCACCGGCTGCCACCTGGCCTGGAAGGCCCAGACCCGCGCCCAGGTGGACGCCTTCCATGCCGCCGCCATCGCCGCTGGCGGCAAGGACAACGGCGCCCCCGGCCTGCGCCCCGAGTACCACGCGCACTACTACGGCGCCTTTGTCATCGACCCCGAAGGCAACAACATCGAGGCGGTGTGCCATTTGGCGGGGTAAACAAGACTACATACCTCGGCTGCAATGAGCGGCAAAATTTTGATTCATATTGGCCTGTAGCGCCCGCTCTCATTGCGCTACAAGCTATTGATTTCAGAGCTACTGACACGCTACTTGTCTGTTGGCGCTTGGCCACCGACGCGTTTGGTGCCACCACAAGCGCCAGATATGGCCTACGGTTTAGTACTGTCTACATTTAGACCACACCCACATTCCGTTGAGCGACTACCGCACGAAGAAGGCCACATGCACCTACTCGCCTCGCACTATCGATCTGAGTTCCTGGCTACACCGCAACTCATACGAATCGACTATGCAAAGGGAACGAAGAGCTTTGAGCCGACGCTGCTGGTGAAGGGCAGCACGCTCCTACTGAAGTACATGGTGTTGGGTGCGCGGCTACGGTTTCATCTGGCGCGCGTGAGCGGTCGTCTCCTGTATGCATTCACGGCGTACGACGATCCATCTAAGCCTGCGATGCTCTGGTCAGTCGTGGAGAACGAGGCAGAAGTCACAGCGCTGCAGGGGCTGATATCAGGGGAACCATCCCCCATATTCCTGTTTAACGAGCTTGCCCTGAATGTTGCATGGTCCACCGTACAGGTTCGCTTCCCTTCGGAGGTAAGCGGCTGGATCAACAACGCGACACGGGGGAAAGTAGATTACACAGCCATAACTGAAGAGGCAGACGACCTGCTGAAACGGGCATTCAAAGGCACTACAACCCCTGACGAGTTGCTATCTGCAGAAATTGTCCTCATCGAGGAATGGCATGCAGTTTTCAATCACTTCATTACGAGCCACGGCAGCAACAGCCCGGTCGACTTGTTCAGCCTAGACGAGGGCGGACAGCAGGAACAACTGGCGGTCTGGTTGACTGACAGCCTCCATCCACGTGGGGTACTGAATCGCCCCGGCTTTCGTGGAGGCCAGTTGGTTTAAGTCAGGCCACCATCATGGCAGTCTGACTGGC
>NZ_BAAGQN010000015.1:0-129659 GCF_054783455.1 Simplicispira piscis
GTTTGACTTCTTCATGGCTCAATCCTCTCAGAGAAAAGAGCCTCCTCAAAACCCGGGGCGATTCACAGCTGCATCATTCTCGTTCGATGGGCTAGGTACTGGGTCCTGTTATAGGCGCGCCCGTTAGCGTCCTTCACGGCATGGGCCAACTGTGCCTCAATAACAAGTGGATCGACATCCAGCCGCTCCGCAAGCATGGTTCGGGCCGTAGCCCGAAAGCCATGCCATGTCTGAATCTCAGGGGTGTAGCCCATGGTGATTAAAGCAGTACGGACCGAATTCTCCGAAACTGGCCTGCTGTGGCTGCGCTCGCCAGGAAACACCAATGCGCCGTGACCTGTCAACGGATGCAGTTCTCGAAGGACTTTCACAGCCTGGGTTGAAAGAGGCACCAGATGTGGATCCCCGTTCTCCTTCCCGTCTTTGCCCCGCTTCATCCGGGCAGCTGGAATCGTCCAGAGAGCAGAATCGAGGTCCACTTCGGCCCAAGCCGCACCGCGCAATTCGCCGGGTCGCTGAAACAGCAAGGGCGCCAATTGCAATGCTGCCCGCACAATAGGCCCGCCCTTGTAAGCTTGGATGGCACGCAACAACTCAGCCAGCTTGACTGGTTCGGTGATAGCGGCAAAGTGCTTGCCGCGATACGGAGACAACGCGCCTTTGAGGTCTCCCGTGATATCCCGCCCCACCCTGCCTGTCGCGACGCCATAACGCCAGACCTGGCGAGCCAGCATCAATCCACGATCAGCAGTCTCTACAGCCCCGCGCTCTTCCACCTTGCGCAGGGTTGCCAGCAGTTCCACCGGCTCAATCTCAGCCAGACGACGCCCCCCTAGCCACGGAAAGAGATCACGTTCGAACTGGCGCAGCGAGCGCTCAGCATGAGAATTACTCCATAGAGGCTTCTGTTTGTCGTACCACTCCAGAGCGACAGCTTTGAAGGTATCCCCGGCACTGGCAGAAGCCTTCAGCCTTTCCACCTTTCTGGCATGCACAGGATTTATTCCTGTCGATTTCTGCAGCCTGGCGGTATCACGAGCCTTGCGAGCTGCCGTCAGGCTGACCGAGGGATAGCTGCCCAGAGCCATACGCCCTTCCTTGCCCTCATGCCGATACTTCCAGAACCAGCGCCTCGATCCTCCGGGAGCAACCTCCAGATACAGACCTCCCGAGTCCGACAAACGCTCCCGCTTCGATGTGGGGGAACAGACGGCGTTACGGCACTGTGCGTCGGTCAACATGGGGGAACACCTCCAGAGGTTTAGCTAGGATTTCCCCTCTGAAACGGGGGAACAAACGCCGCCAGTCTACCTTTTTCGGATTTTGTTCCCCCGTCTGTTCCCCCGCCTCAGCCTGGCTGCCAGGAGACCGCTCCGGACGTCCCCACACCGTAACCCATTGATTTACCAAAGAAAAAAGGCGTTCACCGGATGTTGGTGAACGCCCTTGGACGTCGTAATGGTGGAGCTGGCGGGAATTGAACCCGCGTCCGCAAGCCTTCATCGGGCAGATCTACATGTTTAGCGATCTGATTTGAGTCTCGCCACCGTTGTCGCGCAGTCGCACGCTACACCGGCCGCCAGCACCCTATTTTCTCGCCCCAACCCAAGGTACCCGGATCAGGACCAGCCCATGTAATTATCCTTGCAGCCGGGAGGCGTCGATTGCTCGATACCCCCTTGCCCAGCCCATCGGCCAACTGTTGCAAGGCTCACTGACAATTAAGCAGCGAGTGCGAAACGTTCGTCGTTTGCAGTTAGTTTTTTAAATCGAGATTTACGAGCGTGACTCAAGCTCGACATGCACCACACCGATTCCGAACCCACGTCGAAACCAGGACAGCCCCTCAAAAGTCATTTTAGGCCAGGTTCAGCAATTGCAAGAGATCGAGCGGAAAATTAATCTCCGCATGGGCACCCCACTGCCGCACGTTGGTCACGCTACCCAGATACCCATAGGTGGCGGCAACCGTGCCCATGCCAGCAGCCAGACCCGCAACGATGTCGCGTTCATCATCACCCACATACACACAATGCCTAGGATCAAGATGCAGTAGCCTAGCGGCTTCGAGCAGCGGCGCTGGATGAGGCTTGGCATGTGGCGTCGTGTCGCCGCTGACCACGGCACCGGCACTGGCGAATAGTGGCATCGCACGGGTTAATGGATCGGTGAAGCGCATGGACTTGTTGGTCACTACGCCCCATGCCAATCCCCTGCCAACAAGGCTTTCCAGCAGTGCACACACGCCATCGAACACTTGGGTGCGACATGTCATGCAATTCTGGTAATTGGTGAAAAATTCCTCGCGATAGGAGGCAAAGTCGGGGTGTTCTGGCGTCATACCAAAGGCTTCGCTAAGCATTCCACGTGCGCCAGCGCCCGCCAGGGGGCGGTAGCGCGCCAATGGAAGCGATGGAAGTCCCCGGTCGGTGCGCATTTTGTCTGCAGCCGCACCAAGGTCGGGCGCACTATCGATCAGTGTGCCGTCCAGATCGAAGAGCACCGCCTGGATATTTTGAAACATGCGGTAACTTTTCAGGCAGGGCGGCGCGCAGCCAAAAGGTAATTTACGCTGGTGTCGGTATTCATCCAATAGCGACGTGTCAACGGGTTATAGGCCAGCCCCCGGGCTTCATTCACGTCCAGCCCGGCAGCCCGGCAGCTGGCAGCCAGCTCACTCGGACGAATCAGACGCGCATATTCGTGCGTTCCGCGAGGCAGCATGTTCAGCACGTATTCAGCCCCAACAATAGCCAACATGAAGGCTTTGGTATTGCGGTTGATGGTGGAGAAGAAAACCCACCCCCCCGGCTTGACCAACTGAGCACATGCTTGGATCACGGATGCCGGGTTGGGGACGTGCTCCAGCATTTCCATGCAGGTCACCGTATCAAAACTTGCAGGCTGTTCGACGGCTAACGCCTCCACGCTCACTTCTCGGTATTGAACACGGGGAGTCTGCGCTTCTAGGGCGTGCAACTGCGCGACCCGCAAGGACTTGCCCGCCAGATCAATGCCCAGCACTTGCGCACCTTTGCGGGCCATGGCATCCGCCAGAATTCCCCCGCCGCATCCGACGTCCAACACCCTTTGGCCATCCAATGGCGACAAAGTATTGATCCAGTCCAGCCGTAACGGGTTTATTTCGTGCAAAGGCCGAAACTCACTTTCCTGATCCCACCACCGATGGGCTAGCTCTGAAAATTTGGCCAGCTCAGCTGGATCGACATTCAAGGTGTTATTCATGGAGGTGTATTGTCCGACAAGCTTTCTGCATGCCCCATAAAAAAAGCCCCGTTACCGGGGCTTTTTTGTCGATCACAGAAGATCAGTTGGCACGGGTGCCGACCACTTCGATTTCAACACGGCGGTTCTTGGCGCGACCTTCTTTGGTCTTGTTATCAGCCACAGGCTGCTTTTCGCCCTTGCCTTCGGTGTAAACACGGTTCTTCTCGATGCCCTTGGACACCAAGTAAGCCTTCACAGCTTCAGAGCGACGCACCGACAGCTTCTGGTTGTAAGCATCAGAGCCGACGGAGTCGGTGTGACCCACGGCAATGATGACTTCCAGGTTAATGCCCTTGACCTTGGATACCAAGTCGTCCAGCTTGGCTTTGCCTTCTGGCTTCAGGACCGACTTGTCGAAGTCGAAGAAGGCGTCGGCAGCGTAGGTCACCTTGGTGGCCATGGCTGGTGCTGGTGCTGGTGCAGCAGGTGCAGCGGCGGCAGGAGCTGCAGGCGCAGGAGCGGCAGCGGGAGCTGCAGCAGGAGCGGCCAACGCGCCATCGCAGTCGGGAGCTGCAGTAGCAGGCGTCCACGAGGCATCGCGCCAGCACAGTTCGTTGGTGCCGTTCTTCCAGACCAGCTCGTTCGTGCCGTTCTTCCAGTTGTCGACGGTTTGTGCGCCGGCGGCAGTTGCGAGCGCTGCGGAGGCAATCAACATTGCCACTTTGTTCAGTTTCTTCATGGTTCTCCTCTGGGGCGAAAAAGCCGCAGCCGCGCTGCGTAATTTGGACGTCTGTGGTGACCATCACCAAAAACGTTGAAATCGATTGTGCCATACGTAACCGACGGGTGACCGCCCCAGGTTTGCCGTGCCCGTAGGACAATTGCGCAATCACACCAATCTGTTGCATAACTGCGACAAGCGCTTGAGCCTAAAATGGCTCTCCTTTGCTGTCTCACCGCCATCCCATGACCCAGTTCGCCAAAGAAACCCTGCCCATCAGCCTTGAAGAGGAGATGCGCCGCAGTTATCTCGATTACGCCATGAGCGTGATCGTAGGCCGGGCGCTGCCGGATGCGCGCGATGGCCTCAAGCCTGTGCACCGGCGCGTGTTGTTCGCCATGCACGAATTGAACAACGATTGGAACCGCCCATACAAGAAGTCAGCGCGTATCGTCGGTGACGTCATTGGTAAGTACCACCCGCACGGCGACAGCGCGGTCTACGACACCATTGTGCGTATGGCGCAGGATTTCTCGTTGCGCCACATGCTGGTGGACGGCCAGGGCAACTTCGGTTCGGTGGACGGCGACAACGCCGCGGCCATGCGCTACACCGAAATCCGCCTGGCAAAAATTGCCCACGAAATGCTGGGCGATATTGACAAGGAAACCGTCGATTTCGGCCCCAACTACGATGGCAGCGAAAAGGAACCGCTGGTTTTGCCCAGCAAACTGCCCAACTTATTAGTCAACGGCTCGGCAGGTATCGCCGTTGGCATGGCCACCAATATTCCGCCCCATAACCTGAACGAGGTGGTGGACGCCTGCCTGCATATGCTGCGCAACCCTGAATCGACGATCGACGATTTGATGGAGATCATTCCTGCACCAGATTTTCCGACCGCAGGCATCATCTACGGCATCAACGGCGTCAAGGACGGTTACCGCACAGGCCGGGGTCGCGTGATCATGCGCGCCAAGTGCCATTTCGAGGACATCGACAAGGGGCAGCGCCAAGCCATCATCGTTGACGAACTGCCCTACCAAGTCAATAAGAAGACGCTGCAGGAACGCATGGCCGAGTTGGTGCACGAGAAAAAACTCGAAGGCATCAGCCATATCCAGGACGAATCCGACAAGTCGGGCATGCGCCTCGTCATTGAACTCAAGCGCGGTGAAGTGCCCGAAGTGGTTCTGAACAACCTGTACAAGCAGACCCAGTTACAGGATACCTTCGGCATGAACATGGTGGCGCTGATCGATGGTCAGCCCCGTTTGTGCAACCTCAAGGATTTGGTCAGCGTCTTCTTGCAGCACCGCCGCGAAGTGGTCACCCGCCGCACGGTGTTCGAGTTGCGCAAGGCACGTGAGCGGGGCCACGTGCTCGAAGGTTTGGCTGTGGCATTGGCCAATATTGACGACTTCATCGCCATCATTCGCAACGCGCCCACTCCACCGGTGGCCAAGGCCGAGCTGATGACCCGCTCATGGGACAGCAAGCTGGTGCGTGAAATGCTCACCCGCACCCGCACCGATGGCGGTGTCATCAATGCCGATGATTACCGCCCCGACGGCCTGGAAAAAGAGTTTGGCATGGGCCAGGACGGCCTGTACCGCCTGTCGGAAACGCAGGCCCAGGAAATCCTGCAGATGCGCCTGCAGCGCCTCACGGGCCTGGAGCAGGACAAAATCGTGGCTGAATACAAGGAGGTCATGGCCGTTATTGAAGACCTGCTCGACATCCTGGCCACACCCGAACGCGTCTCGACCATCATTGGCGACGAGCTGACCACCATCAAGCATGAATTTGGCCAAAGCAAGCTCGGCGCACGCCGCAGCCTGGTCGAATACAGCGCGCAAGACCTCTCCACAGAAGACCTGATCACACCCACCGACATGGTGGTCACACTCAGCCACACGGGTTACATCAAAAGCCAGCCATTGTCTGAATACCGCGCGCAAAAGCGCGGTGGGCGAGGTAAACAGGCAACGGCCACCAAGGAAGACGACTGGATCGACCAGCTCTTCATCGCCAACACGCACGACTACATTCTGTGCTTCTCCAACCGTGGGCGCTTGTACTGGCTCAAGGTATGGGAAGTACCGGCCGGCTCGCGCGGCTCGCGCGGACGCCCCATCGTCAACATGTTCCCTTTGCAAGAAGGCGAGAAAATCAACGTCGTGCTGGCACTCACCGGCGAAAAGCGCAGCTTTCCCGCCGACCAGTATGTCTTCATGTCCACCAGCATGGGTACGGTCAAGAAGACTGCGCTGGACGAGTTCTCCAACCCGCGCAAGGGCGGCATCATCGCCGTGAATCTGGACGAAGGCGACTACCTGATTGGCGCCGCCCTCACGGACGGCCAACACGACGTGATGCTGTTCTCCGATGGCGGCAAAGCTGTGCGTTTTGACGAAAACGATGTGCGACCGCTGGGCCGCCAAGCCCGTGGCGTGCGCGGCATGATGCTGGAAGAAGGCCAGAGCGTGATTGCCATGCTGGTGGCCGAGGACGAGAGCCAAAGCGTACTGACCGCAACCGAAAACGGCTACGGCAAACGCACCAGCATCACCGAGTACACCCGCCACGGCCGTGGCACCAAGGGCATGATCGCCATCCAGCAAACCGAGCGCAACGGCAAGGTCGTGGCAGCCACCCTGGTGCGTGCCGATGACGAGATCATGCTCATCACCGACAAGGGCGTTCTGGTGCGCACGCGCGTCAGCGAAATCCGCGAACTCGGCCGCGCCACGCAAGGCGTGACGTTGATTGCCCTGGACGAAGGCTCCAAGCTCAGCGGACTGCAGCGCATTGTGGAAAACGATGCCAACCCCGCAGATTCCGAATCCACGGACGACGAACCCACTTCCGCACCAGATGCCACACCGCCAGCTGCCGACGCCTGAGAGGCGGCAGCCCGGAACAGCACCTGACAGCTATTAATTCAGTAGCTTGGTGCGCTTACTCATAAAGCGTTTTAGCCACTTTTTAGCCCAATAACCATGCAACGTCCGTACAATTTCTCTGCCGGTCCGGCGGCTATTCCTGCCGAAGTTCTGGAACAGGCTGCGGCTGAAATGCTGAACTGGCATGGCAGCGGCATGGGCGTCATGGAGATGAGCCACCGGGGCAAGGAATTCATCTCCATCTACGAACAGGCCGAGGCCGATCTGCGCGAATTGCTGGCGGTGCCCGCACATTTCAAGATTTTGTTCATGCAAGGGGGCGGTTTGGCAGAAAACGCCATCGTGCCACTCAACCTCTCGCGCGCAGCCACGGTCGACTTCGTGGTCACCGGAAGCTGGAGCCAGAAGTCGCAGAAAGAGGCGCGCAAATACGCTGCCGAGGCAAACATCATCGCGTCGGGCGAAGACAGGGGCTTCACCACCTTGCCAGACCCCTCGCAATGGCGCCCCAGCAAAGGGGCCAGCTATTTGCACCTGTGCAGCAACGAAACCATCAACGGCGTGGAGTTCCACGAGTTGCCCGACCTGCGCGCCCTGGGTGTAGACACCCCCCTGGTGATTGATTTTTCTTCGCACGTGGCATCGCGCCCGGTGGACTGGTCGCGCATCGGCCTGGCCTTCGGCGGTGCGCAAAAAAACCTGGGCCCTGCGGGCCTCACCCTGGTGGTGGTGCGCGAAGACCTGCTCGGCCATGCCCTGCCCGCCTGCCCGAGCGCGTTTGATTACAAAATCGTGGCCGACAACCAGTCCATGTACAACACCCCGCCCACGTGGGGCATCTACATGGCGGGCCTGACCTTTCAATGGCTCAAGCGCCAGCGCGAAGACACGGCCAGTGGCATCGCCGCCATGGAGCTGCGCAATATTGCCAAGGCCCAGTTGCTGTATGAGGCGATCGACAATTCTGGCTTCTACGTCAACAAGGTCGCCGCCAACTGCCGTTCGCGCATGAACATCCCTTTCTTTCTGCGCGACGAAACCCGCAACGACGCTTTCCTGGCTGGTGCAAAACAGCGCGGCCTGCTGCAGCTCAAGGGCCACAAGTCCGTGGGCGGCATGCGCGCCAGCATCTACAACGCCATGCCCTTGGCAGGCGTGCAAGCGCTGGTTGACTACATGCGAGAATTTGAGCAGCAGCACGCCTGACCCACGCACCCTTCAATGAATACACCGCAATCTTCCCCCGACCTGTCCAGCCTGCGCGTCCAGATCGACAACATTGACCAGCAGTTGCTGACTTTGCTGAACCAGCGCGCCTTGGTGGCCGAGCGCGTCGGCGAAGTCAAGAAGCGCGAGGGCACGCCCTTCTTCCGCCCCGACCGCGTGGCGCAGGTCATCGAAAAAATCCAGGCCGCCAACCCTGGGCCGCTCAAAAGCGCCCATGTCACCGCTATCTGGCGCGAAATCATGTCCGCCTGTCTGGCACTTGAATCGCCCCAGCGCGTGGCCGTCTTGGGGCCAGAAGGCACGTTCTGCGAGCAAGCCGCCATCGAATTCTTTGGCGGCGCTGCCGACATCGTTTATTGCGCCAACTTTGATGAAGTGTTTCACGCTACAGCATCGGGAAGCGCCCAATTTGGCGTGGTCGGTGTTGAAAACTCGGTGGAAGGCGTTGTTACGCGCTCGCTCGACCTGTTTTTGCACACCCCCACGCATGTCGTGGGAGAAGTCAGCCTGCTGGTCCGGCACAATCTGCTGCGCACCAGCCCCTCCGTCGACGGTATCGAGGCCGTTTTGGCCCACCCGCAGGCCCTGGCCCAATGCCAGGCCTGGCTGTCCAAGCACCTGCCGCATGTCGAGCGCCGCCCTGTCTCCAGCAATGCCGAAGGCGCACGTCTGGCTGCAACCAACCCGGCCTGGGCAGCCCTGGCCAGCGATCGCGCCGCAACGCAGTTTGGCCTGCATATCGTGGCACACGCCATCCAGGACGATGCCTACAACCGCACACGGTTTGCCATCATCTGCTTGCCGCATACGCTGGACACGCCGCCGCCGTCGGCGCGCGACTGCACCAGCCTGATCGTCTCCGTACCCAACGAACCCGGCGCCGTGCACGATCTGCTGGTCCCGCTCAAAAAGCACGGCGTATCCATGACGCGCTTCGAGTCGCGCCCGGCACGCACCGGCCAGTGGGAATACTATTTTTACATCGACATCGACGGCCACCCGAGCCAGCCCCATGTCAGTGCCGCGCTCCTCGAATTGCGCAGTTTGTGCGCCTTCTACAAAGTGCTGGGCACCTACCCGGTGACGCCATGATCTTGCACAGCCCTGCCCACCTCATTGCGCCGCGTGCAGCGCCCGACACAGCCAGGACTCCCCATGTTTGAACAATTGGGTTTGATCGGTTGTGGCCTCATGGGCGGCTCTTTTGCTCTGGCCCTCAAGCGTGCAGGCTTGGTGCAGCGCGTAGTGGGCTATAGCAAATCCCCCTCCACCACGGATCGTGCCCGCCAGCTCGGCGTGATCGACGTGGAAGCCCCTTCTGCTCTGCTGGCAGTGGCCGGCGCCGACATCGTGCTGCTGGCAGTCCCGGTATCGGCCACGGAAGCCACCCTCAAGGCCATCAAGCACCTGGTGACTCCCCAGATGCTGGTGATGGACGTGGGCTCCACCAAGGCCGATGTGGTGCAGGCCGCCGAGCGGTCCTTGCGCGACAAGGTCGGCTCGTTTGTGCCGGCACACCCGATTACGGGGCGCGAAGTCTCAGGCGTGGAGCACGCCGAAGCCGAGCTTTACACCGGCCGCCAAGTCATCCTGACGCCTACAGAACGCACTCTCACGGTGCAGCTGCAACGCGCGCAGGACGTCTGGACGGCCTTGGGCTGCCGCGTCACCAGCATGTCGCCCGAGGCGCACGACAACGCCTTTGCTGCCGTCAGCCATCTGCCGCACCTGCTGGCCTTCGCAATGGTCAATAGCATCACGGGACAGGAACATGCCGACACCTTCCTGTCGCTGGCAGGCCCGGGCTTTCGGGATTTCACCCGCATTGCGGCGAGCGACCCCAAGATGTGGCGTGACATTTTCCTGTCCAACCGCGAGGAGCTGCTGGCCCAATCCAGCCTGTTCCAGCAAACCTTGCAGCGCCTCGAGCAAGCCATGCTCAGCAACAACGCCCAGACCATTGAGGACATGCTCACCCTGGCCAGCGAAACCCGTGCACACTGGCGCATGGGCGCACAGCGCTCCCTCAAAAACCGCTAACCCGGCGCCTGGCGGCCGGCCAACGGCCGACCGGTATGCCATTGCCCCGGACAGCTTTCGATGTATTCCACCGTTTTTCTTGATCTCCCCGCGCTCCAGTCGGCCCAGGGCAGCGTGCAGCTGCCAGGCTCTAAAAGCATCTCTAACCGCGTACTGCTGCTGGCAGCGCTGAGCCAGGGCACCACCACGGTGCACGACCTGCTGGCATCCGACGACACCCGCGTCATGCTCGATGCCCTGCGCCAACTGGGCTGTGGCGTTGAAGAAGACGGCGCGCAGGCGCGTATCACCGGGCTGGGTGGCCGCCAGCCCACATCCCCCGCCACCTTGTTTCTGGGCAACGCAGGCACGGCCATGCGCCCCCTCACGGCGGCACTGGCCCTGCTGGGCGGTGTGTTTGAACTCAGCGGCATTGCACGCATGCATGAGCGCCCGATTGGCGACCTGGTGGACGCCTTGCGCCAGCTGGGTTGCCACATCGACTACCTGGGCAATGACGGCTACCCACCGCTGCGCATTGCGCAGCCTGATGGCGTGCCCGCCCTGGCACTGTCCACCCCGATCCGCGTGCGTGGCGACGTTTCCAGCCAGTTCCTGACCGCACTGCTCATGGCCCTGCCCCTGGCGGCTACACACCAGAATGTGGTCATCGAGGTGGTGGGCGAGCTGATCTCCAAGCCCTACATCCACATCACCCTGCAGCTGCTGGAGCGCTTTGGCATCACGGTGCACCACGAAAACTGGCAGCGTTTCACCATAACAGCGGGCAGCAGCTACCGCTCACCAGGCAGCATCCATGTCGAGGCAGATGCCTCTTCCGCTAGCTATTTCATAGCTGCTGGCGCAATTGCAGCGGCCGATGGAATGGGAAATGGCATAAAAATTCTGGGCGTAGGACTCGACTCCATCCAGGGTGACATCCGCTTTGTCGAAGCGGCCCAGGCCATGGGCGCACACATTACTGGCGGTCCCAACTGGCTGCAAATTGGGCGCGGCGCCTGGCCGCTCAAGGCCATCGACCTGGACTGCAACCACATCCCCGATGCCGCCATGACGCTGTCCGTGATGGCGCTGTATGCACAAGGCACCACCAGCTTGCGCAACATCGCCAGCTGGCGCGTCAAGGAAACCGACCGCATCGCCGCCATGGCCACCGAGCTGCGCAAGCTGGGTGCCACCGTGGAGGAAACAGCTGACTCTATCCACATCACGCCGCCCGCCACCCCGGGCGACTGGCGCGCCGCCAGCATCCACACCTATGACGACCACCGCGTCGCCATGTGCTTCTCGCTGGCGGCTTTCAACCCGGCGGGTCTGCCCGTGCGCATCCAAGACCCCCAGTGCGTTGCCAAGACTTTTCCGGACTACTTTGAAGCCCTGTTCTCCATCACTCAGGCGCTGCCTGCGCAGATTCCCGTGATCTGCATTGATGGCCCCACAGCCTCGGGTAAAGGTACCGTGGCCGCTGCCGTGGCACAGCGCCTGGGTTATCGGTTTCTCGATTCGGGCGCGATGTACCGCATCACGGCCCTGGCCGCCACGCGCGCCGGACTGCCCATCGACGCCGGCCATGAAGCGCAAATCGCCACCCTGGCCCGCCAACTCCCGGTGCGCTTCGAGGGCGGACAGGTGTGGCTGGGCAACGACGACGTGACCGACGCCATCCGCACCGAAGAAGCAGGTATGAACGCCTCGCGCGTGTCAGCCCTGCCCGCCGTGCGCACTGCATTGGTCGATCTGCAACACAGCTTTCGCCGCCTGCCCGGCCTGGTCGCCGATGGGCGCGACATGGGCACGGTCATTTTTCCAGATGCTCCGCTGAAGGTTTACCTGACAGCCAGTGCCGCGTGCCGTGCCGAGCGACGCTACCAGCAATTGATTGCCAAGGGCTTAGCCGCTACAATAGCCGACCTTCGCGCAGACTTGGAGGCGCGCGACGCCCGGGACATGTCCCGCCGCGTCGCCCCCTTGAAGCCCGCGCAGGACGCTCTGGTACTGGACAACTCCGAACTCACGATCGAACAGGCCGTGGATCAGGTGCTTGGCTGGTGGCAACAGCGCCAGCCTTTCGCGTCCAGCGCGCAAGACTGAAACGGGGCCTCGTGCCTCACACCGGCCCATACCGCCAGCCCCGCGCAGCAACGCACCGGCAGTATGGTTCTTTAACGAACCTGCGGTTCTTCCGCACCACCAGCCGCCACGCGCAGTCTTTGAAACCGCAGCAATCGTGTTGCCGTAAACCTGTTCGTGGCAAGGAAATACATGTCTGAATCTTTTGCCGCCCTTTTTGAAGAATCCCTGCAACGCACCGAAATGCGCCCAGGCGAAGTCATCACCGCCGAAGTCGTGCGCGTGGAACACAGCTTCGTCGTGGTCAACGCCGGCCTCAAGTCTGAAGCCTACGTGCCGCTGGAAGAGTTCAAGAACGACAAGGGCGAAGTTGAAGTCCAGGTAGGCGACTTCGTTTCGGTCGCCATCGGCTCGATCGAAAACGGCTACGGCGACACTATCCTGTCGCGCGACACCGCCAAGCGCCTCGCTTCGTGGATGAGCCTGGAAAAGGCCCTGGAATCCGGCGAATTCGTCACTGGCACGACCAGCGGCAAGGTCAAGGGCGGTCTGACCGTCCTGGTCAACGGCATCCGCGCCTTCCTGCCCGGCTCGCTGATCGACACGCGTCCGATCAAGGATCTGACGCCGTACGAAAACAAGACCATGGAATTCAAGGTCATCAAGCTCGACCGCAAGCGCAACAACGTGGTGCTGAGCCGCCGCGCTGTGGTCGAAGCCTCGATGGGCGAAGAGCGCGCCAAGCTGATGGAAACCCTCAAGGAAGGCTCCATCGTTCAAGGCGTGGTCAAGAACATCACCGAATACGGTGCGTTCGTGGACCTGGGAGGCATCGACGGCCTGCTGCACATCACCGACATGGCATGGCGCCGTGTGCGCCACCCCTCTGAGGTGGTCACCGCTGGCCAGGAAATCATGGCCAAGATCCTCAAGTTCGACACCGAAAAGAACCGTGTCTCGCTGGGTCTCAAGCAAATGGGCGACGACCCATGGATGGGTGTTTCGCGCCGCTACCCACAAAGCACCCGCCTGTTCGGCAAGATCACGAACATTGCCGACTACGGCGCGTTCGTCGAACTCGAACCCGGCATCGAAGGCCTGGTGCACGTGTCCGAAATGGACTGGACGAACAAGAACATCGCTCCTTCCAAGCTGGTCACCCTGGGCGACGAAGTCGAAGTCATGGTCCTCGAAATCGACGAAGACAAGCGCCGCATCAGCCTGGGCATGAAGCAGTGCAAGGCCAACCCCTGGCAAGAGTTCGCACAGGACACCAAGCGTGGCGACCGCGTCAAGGGCCCGATCAAGTCGATCACCGACTTCGGCGTATTCGTGGGCCTGGCTGCCGGTATCGACGGCCTGGTGCACCTGTCTGACCTCTCCTGGAACGAAACCGGCGAAGCCGCCGTGCGCAACTACAAGAAGGGCCAGGAAGTCGAAGCCATCGTGCTGGCCGTGGACGTGGACCGCGAGCGCATCTCCCTGGGCATCAAGCAGCTCGACGGCGATCCGTTCACCACCTTCGTGACCGTGAACGACAAGGGCCAGACCGTCACCGGCAAAGTCAAGACCGTGGATGCCCGCGGCGCTGAAATCGACCTCGGTGACGACATCATCGGCTACCTGCGTGCTTCGGAAATCTCCCGCGACCGCGTGGAAGACGCCCGCAACGTGCTCAAGGAAGGCGACGAAGTCACGGCCGTGGTGGTCAACGTGGATCGCAAGACCCGCAACATCCAGCTGTCCATCAAGCAAAAGGACATGATCGACGAGCAAGGTGCCATGGCCAACCTGAGCCAGCAGTCGAGCCGCGAAAGCGCTGGCACGACCAGCCTGGGCGCCCTGTTGCGTGCCAAACTGGACAATTCCGAGAAGTAAAAAACCCGTAACGGTTTAAAGCAAGGCCGGGTGGGTGCACAATGCGCCCACCCGGTTTTTTTATTGAAACATTTTGTTATGACACGATCCGATCTCGTTGAAGAGCTTGCCGCCCGTTTTAGCCAGCTCACGCACCGCGATGCCGAATTCGCCGTCAAGACATTGCTCGACGCTGTTGGCGAAGCCCTGGTACGCGGGCACCGCATTGAGGTGCGCGGCTTTGGCAGCTTCTCCATCAACCACCGCCCCCCACGCATGGGGCGCAATCCCCGCAGCGGCGAGGCCGTGGCTATTCCCGCCAAGCGCGTACCCCATTTCAAGCCAGGCAAGGCCTTGCGCGAAGCCGTAGACAAACGCACCGCAGAGCTGGAAGGCACGGGTTGATTGGCGCTATTTAATCAATAGCTTGCAGCGCTTTACCTATCTGCGGCTTGGCCATTTTTTTCAATTTTCTCCATCCACCCGGCCCAGCACACTGCGCCTCTTAGAATGGCGTCACCACCGGGGAGACACATGAAATACCTCCTGTGGCTGCTCAAGGCAGCCCTTTTTTTTACCCTGTTCGCTTTCGCGCTGAACAACCAGCAGGATGCCACCGTGCATTTCTTCTTTGGCACCCAGTGGCGTGCGCCGCTGGTGCTGGTCGTGCTGACCGCTTTTGCAGCCGGGTTGGTGACCGGCGTGCTTGGCATGGTGCCGCGCTGGTGGAAGCACCGCGTAGCAGCCCGCCATACGCCCAAGCCGGCACCCACTGCAGCACCCGCAGCAGCCGCGCCTTCGCCGGACGTTGATAGCCAGCCGCCCCATGGAATTTGATCTCGTCTGGCTGCTGCTGGGTTTGCCGCTAGCCTTTGTGCTGGGATGGGGTGCATCGCGCCTGGACCTGCGCCAGTTGCGCGCTGAAAACCGCAACGTCCCGAAGGCGTATTTCAAGGGCTTGAACTTCCTGCTCAACGAACAGCAAGACAAAGCGATCGATGTCTTCATCGAGGCCGTGCAGAACGACCCCGATACCTCGGAACTGCACTTCGCGCTGGGCAACCTCTTCAGGCGCCGTGGCGAATACGACCGTGCCGTGCGCGTGCACGAGCACCTGCTCTCGCGCGGCGACCTCGGCCCCCGGGACCGCGAACGCGCCCAGCACGCCCTGGCGCTTGATTTCCTGAAAGCGGGGCTGCTGGACCGTGCCGAAGACGCCCTGGCACGCCTGGAAGGCACGCCCTTCGAAGAGCAGGCGCGGTTGGCGCTGCTCGCCATTTACGAACGTTCGCGGGACTGGCACCGTGCCGCCACCATTGCCAGCCAGATGCAGGCCGCAGGCCAGGGCAACTTCAGCACACGGCAGGCCCACTACCTGTGCGAGCAAGCCCTGGAGCATGTGGCACACGGCGACATCGACAAGGCGAGCGCGCTGCTGGACAAGGCCCGCGCCATTGCGCCGGAAGCCCCTCGCCCACGCATCGAACTGGCCCGACTGGCACAGGCCCAGGGCCAGCCGGACATCGCCATCGCAACACTCAAAGCCCTGGCAACCGAGGCCCCCGCCGCCTTGCCCTTGGCGGCTACCCTGCTGGTCAAGACCGCACAGGCCAGTGGAAAAACAGCGCAGGCGCTGGAAGTGCTGCAGCGGCACTACGCGGCAGCGCCGTCCCTGGATGTGCTCGATGCCATCGTCGCATTGACCTCCCCGACCGAATCACAGGCGACACAGGGCCGCCAGTGGTACCTGCGGCACCTGGAGACCGAACCGTCCCTGGTGGCTGCAGCCAAATGGATGGCCCAAGAACGGCTGGAGCACGAGCAACACCACACGCTGGTACAGCGCGCCCTCGACCATGCTGCGCAACCCCTCATGCGCTACCGCTGCGCGGCCTGCGGCTTCGAGGCGCGCCAGCATTTCTGGCAATGCCCTGGCTGCCAGACCTGGGACAGCTACCCGGCACGGCGCGTGGAAGAGTTGTGAGTAACGCGCAACGATAGACCCGCAAGGATTCTTCACCGGAGCACCCCCATGCACAAGCAAGCCTTGGTCTTTGCAGCCCTGTTCGGCATGGCTCTCTCCTGCGCCGCCATCGATGTGAACCAGGCCACCGAGGCCGAGCTCGATAGCATCAAGGGCCTGGGCCCGGCCACCACCGAAAAAATCCTCCATGAACGGCAGAAAACCCCCTTCCAGGACTGGGCTGATCTGATCAGGCGCGTGAACGGCGTGGGCAAAGGCAGCGCCGCAAGATTGTCCGCCGCTGGACTGACTGTCGGCGGCCACGCCTTTGAGCCGGGCGGCACGGCACCGGCGCAAGACACCCGCTGACGCTGGTTTTGCAAGGGCATCCGAAAGCACGGGACGCCAGCGCCAGACACGCCCCGTAGAATCAAACCTGCAACAGGCCGCTAATATTCCCGCGGTCTGGCGTCGCTTGGGGCCGCTTTTTCGTCGGCCTCCTCCCCTGTACCACTGTCAGCAGCATTCCACGGCCACCCTGAGGATCCTCCGCGTATGCCCCTGATGTATCTCGTGCTCCTGCCCTTCATCGGCAGCCTGTTGGCGGCCGTCATGCCCGCCAATGCGCGCAATGCGGAATCGACCCTCGCGGGTCTGATAGCTCTTTTCTGTGCCGTGCAAACGGCACTGTGTTTTCCCGCTATTGCCGACGGTAGCGTGCTGCGTGAAGAGATTGCATGGCTGCCCACACTGGGCCTGAACTTTGTGGTGCGCATGGACGGTTTTGCCTGGATGTTCTGCATGCTGATCCTGGGCATCGGCGCGCTGGTGGTGCTGTACGCGCGCTACTACATGTCGCCGTCAGACCCGGTACCTCGTTTTTTCTCCTTCCTGCTGGCCTTCATGGGCTCCATGGTGGGGGTGGTGCTTTCGGGCAACATCATCCAGCTGGCCTTCTTCTGGGAGCTGACCAGCCTGTTCTCGTTCCTGCTGATCGGTTACTGGCACCACCGCAAGGATGCACGGCGCGGCGCGCGCATGGCGCTCACCGTCACCGGCACGGGCGGACTGTGCATGCTGGCAGGCATGCTGGTCATCGGCCACATCGTGGGCAGCTACGACCTGGACCAGGTGCTGGCAGCCGGTCTGCAAGTGCGCGCGCACCCGCTGTATTTCACGGCCCTCGTGCTGGTGCTGCTGGGCGCCCTGACCAAGAGCGCACAATTTCCTTTCCATTTCTGGCTGCCCCATGCCATGGCGGCGCCCACACCAGTCTCCGCCTACCTGCATTCGGCCACCATGGTCAAGGCAGGCGTCTTTTTACTGGCGCGCTTTTGGCCCGTGCTGGGAGGCACGGAACAGTGGTTCTGGCTCGTCGGTGGGGCCGGTGTGTGCACCTTGCTGTTGGGTGGCTTCCTGGCCATGTTCCAGAGCGATCTCAAGGGGCTGCTGGCTTATTCCACCATTTCGCACCTGGGGCTCATCACCCTGCTGCTTGGTCTGAACAGCCCGCTGGCCGCCGTGGCCGCCGTTTTTCACATCATGAACCACGCCACCTTCAAGGCTTCGCTGTTCATGGCGGCGGGCATCATGGACCATGAAACCGGCACCCGGGACATCCGGCGCCTGTCGGGCCTGCGCAGCATGATGCCGATCACTGCCACATTGGCCATGGTGGCCAGTGCAGCCATGGCGGGGGTGCCGCTGCTCAATGGGTTTCTGTCCAAGGAAATGTTCTTTGCAGAAACCATTTTTCTCGATGCTGCACCCCTGGTGCGCGTCGGCCTGCCCATTGCCGCCACGCTGGCAGGCATGTTTGGCGTGGCGTATTCGCTGCGCTTTACCGTGGATGTGTTCTTTGGCCCCCCCGCCACCGACCTGCCCCGTCAGCCGCACGAGCCACCCCACTGGATGCGCGTGCCGGTGGAGCTGCTGGTGCTGACCTGCCTGGTGGTAGGCATGCTGCCCGCCTGGTCTGTGGGGCTTTTCTTGAATGCCGCAGCACGCCCTGTGGTCGGCGGGTCCATGCCTGTGTTCAGCCTGGCGATCTGGCACGGGCTGAACACCCCCTTCCTGATGAGCGTGGTGGCCCTGATCGGCGGGGTTGTGCTGTATGCCCTGCTGCGCCGCTGGCGCAATGCGGGGCGCCTCGATTTCCCCTGGCTCTCACACCATGTCGATGGCCAACGGTTGTTCGAAGCCGCGTTGGCCTTGCTCTCGCAAGCCGGCCGCAAGGGTCGGCACTGGCTAGGTACGGACCGGCTGCAATGGCAGATGCTCTGGCTGGTCGTGGCGGCCCTGGTCGCCGGTTTCATGCCCCTGTGGACGCACGGCCTGCAACGGGGAGACCGCTTGCCGCTGCCACTGTCACCGGCGTTCGCAATGCTCTGGGTCGTGGGCGGTGTGTGTGCCATTGCGGCCGCCTGGCAGGCCAAATACCACCGTCTGGCGGCGCTGACGCTGCTAGGCGGTGCTGGCCTGGCCACGTGCATAACGTTTCTGTGGTTCTCGGCCCCGGATCTGGCCCTCACGCAGATCGTGGTGGAGCTGGTGACCACCATCCTCATCCTGCTGGGTTTGCGCTGGCTGCCCATGCGCGACGAAAGCCTGCGCGTGCCTACCCGTGCAGAGCAGCGCGGCACCCGGCTGCGCCGCATGCGCGACATGGCGCTAGCGGTTCTGGCAGGCGGCGGCATGGCCTGGCTCGCCTTTGCCATGATGAGCCGCCCCTTTGCGCAAAGCACCTCCACCTTCTTCCTGGAGCGCGCACTGACCGAAGGGGGCGGCACCAACGTCGTCAACGTGATGCTGGTGGATTTCCGCGGATTCGACACCTTCGGTGAAATCGTGGTGCTGGGCATCGTGGCACTGACGGTGTATGCGCTGCTGCGGCGCTTTCGCCCGGCGCACGAGGCCATGGACCTGCCCGCACAACAACGTGCCCGGCCCGCCGACCTGCAGACTGACCTGATCAACCCGCGCCACGCCAGCGATACGGCGGTCGGCTACCTCATGGTGCCCGCCGTGCTGGTGCGCCTGCTGCTGCCGTTTGCGGTGGTGGTGGCGGCCCACATGTTCGTGCGTGGACACAACGAACCCGGTGGCGGCTTCGTGGCCGGGCTGGTGCTCTCCGTCGCACTGCTGCTGCAGTACATCATTTCGGGCACCCAGTGGTTTGAAGCCCACTTACCGCTCAGCCCACGCCGCTGGATCGCCTTCGGTCTGCTGTGCGCGCTGGCGACCGGCCTGGGCGCGGTCACCTTGGGCTACCCTTTCCTCACCAGCCACACCGCCCACCTGCATCTGCCCGTCGTGGGCGAGATCCATGTGGCCAGCGCCACGTTCTTTGACATGGGCGTGTTTGCCCTCGTGGTGGGTTCCACCCTGCTCATTCTGACGGCCATTGCCCACCAGTCGGTGCGCGGCCACCGCCACCACGCCCGCCTGGCCGAAGAAGCGGCCGCGCACCAGGCACCCATCCCCCAAGAGGCTTCTTGATGGAAATCGTTCTCGTCCTGGCCATTGGGGTACTGACCGGTTCGGGCGTGTGGCTGCTGCTGCGCCCGCGCACTTTCCAGGTCATCATGGGGCTGTCGCTGCTGTCGTATGCCGTCAACCTGTTCATCTTCAGCATGGGGCGCCTGGGCCTGGCCATCGACAAGGAACCCGTACTGCAGCCCGGCGTGCCGCAAGATCTGCTGCACTATGCAGACCCCCTGCCGCAAGCCCTGGTGTTGACCGCCATCGTCATCGGCTTTGCCATGACGGCCCTGTTCCTTGTGGTGCTGCTGGCGTCGCGCGGCATTGCGGGAACGGACCATGTGGATGGCAGCGCATCGCGTGATGTGCAGGAGATGCCATGACCGCCTTGCACACGCTCGCGATGCTGCTCATGCCACACCTGTTGCTGGCCCCCATTGCGCTGCCCTTGCTCACCGCCGCACTGATGCTGCTGCTGCGCGAGGATCAGCAACGATTGAAAGTCACAGTCAACCTGTTCTCCACACTGCTGGGGCTGGTCGTGGCGGTGCTGCTGCTGGCGTGGGTGCACCACAGCGGTGAACCCGCTCCCCTGGGGGTGTACCTGCCGGGCAACTGGCCGGCACCATTCGGGATCGTGCTGGTGCTCGACCACCTGTCCGCCATGATGCTGGTACTGACCAGCAGCGTGGCGCTGGCATCCATCCTTTTTGCGGCCACACACTGGCACCGCGCAGGCGTGCACTTTCACCCGCTGTTCCAGTTCCAGCTCATGGGGCTGGCCGGGGCATTCCTCACGGCCGATCTGTTCAACCTGTTTGTGTTTTTCGAAATCATGTTGGCAGCGTCCTATGGGCTGTTGCTGCACGGCTCGGGTCGCCAGCGGATCAAGGCGGGCCTGCATTACATCGCCATCAACCTGGCCGCTTCGTCGCTGTTCCTGATTGGTGTGTCCATGCTGTACGGCATCACCGGCACGCTGAACATGGCCGACCTGGCCCGCAGCATTCCCACGGTGGCAGCGGCCGACCGCGGGCTGCTGCACTCGGCAGCGGCCATTCTTGCCACGGCCTTCCTCATCAAGGCCGCCGTCTGGCCCCTGAACTTCTGGTTGGTGCCCGCCTACAGTGCCGCCACGGCGCCCGTGGGCGCCCTGTTCGCGCTGATGACCAAGGTGGGGGTCTACACCCTGCTGCGCCTGTGGACGCTGCTGTTTGGCGTAGATGCGGGGCCTTCAGCCCTGTATGGCAGCCTGTGGCTGGTAGGCGGCGGCATGGTGACCATGGCGTTTGGTGCCATCGGCATGCTGGGGGCCCAGCGCTTGACCCACCTGGCGGGGTTTGCGGCCATTTTGTCATCGGGCACGCTGCTGGCTGCCGGTGGTTTTGGGCAGCCCCAGCTGACCGCCGGGCTGCTGTACTACCTGCCCAGTTCCACGCTGGCTGTCAGCGCACTTTTCCTGCTGGCCGACCCGATCGACCGCTGGCGTAACGACGGCGCCCACCAGGCTCCGCACGAGCAGGGGGACGATGCCCCGTTTCTCAACCCGGAACTGGTTCCCACCGAAAGGTTGAAGCCCGACGATGACGAAGAAGCACTCATTGGCCGCGTGATTCCCGCCGCCACGGCCTTGCTCGGCCTGTCGTTCCTGCTGTGCACGCTGGTCATCACCGGCCTGCCGCCGCTGTCGGGTTTTGTGGGCAAGTTCGCCATGCTGACCGCACTGCTCAACCCGCTGGGCCTGGGCGCCTCGGCCGATACCCCTCTCAGCGCCTGGAGCTGGACCCTGCTGGCCCTGATGGTGGGTACCGGCCTGCTGGCACTCATCACGCTCACGCGCACAGGTATTCGCCATTTCTGGGCCAGCTATGGCCGCTCTGCGCCCCGGTTGCGTGTGCTTGAGGGCCTGCCCATTGCCTTGCTGCTGGGCGGCTGCGTAGTCCTGACGCTGCAGGCCCAACCGGCAATGGACTATGCCCACCGCACTGCCCAGGGGCTACACCAGCCCGCGCGCTATGTGCAGGCCGTGCTGTCCGCCATGCCCGTTCCCAACCCCGTCCGGCCCAACACGGCCACACCACTCCCGGAGGCCCCATGAAGCGTCTGCTGCCTGCGCCGCTGCTGTCGCTGGCCCTGTTCTTTTTGTGGCTGCTGCTCACCCGTTCACTCAGCGCTGGCCACCTGCTCCTGGCCACGGTCCTGGCCCTGGCCGTGCCCGTGCTCACCCGGGGGCTGCGCCCGCTGCCCGTGCGTATACGCAAACCGACGGCGGTGCTGCGTCTGGGGCTGCGGGTGATGGTGGACACGGTGGAGTCCAACCTGGGCGCCGCACGCCTTCTGGTGTTTCCGTCCCTGCGGCGCCACCCCTCGGGTTTTGTACACATTCCGCTGCAGCTGCGCGACCCCAATGCCCTGGCCGTGCTGGCCATGATCGTCTGCATCACGCCCGGTACATCCTGGGCAGAGTTGTCTCTGGACCGTTCCGTGCTGCTGCTGCATGTGCTGGAAGTGGGTGATCCGCAAAGCCTGATCGCCCATGTGCAGCAGTGCTATGAAAAGCCCTTGATGGAGATTTTTGAATGAACCCCATCCTTGCCTGGGCGCTCCCCCTCGCCCTGGTCATCCTGGCCCTGGCCATGCTGCTGACGCTGGTGCGCCTGCTCAAGGGGCCTACCGCGCAAGACCGCGTGCTGGCACTGGACTGCATGTACCTCAACGGCATGCTGCTCATGCTGGTGCTGGGCATTGTGAATGGCAGCAGCAACTATTTCGAGGCAGCGCTGCTGGTGGCCTTGTTTGGCTTCGTCGGCTCCACGGCCATGGCTAAATTCTTGCTGCGCGGGGAGGTGATTGAATGACCGATCAACCCCTGGCCCTGTGGGCCGAGATCACCATTGCCGCCCTGGTGCTGCTGGGCGCCGTCATTGCGCTGATCGGTTCGATGGGCCTGCTGCGCCTGAAAGACTATTACGAACGGGTGCACGCGCCCGCCATGATCGCCACCATGGGGTGCTGGAGCATCATGCATGCGTCGGTGCTGTTCTTCTCGCTGCAAGGCCACGGTTTTGCCGCCTATCCGCTGCTGATCGCCGTGTTCGTGGCCATCACGGTACCCGTCACCAATATTTTCCTGATGCGCGCCGCGCTGTTCCGCGCCCGCCGCTCAGGACAGAACGTACCGGCCAGCGTGAGCCAGACGGTTCCCCAAACTGTTGAAACACAGATAGATCACTCCTGAAACGAGAGCTGCTTGCGCTTATCCAGTAAGCGTTTGAAGCCAATTTTTCTTAATTTTCTCCCCTCGAACAACTGGCGTAAACGTCGTTCTTGCCTGCGGTCGACACAGTGCAGGCGGCGGCCCCCGCTGTGGGTGCGGGATGTAGTGCTTGCACCAAGTGTGGAGGCCGGGATGTGCCCCCGGCGGGGCACCTTCTTTTCTTGTCTCGCCAAGAAAAGAAGGCAAAAGAACGCGACCCCAATCCATCACTCCAGAAATAGACAAGGCATGATCGTCACGCCTAAAAAATCAGGCCTCACCAAACCCACCGCCACCCGGCGTGTGGATTTCAAAAATGTCCCCCGGCTGCATATCGGCCTGGCCCAGGTGGTCGATCTTCTCCACCCGGCCCTGGGCCCGCACTACGCAGTTCATGCCCGGTAGCCCAGCCTGCCCTCCGGCCATGCCGAAAGCGCCATGCACACGGCCATTCGAGAGGATGCTGGCCGTCATAGGCTCCAGAAAGCGCACACGCCGCACCCCGCCATTGCCCCCCTGCCAGCGCCCCGCGCCGCCCGAACCCTGGCGGATGGCGTAGCTCTCGAGCCGCACCGGGAAACGGAACTCCAGCACCTCGGGGTCGGTCAAGCGCGAGTTGGTCATGTGCGTCTGCACCACGCTGGTGCCGCTGAAACCACCGACCAGCGCACCACTGTCATCAAACACCCCGCCCGCACCACTGCCGCCAGAAATGGTTTCGTAGTACTGGTACTGCGCGTTGCCAAAGGTGAAGTTGTTCATGGTGGGCTGACTGCCCGCCATCACCCCCAGGGCCCCGAACAGCGCATTGGTGATGCAGGTAGAGGTTTCCACATTACCCGCCACCACCGAGGCCGGTGGGTTGGGGTTGAGCATGGAGCCGGGCGGAATGATGACCTCAATGGGCTTGAGGCAACCGGCATTGAGCGGGATGTCGTCATCCACCAGGCAGCGGAAAACGTACAGCACAGCAGCCATGCACACGGCTGTGGGTGCGTTGAAGTTGTTCTGCTGCTGGGGCGAAGTGCCCGTGAAATCCACCACGGCGCTGCGCTGCTGCGCGTTGATGTGCACCGCCACCTGGATCTGTGCGCCGTTGTCCAGCGGCAGCGTGAAGCGCCCGTCCTTCAGCCGCGCTGCCAGGCGCGTGATGGCCCGGCGCACCGACTCTTCGGCGTTGTCCTGCACATGGCCCATGTAGGCGCGCACCACCTCCAGGCCAAACTGCTGCACCATGCGGCGCAGTTCCTGCACGCCTTTTTCGTTGGCGGCGATCTGGGCCTTCAGGTCGGCCAGATTCTGCTGCGGGTTGCGCGAAGGATATTCACCCGAACCCAGTAACGCCAAAATTTCCGCCTCCCGCAGCACCCCCGCATCGACCAGCTTGAAGTTATGGATCTGCACTCCCTCTTCTTCGATGCGCGTAGAGAACGGCGGCATCGACCCCGGTGTGGTGCCCCCCACATCGGCGTGGTGCCCCCGGCTGCCCACGTAGAAGGTGGGCTGTGCCGTGCCTTGCACATACACCGGCGTGATGACGGTGATGTCGGGCAGGTGCGTGCCGCCGTGGTAGGGATCGTTGAGCACGTATACGTCGCCCGGCTGCATGCGGCCCGCATTGTCGAGGATCACGGTCTTGATGCTCTCGCCCATGCTCCCCAGATGCACCGGCATGTGCGGCGCGTTGGCGATGAGATGGCCTTCGGCGTCGAACAGCGCGCACGAAAAATCGAGCCGCTCCTTAATGTTGACCGAATAGGCCGTGTTCTGCAGTTGCAGGCCCATCTGCTCGGCAATGTTCATGAACAGGTTGTTGAACACCTCGAGCAGCACCGGATCGACCGTGGTGCCCACCGCATGGCGCACCGGGCGTGGCACGCGGCGTTCGAGCAGCAAGTGGTCGAGCGCGGTCAGCTGCGCCTCCCATCCGGGTTCGACGATGGTCGTGGCGTTCTTTTCGGCAATGATGGCGGGACCGGGCAGCACATCGCCCGGACGCATTTCTTCGCGCGCGACCAAGGCTGCATCGTGCCAGGCGGCCCGCCCGTCGACCCCTGCGCTGTAGATGCGCACAATGCCCCGGTGCGGCACTTCGCGCACCGGGTTCAGCGCATGGCGCGGCTCGTCAGGGGCATCCCCCGCCACCACCGCCTCCACCGATACAGCTTCCACCACCAAGCCCTTGCCCTGCATCAAAAAAGCATAGCGCTGCCGGTAGGCCGCCTCAAACCCGGCCACCAGGTCCACCACGCCTTGGGCGGCAGGGGCGCACAGGTCGCCAGGGCAACCGACCACCAGGGCGGCGTCCGAGCCTTCGTAGCGCACATGCACACGGCGCAGCACCGTCACTGCACCGCCGCTGGCCTGCTGGCGTACCAAGTCGGCGCGGGCGGCGGCGGCCAGTGCATCCAGCGCGGCCTGCACGGCGGGCAACGCTGCCTCGGTGAGCGGGCTCTCCACCGCCTGCTCGCGGATGACGTTCTGGTCTGCCAAGCCCATGCCATAGGCTGACAGCACCCCCGCCAGCGGGTGCACCAGCACCTGCTGCATGCCCAGCGCGTCGGCCACCAGGCAGGCATGCTGGCCACCGGCACCGCCAAAGCACTGCAGCGTGTAGCGCGTGACGTCGTAGCCGCGCGCCACCGAAATCTTCTTGATGGCGTTGGCCATCTGCTGCACGGCGATCTCGATGAAACCGTGGGCCACGTCCTCGGGCTTGCGGCCCGTTTGCTGCGCCAGGACGCCAAACTGCTGCGCGACCACATCGCTGTCGAGCGGCTCGTTGGCCGCATGCCCAAAAACACGCGGAAAATGCGCCGGCTGGAGCTTGCCCACCATCACGTTGGCGTCGGTCACGGCCAACGGACCGCCGCGCCGGTAGCTGGCCGGGCCGGGGTTGGCGCCCGCACTCTCAGGGCCCACGCGAAAGCGCGCCCCGTCAAAACCCAGCAGCGAACCGCCACCCGCCGCCACCGTGTGGATGCTCATCATGGGCGCGCGCATGCGCACGCCGGCCACCTGGGTCTCGAACTCGCGCTCGAACGTGCCGGCATAGTGGCTGACGTCGGTCGATGTGCCGCCCATGTCGAAACCGATCACGCGCCCATGCCCGGCCAGCTCGGCCGTGCGCGCCATGCCCACGATGCCGCCGGCCGGGCCGGACAGGATGGCGTCCTTGCCCTGGAACACCTGGGCGTCTGTCAAGCCGCCCGAAGACTGCATGAAGAACAGCTTGACGCCCGGCATCTCGCCCGCCACCTGCTCCACATAGCGGCGCAGAATGGGCGAGAGATAGGCGTCCACCACGGTGGTGTCACCCCGGCCCACGAACTTCATCATCGGGCTGGTCTGGTGCGAGGTGCTGATCTGCGTGAATCCCGCCTGGCGCGCCAGGCGGGCAGCCACCTGCTCGTGCTGCGTATAGCGGTAGCCGTGCATGAAGACAATGGCCACGCTGCGCAAGCCCGCATCAAACGCGGCCCATAGACGCTCCTTGAGGTGCTCCTCGTCGATGGGTTCGATCACATCGCCATGCGCGCCAATGCGCTCCTGCGCCTCGATGACGCGGCTGTAGAGCAGCTCGGGCAGCACGATATGGCGGTCGAAAATGCGCGGGCGGTTCTGGTAGGCGATACGCAGCGCATCACGAAAGCCCTGCGTGGTCACCAGCAACGTGGGCTCGCCCTTGCGTTCGAGCAAGGCATTGGTGGCCACGGTGGTGCCCATCTTCACGCACTCGACCAGGTCGGGCGTGACCGGTGCCCCGGGCGCCAGCCCCAGCAGGTGGCGGATACCAGCGACCGCCGCGTCGCGGTACTGCTCGGGGTTGTCCGACAGCAGCTTGTGCGTGACGAGCTGGCCGTCGGGCCGCTTGCCCACCACGTCGGTGAAGGTGCCGCCCCGGTCGATCCAGAACTGCCAGCGGGTGGGTTGCAAAACCTGTGAGATGGTCATTGTATGCTATATATTTTATAGCTTTTAGCGCTTACCCATTAAGCGCTAAAAGCTATTTTTACTTTAATTATCAGAGTGATGCCGCCGCACGCGCCGCCTGGTCGTACATGCCCGAGAGCACGCGCAGCAGGCGCGCCAGCTCGCCAATATCGCGGTTGAGCGCGTCGTCGGCGTTCAGGGCGTCGATCAGGCAGCTCTCGCGGATTTCGCGGTAACGCTGCACATGGGCGCGGCCTTCTTCGGTGGCGGCATAGGTCACTTCTTTGCCATTTTTCTGCGAAGCCACCACGCCCAGGCCCTGCAGCTTCTTGAGCGCATAGTTCACCAGGTGCGTGTCCTCCACGTTCATGATGAAACAGATGTCCGCCAGGCGCTTGTTGCGGGCGCGGTGCGTGACATGGTGCAGCACCAGCACATCGAGCGGTGTCAGCTCCTTCAGACCCGCAGCAGCCATGCAATGCACCACCCAGCGGTGAAACGCATTGCCCGCCACGATGAGCCCGAACTCGAACTCGCTCATCTCGGCGCTGTGCGCCGACACCAGGTGCGCCGACGAGACAATGGGGGCATGCTCTGGCTTTGCTGTGGAAGCAGGTTTCATGGGGGACGGGGCTCCAGTGATGGCCCGGCCGAAAAAGGTCGGCAAGGCCGTCTGGATTGTAGGCACCAAGACAATAATTTGCCGACAATTTGTCAACGTTTAGTACAAACACCTAGGTGGGCGCGGCCACCTTCCGCTACAGTGCCAGAGCCTCTTTACCTCGTTCAACCACCTTGCGGAGTCCTTCCATGCAGCGTAGAAACTTCACCGCCACAGCTCTTGGCCTGGCCCTGGCCTGCGGCCTGTCTGTCGCCCCTGCCATGGCCCAGACCAAGTGGGACTTGGCCGCGGCCTACCCCGCCGGCAACTTTCACACGGAAAACATGGCCCAGCTGGTCGCTGACATGGACAAGACCACCGGCGGTGTATTCAAGATTACGCTGCACGCCAATGCCTCGCTGTTCAAGGCACCCGAGATCAAGCGCGCGGTGCAGGGCGGGCAAGCGCAGATGGGTGAGATCCTGCTCGCCAACTTCCAGAACGAATGGCCGCTTTTCGGCGCCGATGGCCTGCCCTTCCTGGCTACCAGCTTTGCCGAGTCAAAGAAGCTCTACCAGGCCCAAAAGCCGTTGCTGGAGAAGAAGCTGGCTGAGCAAGGCATGCTGCTGTTGTACGCCGTGCCATGGCCACCCCAGGGCCTGTACACCAAGAAGCCTATCGAGTCGGCGGCCGACCTCAAGGGCATCAAGTGGCGCGCCTACAGCCCGGCCACGGCACGTATCGCCGAACTGGTAGGTGCACAGCCTGTCACTGTGCAGGCGGCTGAGTTCTCGCAGGCGCTGGCCACGGGCGTGGTCGAATCGACCATGACCTCGGGCGCCACCGGCGTGGACAGCAAGCTGTACGAGCACCTCAAGTACTACTACGACCTGCAGGCCTGGCTGCCCAAGAATGTCGTCATCGTGAACCGCAAGGCGTTCGATGGCCTGAACAAGGGATCGCAAGAGGCCCTGCTCAAGGCCGGCATGGACGCGGAAGCACGCGGCTGGGTCGCTGCCGAAAAGGTCAACGCCGATACGCTGGCCAAGCTCAAGGCCAATGGCATGCAGGTGCTGCCGCCCTCGCCCCAGCTCAAGGCCGACCTCGCCAAGGTGGGCGAGACCATGCTCAAGGAATGGCAGGAAAAGGCCGGCCCCGAAGGCAAGGCCCTGGTGGACGCTTACCGCAAGTAAGCACACGGCCTGCCGATGCGCCGTCTGCTAGACGCCCTGTACAACGGCGCCGCCGCCCTGGCGGCGCTTTTCATGGTTGCGCTGCTGGGGATGGTGCTGTTGTCGATTGCCAGCCGACAACTGCACTTTCACGTACCCGGTACCGACGCCTACGCCGGCTATCTGATGGCGGGCGCCGGGTTCCTGGCGCTGGCGCACACGCTCAAGCGGGGCGAACATATCCGCGTCACGCTTTTGCTCAACGCCCTGCGCGGCGGCGGGCGCAAGGCGCTGGAGATATGGGCCTTGGGCGCAGCCAGTTTTCTGACCCTGCTGTTTGCCTTCTACAGCGCTCGGCTGGCGTGGCAGTCCCATGTTTTTAACGACATTTCCACGGGCAGCGACGCCACGCCATTGTGGATTCCGCAACTGGGCATGGCCATAGGCACAGCCGTGCTGGCCATCGCCTTCATCGACGAGCTGGTGCTGGAACTGCGGGGCTGCCGCACGCCACACAACCCCGAAGAGGCCCTGCGCAATGAGTGACCTTGCCATCACCGGCCTGCTGGTGCTTTCGCTGTTCCTGATTCTGGGCAGCGGCGTGTGGATCGGGCTCACGCTCTCGGGTGTGGCGTGGATCGGTATGCAGCTTTTTTCGTCACGCCCGGCGGGCGATGCCATGGCCGTGACCATCTGGGGATCGGCATCGAGCTGGACGCTGACCGCCCTGCCCCTGTTCATCTGGATGGGTGAAATCCTGTTCCGCACCCGGCTCTCGCAAGACATGTTCAAGGGCCTGGCGCCCTGGGTGCAAGGCCTGCCCGGACGCCTGCTGCACACCAACGTGGTGGGCTGCACCATTTTTGCAGCGGTGTCTGGCTCCAGCGCCGCCACCTGCGCCACCATCGGCAAGATGACGCTGCCCGAACTGACCCGGCGCGGCTACCCCGAGCACATGGTGATCGGAACCCTGGCAGGGGCCAGCACACTGGGACTTTTGATACCGCCGTCCATCATCATGATCGTTTACGGGGTCATGGCCGACGTCTCGATCTCCCGACTGTTCGTGGCCGGGGTGCTGCCCGGCCTGCTCCTGGCGGGGCTGTTCTCGGGATACATCATGCTGTGGGCGCTGCGCCACCCCGGAGCGATTCCGCAGGCCACCGAGCAACTCCCACTGCGGCAAAAGCTGGCCGCCTCACGCGCCCTCATACCGGTGGTATTGCTGATCGCAGCGGTACTGGGCTCCATCTATACCGGCATCGCCACCGCTACCGAGGCCGCCGCCGTGGGCGTGGTCGGTGCACTGGTGTTGTCGGCACTGCAGGGCTCACTGAATTGGGTGAGTTTTCGCGATGCCCTCATGGGCGCCACGCGGCTGTATTGCATGATCGCGCTGATCCTGTCGGGCGCAGCCTTTCTAACGCTATCGATGGGCTACATCGCCCTGCCGCGCCACCTGGCCGAATGGATTGCATCGTTGGGTTTGAGCCAGGCGCAACTCATCCTGGCGCTGTCCCTGTTCTTCATTGTGCTGGGCTCGTTCCTGGACGGCATCTCCATGGTGGTGCTGACCATGGGGGTCCTCATGCCCACGGTGCAGGCCGCCGGGATCGATCCGATCTGGTTTGGCATCTTTGTGGTACTGGTGGTCGAGATGGCACAGATCACGCCGCCCGTGGGCTTCAACCTGTTTGTGCTGCAAGGCATGACGGGACGAGAACTGACCTGGATTGCCCGGGTCACCCTGCCCATGTTCCTGCTGATGTGCGCGGCGGTCATGTTGATTTACCTCTTCCCGGCTATCGTCACCTGGCTGCCACAGCAAATGTCGGCGAACTGATGCGGGCGCGCTTGCGATGACAATGGCAGCATGTTGAATGTCCTGTCCATCTGCTTCGGTGCCAGCCTGGGTGCGCTGGCCCGCTGGCGCCTGGGCCTGTGGCTCAGCCCCGGCAGCGTGCTGCCCTGGGGCACGCTCGCTGCCAACCTGATCGGGGGCTACCTGATTGGGTTGTGTGTCGCTGTTTTCCAGGCCCTGCCGCAGATCGACCCGGTCTGGCGACTGGCCCTCATCACGGGTTTTCTGGGCGCGCTGACCACCTTTTCCAGCTTCTCGGCCGAAGTGGTGGCCATGTTGCAACAACAGCGCTACCTGCTGGCCCTGGGCACGGTGGCGCTGCACCTGTGTGGTTCTTTGCTGATGACCGTGCTCGGTCTGCAGTCTGCCGCCCTGTTATTGCCCGGCCGCGGGTGATTCTTACGCCCAGCGCATGCGCAGCGGCACCGTGGCATAACCGCTGGCAGGGTACTGCGCCACGGTGAAGGGCTGGTCTGCCACACACGCCCAATCCTGCGTGGCGTCGAGCAGCGCCCGCAAGGCCACACGCAGTTCCATGCGCGCCAACGGCGCACCCGGACACACGTGGATGCCTGCACCATAGAGCAGGTTGTCGGCGGGGTTGCGGCCCCAGCGAAAGGTTTCGGGCGCCTCGAAAACGCGCGCATCGCGGTTGGCTGCAGCCCAGTGCACCGTTACCCGCTCCGCTTCTTCAATCCGCCGACCACCCAGCACCACCGGGCAGGTCGTGGTGCGACGGTTGGTGGCCAGCGGGCCATGGAGCCGCAGGATTTCATCAATGGCCTCGGGCTGGAGTGCCGGGTCCGTGCGCAACTGGGCCTGTATGTCGGGATGCTCGGCCAGCCAGCCCGCGAGAATGCCCACGGCGGCGGCGAGGGTGCCGATCTCTCCCACCGTCCAGTTGCGCAGGATGCTGGCAATTTCCGCCACGGTGAGCGTGCGGCCCTGCACGCTTTCGTGCATGAGCGATGCAGTGACATCATGCCCCGGCGCCACACCGTCCAGGCGCCGCTGCTGCAGAACATCGTCCACCATGGTTTCGAACTGCAGCGCCAGTGCCGTCAGCGCGCTGCGGTCCTGCGCGAGAGTCGCCTGGTGGTTCTGGCGCGTCCATTGCGCCAGCGGGGCATGCAGGCTTGCCGGCCAGCCCAGAAAGGCACACTGCACCTGCACGGCAAAAGGCAGCGCCCAGGCAGACATCAACTCCACCCTCTCGCCCCGCGCCAAATCCTGCACCAATTGGGCCGCAATGGCCCGGCAAAGGGGCTCGAACGCATCGACGCGGCGTACAGAAAAGTACGGCTCGATGGCGCTGCGGTACGCCGTGTGCTCGGGCGGGTCCATACCATTGGGCACGGCGACATGGCGCGACACCACGCTGCTAAAGCGCACATGGTCGTGCAATACGCGCTTGACGTCTTCGTGGCGGAACAGCGACCACCCCAACAACTCGCTGTAGGCCACTGGGCACTGTTCTCGCAAATGATCGCCGGTGGCGATGGGGGCCCGCTGAACCTCTTCGGCCCGTGGGTTCCAGTCTGGCTGTGGTGCGGTATTCATGGCACTCCGTTGCTTCTCAAGCTGACCTCTGTGGCGGCTATACCGCCCACATTCGGATAGAGGACCAGTATGGCCCAGGTGCCTACGCCAGCCAAGCACCATCCGCGCCACGGCCCAGGTTTTGCCAATGCGCCGCACGGCTCTGGCGGCTTTTACACTGCAGACAAATCACTATGCAAACAATAGCAATAAAGCATTATCAGGTAAGAGAAAATGCCATATTCTGTAAAAATTCAGGGCTACACTGGAACGCAGGCCCTGGCCTGAAACCACTTCAAAAAACTGCGTGGCAATGGCCGCGCCCCTCGGAAAATTTGATGGAAGCCAACACACAACTGAACGAACGCCGCCTGGCCGACGCCTGGGAAGAACTGCATTCGCAAGCCAACAACGGCAACCCGCTGCTCGCCGACTCCAACCGCATGGCCTTTGCGGACCCTGAGTTTTTATTCCGACGCGAGACCCGGGGTATCCGCTTCCAGCTCGAAATGCTCAAACCCGACCTGGGGCAAGCCGAGCAAGGCATCGAAAGCACGGTGGTGGTTTACGGCAGTGCCCGGTTTGTCGCCCCGAACAAGGCAGAGCAGCAACTGTCCGATGCGCTGGCCAGCGGCGACGCCGAGACCATCGCACGGGCCGAACGCGCCGTGCGCAACGCCCGCTACTACGACCAGGCCCGCCAGTTCGCGCGCATGGTGGCCGAACACAGCAACCGCCAGTCCCCGGCCAATCGCCTGTATATCTGCACCGGCGGCGGCCCCGGCATCATGGAAGCCGCCAACCGCGGTGCGCATGACGCAGGCGCACTCAACATCGGGCTGAACATCACCCTGCCGCACGAACAAAGCGGCAACCGGTTCATCACGCCTTCATTGAGTTTCAAGTTCCATTATTTTGCGCTGCGCAAGATGCATTTCATGATGCGCGCCAAGGCCTTGGTAGCCTTTCCCGGCGGTTTTGGAACCATGGACGAATTGTTTGAAGTGCTCACCCTGGTGCAAACCGGCAAGACCAAGCCGGTGCCCATCATCCTGTTCGGCACGCAATTCTGGAAGCGGCTGATCAACCTCGATTTCCTGGTCGAGGAAGGCACGATTTCCCCCGAGAATCTGGGCCTCTTTCGCTACACCGACGACCCGAAGGAGGCCTGGGAAATGATTCGGGAGTTTTACCAACTCGCGTAAAAAACGGCTCAGTGCCTTTTGCGGCGCTTGCGGTTCGCGGACCCTGGCACGGCAGCGGTGGCCGCGACTTCCTTGCTTTTGCCCAGGCGTGATTCCTTGCCTTGCACCAGGCGGCTGATGTTCTCTTTGTGGCGCCAGGCCAGCAAGGCCGACATGGCGATGATGGCGACCACGGTGACGCGGTCCGTGGACCACAGCATGCCGCCCGCCAGCACATACACCAGCGGCGCCAGCAACGCCGCAGACAGCGAAGCCAGGGATGAATAACGCGACACCGCTGCCACCACCAGCCAGGTCAGCGCAGTGAACAGGCCCAGCCAGGGGCTGATGCCGACCAGCACGCCCAGTGCCGTGGCAACGCCCTTGCCGCCCTCGAAGCGAAAAAACACCGGCCACAGGTGCCCAAGGAATGCGGCCAGCCCCGCCATGGCCACGGCGCCCTCACCCAGGCCATAGGGCTCGCCAAACCAGCGCACCAGCACCACGGGCAACCAGCCTTTGATGGCATCGAGCAGCAGTGTGATCACGGCGGCGGCCTTGCTGCCCGAGCGCAGCACGTTGGTGGCACCCGGGTTCTTGCTGCCGTAGGTGCGCGGGTCGTTCAGGCCCATGGCGCGCGTCACGATGACGGCAAAAGACAGCGAGCCCAGCAGGTAAGCCGCCAGCACGACACAAACAGAATAGACAACGGGCACGAAAAATTCTCCAGATCACAGCAAACGGCCATGCCAGGACGGCACGGAGGCGGCGCTCATTCTGCCAGCCTATTCGGCCAGCGCACACTGCACAGGCTGCGCGCCCAGCAAGCGCACGCACACCTGCGGATCGAGCTGCACCAGGTAGCCCCGGCGCCCGCCGTTGATGGCGATGCGCGGGAGTTGCAGGATGCTTTCCTCGATGTACACCGGCATGTCCCGGCGGGTGCCAAAGGGAGAGGTGCCGCCAATAAGGTAGCCACTGTGGCGATGGGCCACCTCGGGCGTGCAGGGCTCGACCGACTTGGCGCCAATCTGGCGTGCCAGGTTCTTGGTGGAAACCTTGCAGTCACCGTGCATCAGCACGATGAGCGGCTTGGCGTCCTGGTCCTGCATCACCAGGGTTTTGATGACCTGGTGCTCATCCAGGCCCAGGCAGGCCGCACTGTGCGCAGTACCGCCGTGGTCCACGTACTCATAGGGGTGACCGGTGAACTCGACCTTGTGCGCCTTGAGCATTTGCGTGGCAGGGGTTTCGCTCACATGGGCGGTTTTGCCGTCTTTCTTGGCCATGAAAATTCAAATTTAATAGCTATTAGCGCTTTATCCATAAGCGTTAGAGCCCATTTTCCATCATATTTTCATTAAAGCGCCGGATCGCCCAGCTCCCAGCGAATGGCGTCGATGGCGGCCAGCAACTCCGGCGAAAGAGCCGTTCCCCAGGCGTCCAGGTTTTCATCCAGCTGCGCGAGCGATGTCACGCCGATGATGGTGCTGGCTACCTGCCACTTGGTGTAGCAAAAAGCCAGCGCCATCTGCGTGGGGCTCAAGCCGTGGTCGCGGGCCAGCTGGTTGTAGCGGCGTGCGGCCGCCAGCGCCTCAGGGCGGCCCCAGCGCTGTTTGCGCACCTGCTCGTAGCGGGCCATGCGCGCGCCCTGCGGGGCATCGGGGCCGGTCGTGCCGCTCTGGTCAAACTTGCCGGTCAGCAGACCAAAGGCCAGCGGCGAATACGCCAGCAGCGACACGCCCAGCCGGTGGCAGGTTTCATCCAGCGCGTTCTCGTAGCTGCGGTTGACCAGGCAATAAGGGTTCTGCACCGAGGCTACACGTGGCAAGCCATGCTGCTCGGCCAGACGCACAAATTCGTGCACGCCATAGGGCGTTTCGTTCGACAAACCGATGGTTCGCACCTTGCCCGCCTTGACCAGCCCGGCCAATACTTCGAGTTGCGTGTGGATCGGCGTTTGCGAGGTCTCCTTGGCCGGGTCGTAGTACTTGATACCAAACGCGGGCACGTGGCGCTCAGGCCAGTGGATCTGGTAGAGGTCGATCACATCGGTCTGCAGGCGGCGCAGGCTGGCCTCGCACGAGGCCACGATGTCGGCCGCCGTCATGCCTTGGCCTCCGCGAATCCAGGGCATGCCGCGCGAGGGGCCGGCCACCTTGGAGGCCAGAACAACCCTGCCACGCGCGCCGGGACGCTGGGCAAACCAGTTGCCGATGATGGCCTCGGTGGCGCCAAAGGTCTCGGCGCGGGCGGGCACGGCGTACATCTCTGCGGTATCGATGAAGTTCACGCCCCGCTCCAGCGAGCGGTCAAGAATGCGGTGGGCATCCTGTTCGGTCACCTGCTCGCCAAAGGTCATGGTGCCCAGGCAGATGGGGGTGACGTGCAGGTCGCTTTGGCCCAGTGGAATCGTTTTCATGCGGTCTCCGTTGACAAGCGCGCCAGTTTACGGCGCCAGCGCTGCGGCTGCTGGGCAGGGCTTATCTCCGGCCCAGCCGCAAAAATTGTCCCGGGATTGACATCAACAAAGCAAATGCTTGGTAATAATAAAACCCATGTACCAGACCGCCCACACCTCACGCAGCGAATTCGTGCCCATCCGCCAGCTCAGCTACCATGTGCGACTGTGGGGTCCCGAAACCTCCAGCCTGCCGCCCCTGGTGCTGGTACATGGCTGGATGGACGTGGCCGCCTCGTACCAGTTCGTGGTGGATGCCTTTGGCGCGGCCTTCATGCAGGGACGGCGCATCATTGCCCCCGACTGGCGGGGGTTTGGCCAGACGGCGCCGCCCTCACCGACCGACCATTATTTTTTTCCAGACTACCTGGCCGACCTCGACCAGTTGCTCGACCACTACGCCGGCGACACCCCGGTCGACCTGGTGGGCCACAGCATGGGGGGCAGCGTCGTCATGTTCTACGCTGGTGCACGGCCCGGACGCATTCGCCGCCTGGTCAACCTGGAAGGCTTTGGCATGCCCGACAACCAACCCGCCAAGGCCCCGGCACGCTATGCCGAGTGGATGGACCAGCTCAAGGCCTTGCAGCGCGGCGAGATGGCGCTCAAGACCTATGACAGCGTGGACGGCGTGGCCCGGCGCCTGATGAAGACCAACCCCCGTCTCTCGCAAGACAAGGCCGACTGGCTGGCCCCGCACTGGGCCCAGCCCGATGCCCAGGGGCAATGGCACATCCTGGGCGATGCGGCGCACAAGATCACCAACGCACAGCTGTTTCGCCTGGAAGAGGCGCTGGCCCACTACGCCGCCATCACCGCGCCCACCCTGGCCATCGAAGCCAGCGACGACAGCCTGGGGCTGTGGTGGAAAGGCCGGTACACGCTGGAGCAGTACCACGAGCGGCTCCAGTCGGTACCTGACTGCCGCACCGCCGTGGTGCAAGACGCCGGTCACATGCTGCACCACGACCAGCCGCAGGCCGTGGCGGCTTTGATCGAATCCTTTCTGGCGTAGCAGCCCGAATCAGCCCCATTCGACCCGATGCCCGCAGCAATCAGGGGCCGAGCGCGAACTTGTGCCGGGGCAAAGACCAAACCACTTCCTGACCCCGCAAAGCGCCATCGCATTGCAAGCCTTGCTGGCCCACGCCGGACAAGGCCACGCATCGAGCGAGCTGACCCTCGTGGCGCGCCCTGACAGCGATGCCAAGGCACGCACAGTGTGCGCATCAGCGCGGATCGATCCCGCCAACCTTGGCATATTGCTGGCTTTTCTCGACATGCCGACACGCTGAAAGAAAGCGCCCTCGTTGTCAGGCTTGCCGGCCCGAAAACCGGCGCAGCGCTGCGCATGAGAAAATCACGGGTTATTTACAGAACACCCAGGACACCATCATGGAAGCAGAACGCATCAACCTCATCGGCAACACCCTGAACGACCTCGCGGAGCGCACCCGTGAGTTACGGGGGTATCTTTGACTACGATGCCAAATTTGAACGCCTGCGCACGGTAAACGCCTCGCTCGAAGACCCGGCGGTCTGGAACGATCCGAAGAAGGCCCAAGAGCTGGGCAAGGAAAAAAAGTCCCTCGACGGCGTAGTGCTGACGCTCGAGCGCCTGACGCGCGAGCTGGCCGACAACACCGAGTTGTACGAAATGAGCGTCGAAGAAGGCAACGACGACGACCTGGAGGCCATTGCTGCCGAGGCCGCCAAACTGCAGCCCGAGATCGAAGAGCTGGAGTTTCGCCGCATGTTCCGCCACGAGGCCGATCCGCTCAACTGCTACCTCGACATCCAGGCTGGCGCTGGCGGCACCGAGGCCTGCGACTGGGCCAGCATGCTGCTGCGCCAGTACCTGCGCTACGCCGAGCGCAAGGGCTTCAAGACCAGTGTGGACGACGAAACGCCGGGCGACGTCGCCGGTATCAAGGGCGCGACCATCCACATCGAAGGCGAGTACGCCTATGGTTTGCTGCGCACCGAGACCGGCGTGCACCGCCTGGTGCGCAAATCGCCGTTCGACAGCTCCGGCGGGCGCCACACCAGCTTTGCCAGTGTGTTTGTCTACCCCGAGATCGACGACTCGATCCAGATCGACATCAACCCGTCGGACGTGCGCACCGACACCTACCGCGCTTCGGGCGCCGGCGGCCAGCACATCAACAAGACCGACTCGGCCGTGCGCCTGACACACATGCCGACCGGTATCGTGGTGCAATGCCAGGACGGGCGCAGCCAGCACGGCAACCGCGACATCGCCTGGCAGCGCCTGCGCTCCAAGCTCTACGACTTCGAGATGCGCAAGCGCCAGGAAGAGGCGCAAAAGCTCGAAGACACCAAGACCGATGTCGGCTGGGGCCACCAGATCCGTTCCTACGTGCTGGACAACAGCCGCATCAAGGACCTGCGCACGAACGTTGAAATCTCCGCCACGCAAAAAGTGCTGGACGGTGATCTCGACGCTTTCATCGAAGCCTCGCTCAAGCAAGGCATATAAGGAAACCACATGCCATCAATGCGTGACGGACAGGCCCCGGCCACCGCCATCTACCGTGCTGACTACCAGGCCCCTGCCTGGTGGATTGACAGCGTGGAACTCACCTTTGACCTCGATCCGGCCAAGACCCGCGTCCTGAACAAGATGCACGTGCGCCGCAATCCGGATGTGGCCGCACAACCGCTGCGCCTGCACGGCGAGGAACTGAACCTTTCGCGCGTACTGGTGGGGGGCGCTGGCACCTCGTTCAAGATGGACGGCAACGTGCTCGTACTGGAAAACCTGCCCGAAGGCTACGAGCCGGTGGAGCTGGAGATCTTCACCACCTGCGCACCCGAGAAAAACACCAAGCTCATGGGCTTGTACGTCAGCCAGGGCACGTTCTTCACGCAGTGCGAGGCCGAGGGTTTCCGGCGCATTACTTACTTCCTCGACCGGCCTGACGTCATGGCCAGCTACACCGTGGTACTGCGGGCCGACAAGGCTGCGTACCCGGTGCTGCTGTCCAACGGCAACCTGGTCGAGCAGGGCGAGCTTGACGGAGGCCGCCACTTCGCCAAATGGGTCGATCCGCACAAGAAGCCAAGCTACCTGTTCGCCCTGGTGGCGGGCAAGCTGGTGGCGCGCCAGCAGCGCATCGTCTCGCGCGCCGGCAACGAGCACCTGCTGGAGGTGTACGTGCGCCAGGGCGACCTGGGCAAGACCGAGCACGCGATGAACTCCCTCATGGCCAGCGTGGCCTGGGACGAGGCACGCTTTGGCCTGTCGCTCGATCTGGAGCGCTTCATGATCGTCGCCACCAGCGATTTCAACATGGGCGCGATGGAGAACAAGGGCCTGAACATCTTCAACACGAAATACGTTCTGGCCAGCGAAGCCACGGCCACGGATGCTGACTTCGCCCACATAGAAAGCGTGGTGGGCCACGAGTATTTCCACAACTGGACGGGCAACCGCGTCACCTGCCGCGACTGGTTCCAGCTCAGCCTGAAGGAAGGTCTCACCGTCTTCCGCGACCAGGAGTTTTCCATGGACATGGCGGGCAGCCCTTCGGCCCGCGCCGTCAAGCGCATCGAGGACGTGCGCGTGCTGCGCACCGCCCAGTTCCCCGAAGACGCCGGCCCCATGGCCCACCCGGTGCGGCCCGACAGTTACGTCGAAATCAACAACTTCTACACCCTCACCATCTACGAAAAAGGGGCCGAGGTGGTGCGCATGATGCATAACCTGGTGGGCCGCGACGGCTTTGCGCGTGGCATGAAGCTGTATTTCGAACGCCATGACGGCCACGCCGTCACTTGCGATGATTTTGCGCAAGCCATCGCTGATGCCAATCCGCACAGCAGTCTGGCGACCCTGCTGCCCCAGTTCAAGCACTGGTACAGCCAGGCCGGTACGCCCCATGTGCACGCCACGGGCCAGTACGATGCACAGGCACGCAGCTACACGCTCACGCTCACGCAAAACTGCGCATCCACACCCGGCCAGCCGGTCAAGGCCCCCTTCGTCATTCCCGTGGAACTGGGCCTGCTCGCACAAGATGGCCGTGCCCTGCCCTTGCAACTGGCGGGCGAAGACGCCCCTGGCGCGCCCACGCGCACGGTGGTGCTGGCCGAACCAAGCCTGTCGCTGACGTTTGTCAATGTCGACAGCGCCCCTGTGCCTTCGCTGCTGCGGTCTTTCAGCGCCCCGGTAGTGCTGGACTGCGACTACAGCGACGAGGACTTGCTGACCCTGCTGGCGCACGACAGCGACGCCTTCAACCGCTGGGAGGCAGGACAGCGCCTGGCATTGCGAATCGCTATCAATGCGATAGCTGATAGCGCCCTACAGGTAAGCTCTAGCGGCCAATTTAATCAAAAAATTCTGCCTGACAACTTCACCCAGGCGATGCGCGGCGTGCTGCGCCACCCCCAACTGGACGCTGCGTTCAAGGAGCTGGCGCTCACGTTGCCGTCTGAAACCTACATCGCCGAACAACTCGAGGTGGTGGACCCGCAGCGCGTGCATGCCGTGCGCGAAGCCATGCGCCTGCAACTGGCCCTGGCGCTGCACGACGACTGGCAGTGGGCGTGCGAGCAGCACGAACAAGTCGGCGCCTACCGGCCCGACGCCATTTCCAGCGGGCGCCGCGCCCTCACCGGTATGGCGTTGTCCATGCTGTGCCTGGCGGCGCAGCACACGGGCGATGCGATCTGGCCCGGCAAGACGCTGCAGCGCTTCAAGGACGCGGGCAACATGACCGATCGTTTCAATGCGCTCAGCGCCCTGGTGGGCAGTGGCCACGCCCTGGCAGCACCTGCGCTGGCGCGCTTTCATGCGCTGTTCAAGGATGAGCCGCTGGTCATCGACAAATGGTTCGCGCTGCAGGCAGGCTGCCCCGACCGTGGCGGCCACGTGCTACCCATCGTGCGCCAACTCATGCAGCACCCCGACTTCAGCCTGAAAAATCCGAACCGCGCACGCAGCCTCGTCTTTAGCTACTGCAGCGCCAACCCTGGCGCCTTTCACCGGCAGGACGCCGCGGGCTACGTGTTCTGGTGCGAGCGCGTCATTGAACTCGATGCCATCAACCCACAAGTCGCCGCGCGTCTGGCACGCGCCCTAGACCGCTGGAAGAAGCTGGCAGAGCCCTGGCGCACCGCAGCCCGCGAAGCCATCGCCCGCGTCGCCGCACGAGAAACCCTGAGCAACGACGTGCGCGAAGTCATCACCCACGCACTGGCCGAATAAGGAGAAACCCATGGCAAAACGAGTCAGCCTGACACGCTATCTGGTCGAACAGCAACGGGTGGACGGGCTCATCCCCGGCCAGCTGCGCCTGCTGCTGGAAGTGGTGGCACGCGCGTGCAAAGGTATCAGCCAAGCCGTTAACAAAGGCGCCCTCGGCGGTGTGCTGGGCAGCGCCTACAGCGAGAACGTGCAGGGCGAAGTGCAGAAAAAACTCGACATCATCGCCAATGAGGTGCTGATCGAGGCCAACGAATGGGGTGGACATCTGGCGGGCATGGCATCCGAAGAAATGGACGCCATCTACGTTGTGCCCAACCGCTACCCCAAGGGCGAATACCTGCTGCTCTTCGACCCCCTGGACGGCTCGAGCAACATCGACGTGAACGTAAGCATTGGCACTATCTTCAGCGTGCTGCGCATGCCCGAAGACGACCGCGGCGTGGACGAGGGCGACTTCCTCCAGAGCGGCACGCAGCAAGTAGCCGCCGGCTATTGCGTCTATGGCCCACAGACCACGCTGGTGCTGACCGTGGGCGACGGCGTTGCCATGTTCACACTCGACCGCGAGCAGGGCTCGTTTGTGCTCACCCAGGAAAACGTACGCATCCCCTCCGACACACAAGAATTTGCCATCAACATGAGCAACATGCGCCACTGGGACGAGCCCGTGCGTCGCTACATTGACGAGTGCCTGCAAGGCCGTGAAGGCCCACGCGAAAAGGACTTCAACATGCGCTGGATTGCCAGCATGGTGGCCGACGTGCACCGCATCATGACGCGCGGCGGCATCTTCATGTACCCCTGGGACAAGCGCGAGCCCAACAAACCCGGCAAGTTGCGCCTGATGTACGAGGCCAACCCCATGGCCTGGCTCATCGAACAGGCCGGCGGCGCCGCCACCAACGGTCGCCAGCGCATCCTAGACATCCAGCCTACCCAGCTCCATGAGCGCGTAAGTGTCATCCTCGGTTCAAAAAATGAGGTCGAGCGCGTAACCAGCTACCATTCAGCGCTATAATTCGAGGCTAAGCCGGTGTAGCTCAGTCGGTAGAGCAGCTCATTCGTAATGAGAAGGTCGGGTGTTCGATTCATCTCTCCGGCACCAAGTCAGATAAGGGTTCATTGCTATGAAAATAGTAGTGAACCCTTTTTCTTTTGTTGGTATGTAAGGGCGGATGTAAGACGATTTCGGGAAAGCCACGCCAGCACCAGCAACAAAAAAGGCCCCACGGCGGGGGCACTGGTTGGATGCGACGGCCATCAAACTGCCGTGCCTTGAGTGCATATGCAGCATCAAGGCCTCAGCAGCAGCAAACGCGCAGGCGCAGCGGCTGGGCCCATGGCGCATGACGTTCAGCAGCCATTGCAACGCGGGTGTTTCCAACTGGGGGAACCACGGTAACCAGCTTGGTAACCAATGCGTGTTAACCCGGTCATTCCATGCGTACCGTGTTGCGCACCAACTGGGCGCGTACCTCTTTACACCGCAATTTTCTCTACGCGCCGAACCAGCGAGTTGTGTCACCCGGTGCACATACTTGGCGGTGCCCCTCCTCGCGCCAGGGGCCCACTTGCAAAGCCTTCTTTCGGCCATCGGCAGGCCTTACCCTTCGATAATTGCCTTGCGCAACTGCACCAGTTCCTCAAGCGTCATTTCGTTTGGTGCTATTCCCGCTTCCAGCTTTGCCACGCGCTCAGGGTCAGCCGTGGTGTGATGGAAAAATGCGGTACCAAGTACCGATACACCCGCAGACCCGACACGCACTTGGGCTTGCTCCTTGGTTTCTCCATCGCGCAGGCACACCACACGGATGCGGCTATTGGCACCAGTCAGAGCCTCCAGGGCCTGCACACGTTTTTCAAGCTGCATCGCTATCTCCCTTGGTGTGCTGGGGTGTCACCAGCTGCACCACAGAAACACTGTCCGGCTTCCGGCCGTGTTGGGCCACAAATGCGGCCACCTCTGCAAGCCGTTTTGCGTCGGCATTTTCAGCGGGGTGCACAACAACAAGGCAGCTCTTCCAATCTTTCCCGCCTTGGTGTGCTTCCAGGGCCTCAATGCGTTTTTCTATGGTGCTCATCGCTTTTCCTCCAGTTTGGCCACACGCTGCGCCAGGTCATCAATCTCCACCACGCGGGCCAGCGTGCTAATGGCCCCCAGCAGCGCAGCCCCTTGCCCCGGCGCAAGCTCACCAGCGGCTACAGAAGCCAGAACGGCTCGACCTTGGTCGGTCAGGGTGCCATCGGGCAGGGTTAGGGCTTGCGGCTGTTCTGCGGCCTTCAACGGGGCAATGGCGCGCTCCAACAAGAGGCGGGCGGCGGCGGTGTCGCCTTCCAATGCCTGCGCCATCAGCTTTGACAGCAAATCAGGCACGCGGTCTGCAATGGCGGCGCGTAGCTTTGCCACTTCACCAGTGCCCGGCTTGCGTCCGGCAGGGTTCCCACTTTCCCCGGCCTTCCACCGTCCGGGCGGTCTTTTCTTTGCGGCGGTCATATCTGCATTTCCTTTGCTCTATCAAGTTCGCGCAGCACGTCCTGGCAGTCACGGGCCATGAATGCCACGCCACCAGCGCAGCGGATGCGCTCCAGGAATAGGGTCTGCTCAGGGCACAGGCGTCCGGCCTGGGCTTTCACTTCCACACCCAGCAGGCGGCCATCCTTCAATTGCCCCAGCAGGTCAGGGCAGCCACGCCAGCCAAAACGGATAAAGCGGCCTTCCACCTTTGCAGCCCCGCTATTCATGCGCTCTGCCCATGCCACGGCGGGATGCGTGCGCAGGGCTTTCAAGACTTCCACCAGGGCGGCAGCTTCTGGGCGGCTGTTCGTTCGTAGGGTCTGTATTTCATCTCCCAGCAAGTCAGTACCAGCAGCAGGTGCGGGGCAGGTGCGGATTGGTGCACCCCTATAGGGTGCTGCACCTATCTGCACCTTTTCTGCCCGGCGGTGCGGATTGGTGTTTGCACTATTTCGCACCATTTCGCACCTCACAAACGGCGGTCACTATCCCTATGCACTCCAACACCTGCCCGGCATTCACCAGCTTTTTCAGTTCGCGGTAAACGGCGCTTTTGTCGTATAGCGGCTGAAAGTGCTCCACCACCTCGCGCTTTTTCTTTCCGGCGGGCTGGGTGCGCAGGTACTCCAACACAGCACCACCGACTTCAGAAACCCGCTTGCCCTGGGGCTTGTCTGGGGCATCAGCAGCCTCCACCACGCAGGACGTAGCAGCGGCCCCCCATTTCGTGCTGCCCAGCGTCACGGTGTCCAGTCGAAACCCGATACGTTCGCCCTTGGTGCTCAGGTCGCGTTGCTTGGTGATTTCAGCGCAGCGGCCTTGCGCGCTGTCGGTTACCTCGATTTCCGTATCCACTGCGGCGCGGATGCCACTCCAGCCCCGCGCACCGTTCGCGGCTGCCTTTCCGCTGTGGTGCACCAGCAGGAAATGCGCATTGCAGGCGCTGCGGATGCGGTCGAAGCGGCGCACCACCAGGCCCATATCCTGCCCGGCGTTTTCGTTCGCACCAGCGCTCAGGCGTGCCAGGGTGTCACCCACAATCAGGCGCACCTTTTGGCCTCGCTGGTTCTCCAACTGGCGCACTACGGCAATCACGGCTTCGGTGTCGGCATCCCCATCAAACAAGTCGATAGGGCTTTGCACAATGGCGAAGTTAGGCACGCGCACTCCGTGGTGCTTTTGGTATGCCTGCAATCGGCCACGCACGGATGCGGGGCTCTCAGCGGCCAGATACACCACCAAGCCCGGCTCGGTGTTGCGCCCCATCCATTGCGCACCACGCGCCACGGCGGCGGCCATGTCGATAACGAAAAAGGTTTTTCCGCTATTGCTATCGCCATAGAGCACGCTGCCATCGCCAGCGGTTAGCACCCCTTCCACCAGCTCATCGGGCGGCGTGAAGGTGTCGGGGAGTTCGTCGGCAAATGCCACAGACAGCGGCAGGGGCGGCAGTGCAGGCTCGCGCGCGGCTTGCAGCACATCGGCCAGCACGTCGTAACCGTCACGCTGTGCAAGGTCGTTTGCGTCGAAGTTCTGCGCCTCTCCTTCTGGCATGTAGGCCACAGCAGCGCCGACTTCGCGAGCTATCCTTTCGGCGGCTTCTTCTTTGCCAACATCGGGCACCAGCACCAGGCGGGCGGATGCATCACCCTGGCGCAAGTCGGCAGCTACGCGCGCCACACGGCCCCAGCCAAAACACACCACGGCGCAATGCCCGGTCGCTTGCCAGCAGGCCCACGCGGTGCCAATGCCTTCGCACACAAGCGCTACGCCACCGGGCACCAGTTCGCCCACCGTGAAATAGCCATCCTGCAAGGTTGCGCCCGGTAGGTTCGGCTTGTCATTCAAGCCCTTCGCCTTCATGCGCGCGGCGGTCTCAGGCGGCGCGATGCATTGCACGGTCGCAAGCTCTCCGCTGGGGCGCAGCACGGGCACCACAAGCGCACCGGCCATGCTCTGCGCCTGTATGTGCAACGGGTCGCCATCGGGCACCACGCGCAGGCCGTCAAGCGGCACCCCGGCGGCGCGTTTAGCAACGATGTACGGATGCGCGGCGGTTGCGGGCTTGCAGCGCGCCCACACTTCGGCAGGGCTCATGCCGGAGGAAGGCATGCGCGGCGGCTCTGGGGCTTTTCTGGGAGCTTGCTGTAGGCATCGCAGGGGCTTGCCTTCACGAATGCGCCAGCCGTTTTCAGCAGCCACGCGGAAAAGAGTTCCAGCCCCTACGCCTCCGCCAGACTTGATGCTGCGCCACGTATCGCGGGCGTCGCGTTCGTTGTAGTTCCCGGCCCCGGCGCTCCAATCATTGAAGGCGTCGAAGTCAAGGCCAGCAGCTTGTGCAGCCATGCCCACCTTCACCCATTCATCACGCGGCAGGTCGGGCGGTATAGCTTGCAGCGCATCGCGTGCGCGGTCAGCAGGCGCGGCCATCATGTGCCACCCCCGTTCAATGCCAGTGCTTGCGCGGTGTATTTCCCGTCAAGGTGGTACAGGGCAATGATGCGGTGCGGGTTGTCATCGGTGGGGCTGGGCACCTCGATGGTTTCCACCGGCCAACCCAATGTCCGCAGCGTGAATATCACCGCACCCAAGCGCCAGCTTTGTGTACTGCCCTCGAAGTCTGGATGGTCAATCATTCGGCCATCCATCAGCATTCCAAGGGCGCGGTCTGCCAGGGTTCCGCGCTTGGGCCAGGTCGGGCAAAACGGTAGGGGCGGCAGGAAAGAGAGTTGTTCAGGGGCTTGCCTCATGCTGCATCCCCTTCAAACAAACCTTGCTGCCCCGGATGATGGCGGCGGCTCTTGAGCGCAGCGTTGAAACGGTCCGCAATGCGCTTTGCTTCGGCAGCTTTTGAGCGGCGAGCCCGGCGTGCAGTCCGAACCTTGGTGCACCAGTTATCAGCGCCAGCAGCCATTGCGCAGGCGACGATTTCCGGTTCAAGGAAGTATTCAGCCACCCATGCCACGCGGCCATCACGGCACCCTGTGGCCTTGTCCTGAGCCTGGATAGGCCATCCGTATTTTTCCGCGAGGTAGAACGTTACGGCTGATAGTCGCGTCGTGCTGGCTTCGTCCACGGCGTCCAGGCTGGTCAGGCGTTCGTAGTGGAGCAAACGGGCCAGAACCTCGGCAGTCACCGTATTCAGCTTGGCGGGCAGTCCACCTGGGGCGATAATCTGCGCACCTTGCCGGGTAGCGCTCGATACTGCATTTGTGGTGTCGGGCGTTTTCATTTGGCGGCCCTCCCACGGTGAAACCAGCGGGACGGCGCTGCGCACCACAGCGCCAACAGCAGGCGATTGATGGCGGCGCTCATGGCGCTACTCCCAGCACGCGGCGGATTTCAGCTACTGGCCAATGAAGTTTGGCGGTGCCAGGTATGCGAATAGGACGGATAGGCCCCGATTCTTTGCAGGCGTGTATGCGCGCGGTCTGTTTCGCAATGTGCATGTAGTGTGCATATGCGGCGGTGTCTACCGTGGGGCGGGTTTCAAGCTCCAGCGGTGTGAAGCGTTGTTCGGATGATGTTTTCACTTGTGAACCTCTCTGCGCGTTTTGCGCTGTTGAGGTTCACTATTGGGAAAGTGCTTTTAATGCTTGCAAGCTCTTACTAAAGTTTGCTAAAACCCGCATGGATAAAAGCTTACAGCCCGATTTACGTTAAAACTTTCAGTGAGAGTTTGAGAGTTTTTCAGCCCAGTGTCACGTTAGTGAGTGCTTTTAGAACTGTGCCGCTCTCAAACCGCAATTTGCCACCACGCTTTTTAAATCCAGCGTTGAAAAGTGCCGTCGCTACCCTGTCGGCCAATCGCTTACGGTTTGCAAGTAATGCGGGGTTCTCCATAGCCAATTGACGCGCAAAGTAGCGGGCGGGCGTGTACCAGAGTTGCGCAGGTGTTGGGTCTTGCTGGTCAATCGATAGCCACGGCTTAGCATTGCTGGCGCTGTCTGCCATGGGCGCGGGCGGGGCGGCCTGGGGCTGTGCGGGCGCTCCAGCAGTTGACGTGTTGGGCGTTTGCGCCAGTTCGGCAAAAAGCGCATCGAAGCCCTTTTCGTATTCGGCCTCGATTTCCTTTGCCACACCGTGCCATTCGCGCCAGGAACGGCGGGCCGGGTGACTCTCGTTGTAGTCCGTCAATCTGCGTTCTAGTAGTACGACACATTGCTCGTCACAACCCCGTTGAACCAAGGGGTCACGTCCACACAAAAGCGCCGCCGCTTCATGCGGCGTGAGACTTTTGAGGCCCAGCCAATGGGCGTCGTTGTCGCTGGCACTGTAGAAGCCGCGCACAAACCAAAGGTGCTCAAGGTTCCGGGAACCTGGTGGGGCAATCAACGGCTCAAACCCCTCCATCACCAATGGTGCAGGGGCAATCAATGGATTTGGGTTCGGGTTGAAGTCCAAGGCGTGGGCACTTGGGTCAAAACCTTCGGGGTTGGAGCGGGCGCGCCTCCCGTCAGGCCGGTATTCATTGGAGTGGGCGGCCTCGAACTCGTCACGCCACACAAACACCCCTGCGGGCAACTGCGCTAGCGATTCACGCCGCCATTGTTGCCTGCCTGTTGCGCGGCTGGTTTCCTTGGCCTTGATTGTGTTGCTGGTGGCTTCCAGTTCGCCAACAACCCAGCTTACCCACCAGCGCGGCGGTATTGCCTCTATGCTGCCATCGGAGTGCAGACGGTGCGCGGTCAGTCCGTCAAACGATGGCCAGTGGTCAGAGTCCCCAGCCAGAATCTGCGCCAGTCCGTCAGGTGAAAGTCCGTGCCAATCAGTCAGTAGAGGGATGGCTCGAACTGGCAGGGCCTGCCTGTCGTTGATTTTAATGATGACTTGCAAAGCACCCTCCCGAATGCGGCTCCCTCAATAGGTGCCCCAGCAGGCCAGCGGGAGGAGCTGGATTTACAGCAGGATTGCAGCCCTGCCTAGCTGGGGCGAAACTCTCAGGCCAAAGCGGGCGCGGGTTGAACGTGCATGGGTGCAGCCTTGAATCGCTGGGCAGCCTGCCACATGTCGTAGGCGCTTTGCTCTGCCAGCCACACGCGGGCATCCCCTCCACGCTCCACACCTAGCCATGCCTCGATGCGCAAGGCCATTTCCGGTGATATGGCAGCGCGGGCATTGAGTACGCGCGATAGGGTCACGCGGGACACGTCCAACTGCTGGGCGGCCTCGGTCACACTCAGCCCCAGCGCGGGCAAAACATCATCGCGCAGCGTCAGGCCAGGGTGCGGGGGGTTGAACATGCGTGCCATCGTTGTTTCTCCTGTCTCAGTGGTAGTCCTGATAGTCCACCAGTACGGCATTCACACCTTCAAATGCGAACGTCATACGCCAATTGCCATTCACGGACACCGACCAATGCCCGCTCAGGGGGCCTTGCAATGAGTGCAGACCCCAGCCGGGCAGGTTCATATCCTGGGGCTGTTGCGCTTGGTCGAGTCGGGCCAATTGCCGGGCCAGCTTAGGCGCATGGGCGGCTTGAATCCCTGCCTTGGTGCCTCGCTCGAAAAAGGCTTGAAGCCCCTTGTGACGGAATGACTTAATCACGGGTTGATTGTAGCGTATGACGATACAGATTGCGTATCACCCAGCCACCACGCGCCGCGCACCGGGAGCGGCCTTGGGGGAACTAGCCTTACGGCAGGATTGCGACCCTGCCTAGCTGGGGCGAAAAGGCCAAGCGTGCGCGTTGTCCTGGCGCGTCACAGCCAAATGCAATCCGGCAGCGCTCAATACCGCCAGGAGCGTTTTTACGGTCGGGTTTCCGTTTGGCCCCAGCGCGCGGTAAAGGCTTTCGCGCGGGATGCCTGCACGCTCTGCCACTGCTGCCATGCCTTGTGCTTCTGCCACATGGCGCAGGGCAGCCAGTAGCGCAGTTTGGCCGCCGGACTCGTCGGCTTCTTCAAGGGCAGCGGCCAGATACTCATTGGCAAAATCTGGGTCGGCTTTCAGCAGCTCCACCACGGCGGCATCGTGCGGACGGCTTGCGGGTTGCGTATTTGTGGTCATGTCGTTTTCCTTCGCTGTTGCCAGTCGTGCCAGTTCGCCAGGGCGGCGGTAATGTCGGCTTGCTGGGTGCGCTTGTCTCCACCGGCTAGCAGCAATACAAGGCGCTTTCCGGCTTGGGCGTAATACACGCGGTAGCCCGGCCCCCAATCAACGCGCAGCTCCCAAACCCCCTCGGCAATGGGTTTGCAGTCCCCAAAGTTGCCAGCGGCCATGCGGCCCACTCGCACAAGCACACGGGCCCTTGCTTGTCTGTCTGCCAGCGTGGCAAGCCACTGCGCGTATGGGTCTTGCCCACTGGGGCTCAGGTAGGTCTGCACTTCAAACATGGGTCTGTGAATTATACGTTACACCACCACACGCAGCGCACCGGGCGCGGCCTGGGCGTCAAACTGCACCCCGGCCAGGGCCAGAATGTGCGCCTCTATCTGTTCCAGAAACGGGCGCAGGGCGTCAATGCTGCGCGGCCTGTAGCCCTCGGCTGTTGCGCTTGGCTTGTGGCCCATCACTTGCGCGATAGCCCCGGCAGGTGCCCCGGCAGCCTCTCCAAGCAGCGAAAAGGAACGGCGCAGTCCGTGAATTGTCAGCCCCTCGATTGCAGCGCTTTGCAGGGCCTTTGCATGGCTGTTGCGGGTGTCTGTAATGCGCCCTGCCTTGCCCGTGCTGGCAAACACATACGGCCCCACCCTCGGCAGCGTTGCCAGCATGTGCGCCACATAGGGGCTCAGGGGAATGGTTCGGGTGCTTTCCACCTTGTCGGCAATGGTCAGCTTGCGCCACTGAAAATCCACATTCGCCCAAGTCAGTGCGGCCAGTTCTTCACGGCGGGCACCCGTCAGCAGCAAGGCGCGCAGGTAGGCGCTTGCGGTGCGGTTGCTCAGTTGCTCTACACCAGCCCACCAGCCGGGAACCTGGGCGGCTTCCAGGGCATCGGTGCGGCGCGTGTTGCTGGGCAGGCTCTCCACGATGGCGGCGGCTTTGCCTGCATCGCGGTCGGTCATGGTGCGGTATTCAGGGCGGGCACTGCACCAGCGCAGGAACCCCCGGAACATCATCAGCGCGCGGGCGGCTTGGTGTTTGCCTGACACGGCTTCGCGGTCGTACCAGCTTTTCAGCGTGTCCTCGTTCACGCCAGTCAGTGGGAGTGCCAGCAGCGGATAGAGCGGCCCCGGCCTTGTCACGCCCTGCCCTCGTTTTTTCTTTTCACCACCGGGCGCGGCCATCGCTTCCAGGTCAGCACGATAGCGGGGCTTCCATGCGTCCCTGCGCTTGGGCTTGCCGTTCGCCAGATACAGCGGCCAAACTTCGCCCACAGTCACGGCTTGCGCAGCGGCTGCGGCTTTCTTTTCTACGGCGGTGGCCAACACCTCGCGCTTCAAGTCTCGGGGGTCGTGGCCTTCGTCAATCTGGCGCTGCAGTTCGCGGGCCTTTCCTTGCGCTTGGGGAATGCTCCAGGCGTCAGGGTTGCCAATGGTGATTCGGATGGTCTTTTGCTGAAACTCACCCTGAAACACATAGGCAGGTTTTCCGGCTGGCGTTGCTCTGAGCCCCAGCCCCGGCGCGGTCACGTCCCACAGAAAGGCCTGCTTCTTGTCGGGCGGGCACTTGAACCCCGCGACCCGGCCAGCGGTGAATGCAATCTTTGCCATGTGGTGCCTCTTGCGGTCTTACATCGGCCAGGATGTAAGGGCGGATGTAAGACGATTTGCTGAAAACAACCGAATTTCAATCAACGCTTTGACTGGTTTTGCATCCAGTTATTTTATAGTAAGCTGTTGATTTGTATTGATTCTATCAGCATTAATCAACACGGCAGAATACACCTATCCCATCATTCGTAATGAGAAGGTCGGGTGTTCGATTCATCTCTCCGGCACCAAGTCAGTAAAGAAAACCCCGCTATCGAAAAGGTAGCGGGGTTTTTTGATTTTGCTGGCTGACACCCCCTCGGGCCCTGGTAGCTGCCCCCGCTTACCAGGCACAGGCAGAAACACCCCGCACGCCCGAAGACTCGACCCGGCACGAGTGCCTGCTGTGGACGCGCGACAACCGCGTGTAGGACGAATGGCCGATGAGCATGGGTGACCCCACAAGGTTCTCCCCATTTCACGGGGACAAACCTGTGGACAACCCGTGACCTGCCTACACAAGCCGTGCGCAAGTGCCCGGCTTACATGGGTTTGTGTTGCACTGCCGCAAAAACGGGCAGTCGGCTGCAGTTTGCGCGCTTGCGGTGCTACGATGCCTTGCCAGCCACTTCCCATGGGGCCTGCAGTGTGGGAAGTCAAATCAAACCAAAGGAGACACACCCATGCTCAACCGCCGCCACCTCATGGCCTCCGCACTTGCCAGTGCTGCACTACCCGGCATTGCACTGGCCCAGTCCATCGAAAAACCAAAGCTCACGATCGCGGTCGGGGGCAAAAATCTCTTCTACTACCTGCCGCTGACCATCGCCGAGCAGTTGGGTTACTTCAAGGACGAGGGGCTGGACGTCACTGTGGTCGATTTCGCGGGCGGCTCCAAAGCGCTGCAGGCCGTGGTGGGAGGTAGTGCTGATGTAGTCTCCGGTGCTTTTGAGCACACCGTAAACATGCAGTTCAAGGGCCAGCCCATGCGCGCCTTTGTACTGCAAGGACTGGCGCCGCAGGTGGTGCTGGGTATCAACCCAAAGACCATGCCCCACTACAAATCCATTGCCGATCTGCGTGGCAAAAAGATTGGTGTGACGGCGCCCGGCAGCTCCACCAACGTGATGGTCAACTACGTGCTGGCAAAGGCTGGCGTAAAACCCAGCGAGGTGAGCTTTGTGGGCGTGGGCGCCAGTAGCGGCGCGGTGGCCGCGATGCGGTCGGGGCAGATCGACGCCATCAGCAATCTTGACCCGGTCATCACGCTACTGCAGCGCTCAGGCGATCTCAAGATCGTGTCCGATACACGCATCGTGTCTGAGGCCGAAGCGGTCTTTGGCGGCCCCATGCCCGCAGCATGCCTGTATGCGCCTGTCCCCTTTGTGGAGGCGCACCCTGCCACCATACAGGCGCTGACCAACGCCATGGTGCGGGCCGACCGCTGGATCCAGGCAGCTGGCCCTGGCGATGTGATCAAGGTCGTGCCCGAAAATTATTTGCTGGGCGACCGCGCCATCTATATCGATGGCTTTCTGGCCGCGCAAAAAGCCCTTTCGCCCGATGGCATGATTCCACCCGCCGGGGCTCGCACCGCATTCCGTGCTCTGGCCAGCGTGGACCCCAAAATTGCTGCCGCAAAACTCGACCTCGATGCGGTCTATACCAACGAATTCGTCAAGAAAGCCCATGCCCGCAAGCGCGGCTGACGTGCACAACGGCCGCAACCCCAGCGGGCAACCGCCAGCGCTCACGCTCTCGGGCGTGGCTTGCACCTTCGTCAGCAAGGACGCTCCGGGCCAGCGCTATACCGCTGTTGAAAACGTGGACCTGCACGTCAGTGCAGGCGAATTCGTCAGCGTTGTGGGCCCCACGGGGTGTGGAAAAAGTACGCTGCTCAACGTGGCCGCCGGTCTGCTGGCGCCCAGCACGGGCAGCGTGACGGTGTTTGGCGAACACCTTACGACGCTCAATCGGCGTGCCGGGTACATGTTCCAGGCCGAAAGCCTGATGCCCTGGCGCACAGCACTGGCCAACGTATCGGCTGGGCTGGAGTTTCGCGGAACCCCTTCGAAGGAAGCCACCGCCCAGGCACAGGACTGGCTTGCCCGCGTAGGCCTGGCAGGGTTTGGCGACCGGTATCCACACCAGATGAGTGGCGGCATGCGCAAGCGCGCCAGCCTGGCGCAAACGTTGGTGCTCGACCCCGACATCATCCTGATGGACGAGCCGTTTTCCGCACTCGACATCCAGACCCGCCAACTCATGGAAAACGAGCTGCTTCAGCTCTGGCAGGCCAAACGCAAAGCTGTGCTCTTCATCACCCACGATCTGGACGAAGCCATTGCCATGAGCGACCGCGTGGTGGTGATGAGCGCTGGCCCCGCGTCCTATCCCATGGGCGAATTCGTGATCGATATTCCACGTCCCCGCGACGTTGCAGAAATCAAATCCACCGCACGCTTTCGCGAACTACACGCCGGCATCTGGGATGTCCTGCGCAGCGAAGTGCTCAAGGGCTATCAACAACAGTTGCAAAAGGCGACTTGAGACCATGTGGCAAACGATCAAACCGCGCGCAGCCACCATGCGTGCATGGCAGCTGGGCCTGCTGGTGCTGCTGTTCCTGTTCTGGGACGCAATGACCCGGCCTGGGTTTATTCCACCATTCATGTTCGACAACGACCGCCAGGCAGCGTTCTTCTTTGGTCAGCCTTTGGCGATTCTCGAGCGCATCTGGGACTGGTTCGTCACCGATGCCGATATTTATCGCCATCTGGCTGTCACTCTGATGGAGACTGCGATGGCCTTTGCCATTGGCGCGTGCAGCGGGCTTGCAGGCGGCCTGTGGCTCGCGCTCTCACCCACCGCATCAGCCCTGCTGGAGCCCTACATCAAAGCCTTCAACTCGATGCCGCGCATTGTTCTGGCACCTATTTTTTCGGTGTGGTTTGGCCTGGGCATGGGCTCAAAGGTGGCATTGGGCGTCACTTTGGTGTTCTTTATCGTGTTCTTCAATGTCTACCAGGGCGTCAAGGAAGTGAGCCCCGTAGTGCTGGCCAACGCGCGTATGCTGGGCGCAAGCCAGCGACAGCTGCTGCGCCACGTTTATCTGCCCAGCGCCACCAGTTGGGTTTTCAGTTCTCTGCACACTTCGGTGGGGCTGGCTTTTGTGGGCGCGGTGGTCGGAGAGTATCTGGGCTCCAGCCAGGGGGTGGGCTACCTGATCCTGCAGGCCGAGGGTACTTTTGACATCAATACCGTGATGGCAGGCATCCTGGTTCTCACCGCCTTTGCCCTGATCCTTGATGGACTGGTCGGGCGAATCGAAAAGCGGCTGCTGAAATGGCAGCCCAAGGCGGGTGAGGTGGAAAAACTCTGATGGGAGTTTTCACAACATGCGAACGCACAGATTCTGCTCCACCCAAAAAAAAGCACCCAGGCATTTCTGCGCTAAGTGCTTAATTCATAACCAAATTTTGGTGGGACGTGCGGGGGTCGAACCCACGACAAACGGATTAAAAGTCCAAGCCTCAAGCCAGCATTGGCGCGGCCTTCGGGCCGATTGGTGGGAATTTCAGCATGATTTCGACCCGCGCAAACACTTGGCCTGCGGCGACAGGTTCCCGCGCATTGACTGGGTCAGGTTCATGGCCGCATGCTGCTCGGTGGAAGTGCTATTGTGCTGATGCCCGTGTCCCGGCGCGGCGCCAGCCAGTGCACCCACAACCCCTTGAGCCAGGCCAGCGCGCACACCACCGCGACGACGAACACCCCCCACTGCCCGCTGGCCCACGTTGCCATGAACCAGAACGGCTGACTCATCAGTCCGACGATGCAGGCCCACCGCTGAAAGCGGACGCTGCGGCTTTGTGAGAGCCAAATGGCGGCGGGCCCGAGAAGGGCAATGGCGGTTTGGACGATCTGATCGGACGGCATGACCGGGATTGTGCATCACTGGATGCATCCACAGTGCAACGCAATTCCGGTTTTCTGCAGGAGTTCAACAAAATCAAGGACTTGCAAATGGTTCAGATTTGAAATCCGACCCTTAGCCACCAGACACCACATCCCGACTATTGGTCGGTATGTGCCAGCGCGCACTCAATCCTGCACCGCGAATCGCCCAGCTTCCAGCGCATCTCGCCGCTTGCCCGGCAGATACACACCCTCCTGCGCCTCCCGGATCCGCTTCTGCCGCATGTTCACGCTCTGCGCCAACTGCATCGGCAGGATCCGCCGGTTCGGGTTCTTCTCGTTGAACTTGGCCGCGGCTTCTCGCGCCTCGGCCTTGCCCTCCTCATCACCGGCCATGGCCGCCATGGCGAACTGTTCCACCAAAGCGCTGCGCCGGGCCTGTAGCACGCGGTCGTGCTGGACGATAGCGCTCTTGCCCTCGAAGGAATTGCGCACGCTCGAAGGCGAGAACCCGGCCGCCTGGCCCAGCAGCGAAGCAGCGTCCACTTCGTCCTGCACCACGATGCCGCTCTTGTCCTTGACGCCTTCGGTCTCGTAGCGCCAGGCCTTGAGCGGCCCGCGCAGCACGCTGGGCGCCATCGCCTCCAGCCCGCGCGCATAGCGCCCTTCGATCATGTCCTGCACGCCCTTGAGCACATTGATGCCAATGCCGGCCACCGGGCCCAGGGCGGCGGCCATGGCGGACTCGCCCAGGCGCTGGCCCTCCAGCCCCTCCTGCACGTCCGGGAAGATCAGCTTGTCCAGACCCACCCGGCCCGAGATGTCCCAGGGGGTCAGGCGCGAGAGACCGTGGGCCAGCACCTCTGCAGGCTTTTGCCCAAAGGTGTCGGCCAGCATGTTCTGCAGCGCTACCTGGGCATCCCAAGGCTCATCGTCGTCGCCCCCAAGCATCGAGGCGGCGGACAGCAGCGTGGTGACCATGGGCAGGCCCAGGGCCCCGGCCGCCAGTCCGTGCATAGTCAGCAGGCCGCCCAGCGCCTTGCGCGCCTGCGCACGTTCTTGCGGCGATGCGCCCTTGAGGGACTGGTGGGCGTTGCGCATCAGCGTGTAGACCATGTTCTGGCCATACTGCTTGAACAGCAGCACCACCCTCGCCACGTTCCCTTGCATCGCCCGGGGGCGGTTGTTGGAGCTGTAGTCGAAATGGCCGTCGTAGGTGGCCTGCACGGCCTGCTCGTAGGCAGCCTTGTCGCCCGCACCGGCCTCGCGCGCCAGGCGGTAGGCGGCCACGAAGGTCACCTGCCGGTTGAATTTCTCGGCGTGGTGGAACATCCAGCTGGCCGCGCGCATGACGGGCCGCAGCTTGTACGACACGTTCTGGTCCTCCCCCTGGGCGATGCCAGCCAGGTCGTGGGCCATCGTCACATCGATCACGCCCGAGCGGACCGCCTCGTCGAAAGCGGCCTTCTCCTCAGCGCTCAGGCTGCCCGTGATGTCGTTCTTTCCCCGGGCCGCTTCGCCCGAGGCCTTGAGCAGCGCGGTGCTGGCCTTCTTGAAACCCCACTTCGCACCCATCACCGGATAGGCCACCAGTGCCGTCTGCGTCAGGTTGACCATGGCCGATGCTGGCGACAGGCCCAGGTGGAAGATGAAACCCAGGCTGGTGAGCATGGTGGAAAGCCCATTCGTCTTGGGGTTCATGGCCGCATCGTGGCGCTTGACCATCTCGTCCACCACCTGCTGGGCCTTCACGGAGTCGAAGCCGCTGTCGGTAGATCCGGCGTCCACGCGGCGCTGCATCTCGCCCAGTTCGTCCTGCAGGCGGTCGCCGTAGCGCAGCTTGGCCAAGTAGCTGGCGCCGTGGAACACGTTCTGGGCGAAGGCCCGGCGCGCGTCCTGGCTGAAGCCGGCCGTGCCCTTGCGGTGGATGCCATGCTTGGCCCAGGACAGGTCGGGCAGCGAGGATAGGTACAGCTGGCCCAGGGCGTCCTCCAGCTCCGCGCGCTGCTTGGTGTCCATGCCCTGCTTGTCCAGCACGCCGTACAGCTGCTCCATGAAGCCACGGCCCACGCTGTCGCGCTCGGCCACGAAGTCCTTGGCCTTGAGCACCTTGCCCACGGCGAAGCCCTTCCCGGCGGGGAACGCCGTCACCAGTTGGCGCCGCGTGGCGTCTGCCTCGGCCATGGTCTCGGCCCGGCTGACGTTGGCCACCTTGCCCTCGGCGTCTTTGACCACCACCACGTACTGGCCAAAGCGCGCCAGAGGGAAGTACACGCCCTTGATGTGGCCGAAGAACTCGTCGTCCATGCGCTTGAGCATGGCGGCCTTGCGTTCGGAGCTGATCTCGGTGCGCTCGATGCGCTCCTTGATGGCGCTGCGCACGTCGCGCATGTGCTGGCGGTAGGTGTCGCGGGCCCGGGCGTAGACCTCCTTGGCCGCAGGCGTGAGGGCCTGGTGCTTGGCGCGCAGCCGGATCCAGTCGGTCTTGTTGTCACCCTCCACGAAATCCTTGGATGGGTCGATCTGCGCCAGGGTGGCATCGTGCATCAGCTCGGCCAGAGCGCGCTCGTCGGGTAGTTGGGCCCAGTCCTGCGCCAGTTGGTCTGCGCCGGAGCCCGCCTCGTTCTTGTCGGCGTCCATGCGCGCCATCAGGTCGCTGTAGCTGCGCAGCTCGGGGATCGTGTTGCCGTACACGTCCACCAGCTGGCGGCGCCCGAGCAGTTGCAGGCCCAGGCCACGGTAGTCGGCGGCCTTGTAGCCGGCCTGCTGTTTGAGGTTGGCCACCGTCACCGACTTCAACACATCGCCCACTCGCCCGGCCGTCGAGTTCTCGCCGGGGGAGCGGTACCGGATATCGGGATTGCTGGCGTCGAATGTTCCCTGGTTGCCGGTGGCGGACTTGATCTGGCCGGGCTGGCGGGCCATGTAGACAGTCTGGGTGCCACCGTCCCGCATCGCCACCCGGATGATCGCCCCGTCGTTCTCTGGCTTCAGCCCAGACATCAGGAGCTTGTCGGCCTCCATCATGTTCTTGGCTTCCAGCCGCACTGGGTTCTGCAGCGACAGGTACACCGGCATGATGGCCTGGGCGTCCCGTGACATGCGGGCGTAGTTCCCCGCCACCTCGGCGTTGTCGGTGAAGAAGAAACCCATGCCGGTGTTGGCGGCCCCCGTCGCGGCTCCTGCCCGGTCGCGGCTGAAGGCACTGAAGTCACCGCCAGTGCCGTGGAAGACCCGAAGCGGCTGGCCAGCATCGTCCACAGCCTTGCTGCTTCCGAACCAGTTCTGGAACGTGGGTGTGTCGGTCTGCCCGGCAGCACGGAACCGCGCACCATCCGGGCGGTCCTGGCTGAGTGGCGCCCGCCCGGCGTGCTCGATGGCCTTCAGCACAAAGCGTTCGGCCTCGTTGTAGGTCATCTTGCGGATTCGGTCAGCAAGGCCAGTCATGCCCATGCGGTCGGCAACGCTGGCGAACCAGCCGGCCAGGGCGCGCACCCGCAGGCCAAGGCCGGTACCGGCTTGCTTCTTCGCCTTCAGTTCCTGGGCCATCACCGCAAGGCCTTCCTCTATGGCCAGCGCCTCGTATTGGGCTCTCAGTTCGCTTCCTGTGTGCCCACGGTCGCGCAGGGCCTGCAGTTGCTGGGGTGCATCGGCGGCCTCTTTCTTCCACTGATTCGCGTATGCCTGAATGCGGGCGTCGCGCTTTGCCAAGTCCAGCATGGTCTGCACATAATCGGGGGCCGGCAACACATTGCGCACCCCCAGGTGGAACATCTCATGGAAAACCGTCTCGATGACAGCGTCAGCACTCCCGTGAGCGGAGGCAACGATGACGATGCGGCCCTCGCCTGGTATCGCCGCCCCCATTACGCCGTCAGGCGCATCGACCCCAAGCTCCTGGCTCCGGGTCACGATGTCGATTGGTGGCGGGTTGCTCATACCCGCAAGGGCCTGCTGCACCGCCTGCTGAGCTTCTTCAAGCGATAGGCCGCGCGCGGGCGGCTTGCTGTCGCTGGTGTTGTAAAGCACGGTCGCCCCGCCCTCTCCTTGGCGCGTCTCCACGGTCTCGAAGAACCCATCGAAGGCACCACGGATCACCGGCAGTTCACCCGCAGTGGGATATGGATAGCCCCCCTCCAGCGCGAAGGCGCTCGCTCCCACCACGTTGGCCAGATAGTCGTTGCCGGCGTTCTGGTCCTGCAGCTTGGCGATCACGTAGCTCTCGAAGGCCCGCGCCGACATCTCGGGCTTGGTGGTCCAGTAGTCCTTGGTGCGACGGTCGTCCAGCTTGCGGCTGCGCTCCTGCATGCGCGTGCGGTTGATGGCACCGTTTACCTCGCGGAAGGCAGCTCGCATTTCCTCGCGCACGCCCTCCCCGCCCTGGTCCCGCTCGGTCATGTAGGTGCCGCCGTCGCCACGCTCGCGTGAGAAGTAGTTGTCGAGGCCGTGCCACCACTCGTGCGCCAGGCTGCCCGCGCCCTCGCGCTTGGTCAGGTTGATGACCACGTTCCCACTCTCATAGTGGGCAGCTGCGGCATCCGTGCCGCCGGTGCCGCGCGCGCCGAAGGCCAGGCCAAGACGGCCACCCAACGACAGCGCCCGGGGCGGCAGGTTCAGCACAGCGGCCAGGTCCATCAGTGCGTCGTATGCCTGATTCAGATCCTGCTGGCGCCGCCCGCCTTCCACGTAGTTGCCGAACTGAACTCCCCGAAAGCCGAATTCCTCCTGGAACTGCTCAGGCGTCACATCGGCGCCCTTGCGGTAGTCCTCGCCGATGCGGGGTGCATTGGTGCCCGAGCGCACCGGCGGGATGGCCTTGTACTTGTCCAGCAGGTTTTCCAACCCGGTCTGGTTGTCGGCCAGGTACTGCCGCGCTGCCTTGATATCGGCAAAGCCCGCCTTGAGCTCGGCGACGTTGCGGCCGATCTTCTTGCCGATGAAGAACTCTCGGGCGCCGCCAGCGCGCTTGCCGTAGATCTCGAAGGCCGCGCCCTTGGCAGGCGCCCGCTCCTCGGCCAGCAGTTCCTCAGCGCGCTTCTTGAAGGCGGCAATCGCTGCCTCGCGGGTGTCGCCTTTGGCCAGCTCGCGCGGCCAGTTGCCGAAGGCACCGCCCTTGGCTTCGCGTGACACGCTCCAGATGGTGCGCGGCGGGTTGTATTCCACGCGGTCGTACATCGAGTAGCGCCCCGCAGAAAGATCGATGCCTTTCAGGGAGCGCTCGTGGCCCATGGCTTCATACAGGGCAGCCTTGTTTGTCACCTCCCGAACCCCAGCGTCTTGCGCGTCCCGCATCACGGTCTGGGCATCGGCGGCCCCGGACAGGATGTCTTCGGCAAAATCGCGCAGCGACTCCACGCGCGCGGACCAACCCTTGAGCTTCCAGGACGACTGGGGTTTGTTGGGCACGGCCTCGCGCATTGCGCGCGCCAGAGAGACAGCCTGCAGCGGTGCCCCGCCCTCCAACAGCTTCTGGTAGTCCGGCTCGGGCCATGTCTTGGACAGCGGATGCGCCTTGATGTCCAGCTCCTTGGCCTTGGCCATGCCGTCGGCATAAGCCTCCGCGTAGAGCATCTTGCGGGCGCCCTGCAGGGTCTCGCCGAAGTCCTCGATCCTGGTGGTGGACCGTGGTGCTGCACCTGAGCCCACCGCCCCGGGATTCGCTCCTGAATTGATAGCTGCTGGCGCTTTGTTAATCGCGTTTGAAACGCGATTTGAATCAGCTTCTGACCGTGGGCCAGACCTTGGGGGGCGATCCTGCTGCTGGCCACCCCCCTGACTCGGCCCCGATGCACTGCCAGCGCTTGGTTCATAAGCGCCCGCAGCTACCAATTCAGGAGCGTTTTGGGTGGTGTTCACCGTGGGGGTGGCCACCCCCACGCTGCCAATCCTGCTGGGGATGGAATCCTGCAACCGCTGCAGGGCCTGCACATCCGCGCCGTCTCGGCCCTTGGCCTGCTCGTATCCGGCCCAGGCTGCGGCACTTCCAGCATCGCTGAACGTCGGTGCACCATCAATGGGGCGGCCACCGCCCTGCCCAACCTTCACGGCCGGTTGCCAGCGACCCTCCGGCGTGCGGGTGGCTGCGCTTGGAAGATACGGGCCGTTGGCCTCGTGCAGAGCAGCCAGACTTGTGCTATTGGGCTGGGCCGCGCCGCGCCCGCTGGCCGTGCTGGGGAACTCTGCAGTTTGCGCCAGGACCTCGCGGATCGGCGCCTGCAGCCGGATCACCTTCACCGGCTCGCCGTTGGCACGCTTTGCCAGCCACTGGTGATGGCCATCCACCACGTAGCCGTCCGACGACACCAGGATGGAGCGATCGCCCCCCTGGAAGGCGCGGGCCTTCTCCACCTTGCCCGGCGCGAACTCCGCTTGCGTTGGCTTGAGGTCGTTCGCCGGCACCTCGCCGGGTCGGCTGTCGATGCCCCGGGCCTTGAGGAAGTTCACCAGGGCGCCGCGGTGCTCGGCCTTGATCTGCGGCATCTCGGCGCGTGGCACGCCCAGGGTGCCGGTCTCCGGGGCGAAGGCACTCCACTCACGGTCGATCTGCCCTGCAGCCAGGTCGGCTCCGTCCTGTCGCACACCGGCGCGCTGCGCATCGGCCGCGTCAATCTCCGCCACCACCTGGGCCAGGCGCTTGCCCTTGGGGTCGATGCCCAACTCGCGCGCAACGCGGTTGGCCTGGAGCGCGTTGGCGCGCCAGTTGCCTGCCCGATTTGCTCCCGAATTAATAGCTACTTGCGCTTGTCCTTCAAGCGACGAAGCGGTATTTTGGCCTTTTTTCTGCAGCACAAAACCCAGGCTGGAATCACCGCCTGCAGGCGCCAGCTCGTGCGTGGCACCCAACTGCTGACGCTGCAGCTCAGCCTGGGCGGCGGCTGGCGTACTGAACGGCGCGCCACCAGGTGCCGCCACTACGGCCGGAGCGGGCAGGCGCGGCACCACGTCATAGCCCCGTCCGCTGGCATGGCGCACCACCGCAGCTTGCATGCCTGCCTGATCAGCCTGGGCGCGCAATGCGTGCGCCATGTTCAACTGCAGCGGCTGGCCAGTGCGATTGATGGGCTCGGCCACACCTGCTGCCACCGGCAGGCCTTCTGGGGTGTCGGTGGTCAGGCGGCGCGGCATGCCGAGGGCACGGTCTTCCACCACGCGGCCCTCAACGTCGATCACGTTGCTCTCGTCGGCGACGCCCGGACCCGTGCGACGCACCTGCAGGTCACGGTCCGTGGCACCGAGGAACTGTGCATCCTGCACTGCCGCGCTGTCGATGGCTGTGGCCACGTTGCGTGACAGCGGGCCTGCATCCGGGTTGATGCCCATGCGCTGGCTGGGTGTTCGTGGGTCTGATTCCACCGGTTCCGCAGCCTGCTGCAATGGTTCGGCAGCCACGGGGGGCGCTGTCCTGACATCAGCACCGGTGGACTGGTAAATTTCGTCATCCGGGCTGGCCTGCGCGCGATCAGCCGCTCGGCGCGATTCCAATACGGCTCGACCATCTGGAGGTGTGGTCTGAGGCACCTCGGGTTGAACACCCTCTTCGTCTGCCAGCACACCCGATCGCACCGCGGCGGCATCTGTTGCAACCTGGCCTGCAGCGGCACGCTGCTCCTCGCGAGTTGCGTCCGCCTTGGCCTGTGCATCTGCTGCGGCCGCCTCCGCACTCTGACGGACCTGAACCTCCGCGCGCTCCTGAGCTCGGCGGCGCGCACCATCCATGGCACCGGCGCCCGCACCCATGACGCCACCACCGATACCGCCCATGGCAGCCGACAGCGCAGTGTCCTCCAGGTTCTCCGCCTTGGTGGGGTCCTTGAACGCGCCCCACTGCTCGATGACGTTCTGAGCGCCTTCGGTCGCACCCTCCTTCAGCACGCCTTTCCCAACTTCCTTGAGGACGGTTCCGGCAGCACCACCAGGCACGCCCTTGAGCACGTTGAGTGCCTTGCCCATACCCACGCGCTCCAGGGCGGTTGCAGGGATGGCTGCGGCCAGCGCACGGGTCTTGTCCTCCTGGCCGGATTCCTTCTGCTCCTGGCGGATACCACCGTATTCCTGGGTGAAGATCGGCAGCAGGCTACCCGCCACACCGCCGATGGCACCGCCAGTTGCAGCACCTGCAGGGCCAGCAACACTGCCCAGCGCTGCACCAGCCCTCGCACCTACGGCACCACCAGCAGCGGCTGCAGCAATCTGCGGCGCGAACTGCCCCACCGATTCCTTGACGGCGAGCCATGGGCTGTCCACTAGGTCACGCAGGCTGCGAATACCAGCCGGGTTGCGGTCGATGATGCCCTGGCCGGTTTCGTGCACAGCGCGCGTGACGGCGTTGGGGCCCACCACGTCCTCGGCCGCCGTGGCCGCCGTGGTGAGCATCTGGCCGCCGGTGCGTTTGATGGTGGGGATGAATCCCGGGCTGGCCTGGGCCGGCTTGCCAAGCGCCTCCTCCAAGCTGAAGCCGCCAGGATCAGCAGCGCCGCTTGGCTGGGGTTTTGGTGTGAGGCCGGCGGCCTCTTCGAAGGAGAAAGACTCGTTTGCCATCCACCAAGTCTTCCGGCCCCGGGGGTGGTGGGCAAACCCTACTGGGGCTGGTGCGGGCGCACATCATCCCTCAAAAGTCCGAGCTGTGCCATCCAACTGCGCATGTTCGAAACATCGCCCAGTCCGTACACCAGCACCCGTGACTCGTCAAAATTGCTCGGCTGTCGTGAGCGGGTCAACTGGCGGCACACGTCGTCGAGCCTAGTAAGGTGCTCCATCGCGTAGCCGTCGGCCTCAGTGACGGACACGAGTTCCCGTCGAATCAACGGCAGCTTGGGGAGCTCAAGCTGGCGACCGTAGGTAGTGCTGTTGCAGAAATCGTCGTAGAAGGCTTCCAGCTCTGCCATAGCCTTCTCGGCGCGCGCCTTGGCTTCGGGCGGCCACTGTTGTGGGGTCATCGGTAGTCTCCTGAGTTGGGATACCGAATCATGCCGCTCCGGTGCTTGCCGCGCCTGCAGCTCAATTTCGCGGCCGGGCCAGGAATCCAGTCGTAAAAAAGCCCGCACAGGGCGGGCTCGAGCGTGGGCTTCTTACGGTCATACCTTGGGCGGCTGACCTACAGATGTCCCCTCCATCTCTACGGAGGCTACTTCTTCTGATCGCACTACTCGCAATATCGGGCTGACATATTTAAACTCGCCCACAGAGAATTGAACCTGCAAACTCATCCCAACCTTAGCTGCAAAAGGAACCGCCTCGATAGGCATTGAGGCCAAAAATTGGTGCGGGACATTGTTGCCTTCTGGCGGTCCCGGAACGGTAAAACCTCCCTCGATGAGCACCTCTTCACCATCCATCAAACGTATGGAACCAGCCCGTCCAATTGCACTTGACGGAACCTCCACGACAGTGAGCGCAACAAACTTCGGCAACTCCAATTCATCGCAATTCAAGACAAGAGCAGTCTGATACACCCCAAGTGCTGAATACTTGTGATCGCGTTCATAACGGATGTCGTCACAAAACAAGGTATACGCGATCGGCTTGTTATCTTGAGTCATGCTACCGACGTGTCTTCAACGAAAGCTTCCACCAGCACTTCGAGGCTAACTCCCAACGCCTTGGAAAGAGTCACCAATGTGGGGAGCTCGGGCGTCTTAACCTTTCCATTCTCCAAGCGAGACAAGTGAGGCTGAGGTATGCCAGTGGCTGCGCAGAGCTCCTTTTGCGACATCCCTGCAGCCAATCTAAGCCCAGCTACGTTCGATACCGCGTGCGCTTGCAGAGCGTTGCCGAGATCCTTTCTCGCATCTCGGACCATTTTTTGTCCAAGCTCAGTCTTCAATAACTCAGCACGACGCGCAGAAACAGGTCGCCCTTCCTTTACCACCTGGCTTTTTGTCTCCCGCATACCAACGGTACCGCGAACAACCCTCTCAAGTTCAGCTTCCACTCCGGATGCCCGAATTGGCTTAGATAAAGCCTTGAGAGCTTCCGCATTGGCACTAGCAACGGGGGACGCGAGGGATGCCGAAATTGTCATAGTCAGCATGCACACGCTGGCCAAAATCGCTGGTTGGTTCATAGTCATCACTCCTAGGCATCAATCCCAAAATTCGAACCTTCGTGTGGTTCAGAGCGTGATGGATTCCGTAGATCACGCGCCACGGCACCAAGGCGCCATCACGACGCCAAGCTTTTAAGTAGTAGATGTTGAAACCGGCGTCCTTGGCGCTCTGCACTGGAGCAGCATTGAACCGAGGGTCAGGAATTCTTTGGAAGCGCCCCAGTGCAAGACACTCCAGAATCTGCTGACTCTCTTCAAGAAGTTCAAACAACTCATCAATGAACAAGCCATCTGCATCATCCTGATCGTAAACATCATCGAGATCTCCCTGCACCGCAGGTGACCAGCTGATCGAGTGCTTTATAACTACAGGATTATACACAGTGTTAATAACTCTTGTGGTCCGACATACTCGATCGGTTGTTGTTGCTCTTCATACACAACTGTAACAGCGCTGCAGCAGCCTCCTGGACGCTCGGTGCCGAGCGTTGCTAGAGTGCTCTCGGGAGGCTCGTTATCGCGAACATTCAGCCCTGCACATTGGTTCATCATCTTGCTGATGATCACGCCCCTGATGGCGCTGCTCAAGCGGTACGCCGCCAAATTTCGCGAACTCGGAGTTCTTCGATTTCAAATCGAAGAAGTCGCGGCCACTGGGCGCCCCGAGAAGTTCGCGCTGCTGATCGTGTCCACCTGGCGCATCCTGTAGCGCGCAGGCTTGAACGGCTCTGGACCTTGCTGATGCGGGTGCCCGTGGTTGGCCCATTCGTACCCTGGTTCGTCTCGGAAGTCTTGTGATACCCGCCCCGTGCGGGCTTTTTCCATTCTGGCGCCCTGCTACATTCCGACCATGCGAAGCATCCTCAAGCCCATCCTGCTCGGCCTAGTCGTTGGCACGGCCATCATGGCAGCCATCTACGTCTCGGCCGTCATGGGCTCAGCCCCGGCAGTCAACCTGCTGCTGAAGATGACGATGCCACCCTTCAATCTCGCAGCGACGCTGGTTGAGCCCGTGGTGCCGGATGACCTGAAACGTGGCGGCCAGATGCTCGACTTCCTGCTCCTGGTGGCCTGGGCACAGATCGGAATGATCTCAGCCTTGGTTGTTGCCGGGTTACGCGCAGCCCTCGCGCACAAACCAGTCTGACGCATCATTTCTTGGCGCCATCAACATCCACCATAGTTTTTCCGCCCACTGGCAGTAATGGTGTACGTGCCACCCCTGGGTCCAACATAGCAGGTGGCTCCGCTGGAAGTTGCTGGCCGAGTGCTTGACTTGGCGGCCTTGGTCGCTGGCGGCGCTGAGTAAGCGGCTAGAGGCGCCGACGTCGACGGTTGGGCGTTGAAATGCGGCTCCGTTTGATTCAACCGTGTCGCCGCACGCAAGCATTCCAAGCGCTTTGGAGCCGCATCGAACAGATTGCAGGCCTCTAACAGGATCTCGGGCGGACTGGCCTGCACGCAAATTGGCGCGACCAAGGCAAACACAATGATGGAAAACTTGTACATGACGCACCCTCACTTGTGTCTTCATGTTACAAGCAGTGCCTTACATCACACTTCCACACTTTCATCTGGTTGGTGTGGTGGAACGCCACACGCCCTGCTACATCCCGTCCAAGGAGGCACCATGGAACAAAACAGCCCAGCAAAGAAACCCGGCAACTGGTACAGCGGCTGGCGAGTGCTGGCAGTGGCAACTGTCACGGTGCTGTCCGTCAAGCTGATCGGCATCCTTGGCACGTTCGTCGCCGGGATCTTGTTTCTCTGGCTCCAACCGAAGCGCGGAACAGGGAAGGCTTTTGTCATAGCCGCAGTTGTCGGCGTGCTGGTGGCCGTGGTCTACAGCGCGGCCGTGCTTCCACAGTTCACGGTGCAGCACGCCCAGCAGCCTAAGCCGGGCGTGCAAGAGGACAAATCCTTCTCGTACGAGGAAGCGATAGGACTTCCTCCACCAAAACGCTGATCCGCGTCACTGGGTCGGCTGGAATCTGGCGCCATCCCATCGCGCAGGCCCGCGCGCTGTCTGGTACACCTGTCCCTGCACCAGGCTCTCCCGGGATGAAGGAACAGGGGACGCCGCAGCTCCCAGCCCGCCGTCCACCCGCGCCGTATCCCCCGTGGTCTTGTTGTATCGGTAGACACTGCCCTGGGTAGTGCTGCCGTCGGCGTTCTTGGTAGTGGGCGTGACCGAAAGGCCCCACTCGTTCTGCGGTGCTTTCCCTGCCAGGGCCATCAGCCGTTCGCGCGCCGACTTCTGGGCTTCCGGGGTTTTGGCATTCTCGAGCTCCGCCTGGGCACGGTCGATGCGATCTGCCGACCGGTTCGTGTAGCCAGCGGCGATCTGCTCCAGCGTGAGGCGGCCGCGGTCGATCTGGTTCGCATCCGCGTAGCGCTGGCCTGTCATCGCGGCACGCCGGTTTTCGCCGGCCTGATGCATGCCCTCACGAAGGAGCGCAGTGGCCTGCCGTTGCGCTTCGATCTCCGCCGCAGCCTGGTTCTGCACCATATTGCTGTCCTGCTTGAGCAGAGCACCGTACGCCAGCATGGATGGATTGTTTTCCGCGCCAGACCCACCCCATTTGCGGGTGTTCATGATGCTTCCAGCGGAAACCTCGGCATCACGCAAACGCTGCTCCGGCGAGCGGCCAAGCATGTTCCCGTAGGTGCTGCTCGATCCGATCACGCCCGAGAATCCGCCGGTGAAACTGCCGGGCTCGACGGGGCCGGAGCCTGGGCCGCCAATACCTGCAGCAGCCATGAGGCGCGCGCGGGCCCCGGCTTCCTGGCGGCCAGCCAAAGCATCAGCGGCAGCCGTGTTCTGCGCCGTCGGCTGTCCGCGCGCCCCCGTCAGACGCTGGTCATACCTTGGGTCGTAGCCGACGCGCTCGCCGACCAGGCCCGCTTGCTGCGCCTGCTGCACCGACATGCCGACTGGCGAGCGCTCGGAACTCTGCGCCTGCGGCTCAGACGCCTTGCTGGCAAAGGCGTAGCTGCCATTGGGCCCCATGGCCACATTGGCCCCTGCCGGTGCCACGGTGAAGCCTCCCCAGCCGCGGCCCTCAATGCCGCTACCTGCCATGGGCTTGCCGTTGGAATCAGCATAGGACACTGGGCCCGACACATTGCCCCCCGAGAACTCCATCGTGCCGTTGGCATTGCGGCGCGCCGTCACTGCGCCCTGCGGATTGGCTTGTGCCACCTGCGCGTTGGTCATGCCATTGCGGTTCCAGTCCGTCTCCGCCGGAGTGGTTGCCGGCTTGTCCAGCGAAGGCGGCGGTGCCGAGGGATCCGCACTGGGTGGATTGGTGTAGCCGCGCCCAGCACCGGCGGTGGGCGTAGCTCCTGCGCCAGGGTCCTTTGCAGGTGCTGCAGCTGCGAGCGTCGGCACGACCGAGGCACCAACGGCGCCAACCCCGATGTTCATGAGACGTGCCGCGGCATCGAGGCTCGAGCTGATCGCGCCACCAGTCTTGACGACGGCCGGCAAGGCACCAGCTACGCCAGGGAGCGCGGCAGCCGCGTTCGTGAGGTTGCGGCCCACCTCGGTATTCCGCCATGAGTCCTGAGATCCATCGGGGGCAGGAGCTGTCAGGCCCCCGGTGGGTATCTGAGCGACGCGCTGTTCAAGCGACTGGCCGCTTGAGGTAGTTGCAGTGGGAGATGGGGCGCCATCAACTGATGTGGCTGCGGCTTCCGGTGGCACGGCGGTACGGCTGGCAGCAGCCTGTTTATCAGCATCAGCCTGCGCCTGGTTCATAGCCGCCTGCCCCGCCGCCAAAGAGGCTTGGGTGTCTGTGGCGCGCTGCTGCTCCTGCTGCTGGGCCCAGGTGTCCACGTCGAAGCTGCTAGGACGGCGCGCCAGGCCACCATCGGCGTACTGAGCAGGATGGGGAGCCTTGCCGCTGGGCATGTGCGTCATGTTCACCAATTCCTGTAGGCGACGCACACCCACCTTGCGCACCGTGTCGGCGGGCATGACGAATTCCCCGTCGGAGAGCTTGGCGTTGATCGAGTCGCTGGTGCCGGTACCGGGCCCTCGCACATGACCACCTTCGCGGTAACGTTGGGGGGCAGCAATGCCGGCGATCTGTGCGAGTGTTCTGCGCATGGTTGAACCTTTGGAAAATCTGGGGGAATTCTTCTGGCCCAGGGCTGATGCGCCAACCCCTACAGGGGCGCAGCCCTCACCAGTTGATGGCGACGATGGGCGGTCGGCGGTCGCGCTGCTTGCGCTGCACGTTGGCTTCAGGGCGTTCGCCGAATGCCTGCACGAAAAGGCTAAGGGATTCCGCTGCCTTGTTGCGGTCGAATGTGTCGGCGTCCTGCTTGAGGTAGGCACGGTGCAAAACCCAGTCCATGAGACGCTCGTGGAATCGCTCGGGAATCTCGGGCTTCGCTGTGTCGAGGTCTGCGCTAAGCGGTTTGAGTGCGCCACGGTAGACGGTCAGCGCCAGGGTATCGGCCTGGGTGGGGGTGCGCACAAGACGGATGCTCGCTGGCCGGATGCCGCTGGCCTGTTCGAAGATGAATGCCCGGGGCAAGCCTTTGAGGCTCTCCCAACCCGAGCAATCCGCGTCCATCTCTTCCACGCTGGTTTCATCCAGTGGGCGGCCTCGCAGCGTGGCGCGCTTGATCTCGAAGACGCTGGGGTGCAGCTGGTACGTCGAAACGTCGGGCTCCAAAGTGACGGTGCACACGGCAGGCGTCAGGCGGTCCTCAATCAGCTTGGCCCGTTCGCACGCCTCCTGCACCGCCTCATTGAGGTAGCGGACGATCAGCTCCGAAGACCAAAAGTGCGGCAGCTCGACATCGCCGACTGTCGCCCGGAACTCGGTGATGAAGTCCTCTACCTTCATGGCTTATACCTTGGCAGTCAGCTCGACGAAGACCGCATCGGCCTCGTCGCGAGTGACGGAGAAGCCAACGGCGGCTTTCAGGCGCAGCAGATTCGGCTTTCCCTCGGCCGTGAAGTCGCCTTCAGAGGCGCCGTCCAGCATGCCCTTAAGCGCTGCGGAGATGGCGGCCTTGCGCACTTCTGGGGTCATGGTCGACGCGATGGCGGGGGCGCTTTCGTCGAAGCACACCGCACCGCGCGCGCTGGCCTCGCGGTGAAACATAGGGTCCAGATCCACGCCCTCGGGTGTGATGCAGGCGGTGTGGCCCGTGGTGAGGGCGACGTGGATGGGCTGGTCAAAAGGAGAGCGGAATTTCATAATCATGATGGTTTCCTTGAAAAGAGCCCGGCAGTTGTGATGCCGCCGGGCAAAGGGTCACGAGTGACCCAACCACTGAGAAAGGGTTTAGCCCTGGCTGAAGGCTGCGCGGCCGTCCACGATGTAGAGCACCGTCAGGCGGCCAGCACCAGCGGATGGCGCGGCGCCCGTGCCCGTCCACACGATGCCCACAGTGCTGGGCTCGGTGTACTTCTTGCCCGTTGCCACGATGGGCACAGCGCCTGCAGCCGTGATGTCGGCAGACTGGGCCGCGTAGGTCGTGTTTGCAGCACTTGCAGCGCCCACCTTGTCGCCGATGGAGAACTTGTCGTCGGTGCCGGAGTTGAACGGCGTGGTGATGGCCAGATGGCCACCCACGACGATGGCGCCGCCAGGGAGGTCAACAGCTTCCGCGTAGGTGCCGCTGGTCACGTCTGCGAAGGTGAAGTCGGCGGTGGCCGCAATGACTTCCTGGCGGCCGGATTTCTTGGTGATTGTCATGATGAGATTCCTTCAACATCAGGGGAAGATGGAAGAACGGAGCCCGCGGGCCCCGTCCCCGGGGCCCGCATTACTGCAGGTAGTGGTCGATGGTCAGCAGGCCGAAGTCTTCCTCGCTGCCGTCGTAGATCGAGGGGAAGACAGGCTTCTTGAAGCCGATCATCCGGTCGATGTTCAGACCGATCTTGCTGTCGTACTGGAACAGCTTCTCGACCCAGTGGCCGTCGCCGATGTCAGCGAAAGCCAGTGCCTGCGAGCCGCACAGGAGCGTGCGGGTGCCGTTGACCGTGCCACCAGAACCCCACTTCGAGCCCGAGGCGGCGCCCTTGGTGTTGTAGACCAGCGTGTGCTCGTGCAGCACGGCACCGTCCACGGTCACGGTCGCACCGGTGAACCAGGGCGAATCGGTCCCGCCCTTGGTAGCCACGGCCACCACAGCGCGCTGGTAAGCCTCGTCTTTCTTCAGAGCAGCCAGAGAGCCAGGCGCCAGGAAAATCACGTAGTACGGCTTGCCACCGGACATCAGTGGCTTGATGCGGTGCTCCTTCGCATACGCGATGGCGTCCACGATCATGTTGTACTTCGGCACGTAACCCGTGGTGATACTGCCCGTGTTCGACACAGCCAGGCTGGTGCCATCCCACATCAGCGAGCGCTTGGCCGATGGCGCGGTAACGTCAGAAGCAAACGTCAGCTCGGGGAAAACAGAGCCAACGCGGAGTGCGCCGTTGTTCTCGAAGGCGTAGCTGATGCCCGACATTGTGAGGAAGGCCAGCTGATCGGCACGGTTGGCCAGCCAGAACGAGAGCTTGTCCTTACCCGTTTGACGGAAGTTGATGATGTTCTTCTGATCATCGTATCGGCCTTTGTTCCCAACGCTGTGGCTGATCTGGTCGATCTGGATGATCTGGCTGTGGGCGTCCATCGCCTCTTCGTTGCCCTCGCGCTCATCGTCTCCGCGCACGCCGTCACCAATCAGGTCGGCAACCAGCTGGAACAGGCACTGAGTGCCCTTTTCGGTTTCGGTGAGTTCAGTGATGCGGTGCACGACGCTGTTGCCCGTGTCGCTCATGAAGTTCTTGAGGAACATCTGGTCGCGTGCTGCCTTCCAGACGACGCGGGACCAGTTGATTTTTTGAACCGGCGTCAGTTCGCCGAACGCAGTGAATGCCATGTCTATCTCCAATAAGTAGGGTTACTTCTCGGGACATGACGCCGCCCATCTGCGGAAAACATGACTGTTGTGGCGGTCAAGACGCCAGACCTTTTAACGCCGGTCCACGGCTGCACCCTGGGTGATGCTGGCAAGGTGGGTGAGTCCTTGCCAGCCTTGAGCCGTTATCCGATGCCCAGTGCTTTGGCCATCTCGTCCTTCGACAAGTTGGTGATCTGGTCGTCGGTCAGCTTCGTGGAGTCGTCGATCTTGGGTGCCGTGGCACGGTTGCCCATGCCAGCCTGCACCGCAGCGGGTTGCAACAGGGAATCTGCTGCACCGCGCTTGTCCGCGCGCTCCAGGCGAGTGTCAACCGGCGCACCACCATTCGGCAAGGCCCTACTGGGGGTGCCGTCCGGAGCGAAGCGCGGGGCAATGGTCTGGATAGCATCGGCCAAGGCCAAGTGCCGAGGCATGCCCGTGGCAGTCTTGGCCTTCACGCTCGCCTCGATCAGCTCCAGTGCAATTGCACCCTCGTCTTGATCCAGCCAGGGATAAGCCTCCAGAGCACGCGCCACCACGTCCTGGGACTTGACCACCACCTGTTGCTGCAAGGATGTCTGCTCGAAGCGTTGCATCACCGAGTTCTCGATGTGCTGGTTGATCTCACGCCGGATAGCGCTGGCGGCCTTGGCGTCACCGTCGAGCAGCGCCTGAGCGTACTGTTCCTCGGCAGCGTCCACATCGAAGGCGGCTGGGGCTGGGGCTGGAGCTGCGGCCGGGGATGGGGCCGCAGCTAGCTGTTGCCCTGCCTTGATCGCCTGGAGCTCCTGTTGCATGGCCGCCAGTTGCTCTTCCAGCAGGCGCTTGTTTTCGTTCACTTCGCGGAAGCGCGCATAGGGCACGTTCTGAGTGCTGCCGGTGCCTTCACCTGAGCTGGCATCGCTGGCTGGCGCTGCGGCCTGTGCAGGAGCGAGCGCAGGTGCTGCTGTCTCGCTCCCACCGGTGCTGGGCAGATCATCATTGCCCAGGTCCAGTGCCTCATCCTCGGTGGTGGCGCCAGTAGCCCCTGGCGCTTGTGCTTGGTCTTGTGTCGTCATCTCGTGGTTCTCCTTCAAGGTTGCAGGCCATCAGCGGCCAGGGTTTCAATTCCATCGCTCGCGCCCACGGCGGGGCTGGCGGGATTCATGGGGTCTGTGCTGCGCGGCATGTCCAAGGTGGGCAGCCCGCCTGGTGCTGGAGGCACGATGGGCCCAGCGTCTTGGTCCACGTAACCCGCTGACTTCAGCAGGCCGTCTGCCAGCGCCGCCGTGGCCGGGATCTGCGCCACCACCTGCGCGGTCTGCACGCCGCTGTACTGAGTCTTCACCTTCACGTCGGTGGCCTGAGCGTCGGTCTTGCGGGTCTGGGCATTCAGCAACTGCACTCGGGCCTCGACCGTGGGGTCGGCGGGCGGTTTGTCGCCTGGCAGGGATTCCAAAATCTCCTGCTTGTCCGACAGATTGGAGTAGCGCACCATCGTCGCGTCGTTGATCCGTACACCGGCCTTGCGCATCTCCAGCGCTTGCTGGAACTGCGAGTTCTGGAAGGTGACCTGCATAGGCTGCTCGGTGATCACCACGTCATAGGTGCCGATGGTCACGTCATTGATGTAGCCGCCCGTGGCCGGGTCATACTTGTTGATCTCCAGCACCTCCTCCTTGGGCTTGCCGGTCATAGGGTCCGTCTCGGTGATTCGGAAAATGCGGTGTGTGTCGTAGTACCGCTGCATCAACTTCAGGATGCGCTTGGCCAGCAGCTGGCGCGTGTAGGCTAGGTTGTCCAGTGGCACGGACAGCTGCTGCTGGCTGGCGAACTGCTTGGCCTGAATGGCGATACCGGAGGTCTCCGGGCCCTGAACGCCGCGCATGGCTTCGGGCACCGTCACATCCTTGAGGGCCTTGTCCGCGCGGTCGATGAGGTGCGTTACACCGGTGGGCACCTGGTTGGGCTGGATCTTCTGAGGAGGTTTGGCACCCTTCTTGTACTCAATGACCAGTCCGTTCTGCGCCCCCCGCAACTCCAACTCCTTCATCGTCATGTTGGTAACGGAGTTCTCTTCCACCACCCAGCCGCTGTTCGCGCTGGAATTGACGATGTGCACTACCTGGGATACCGCCTTGTTCAGTACCTCTTGCGGCCCGATGGCGTTGTCCACCATCCCGACCGTCTTGCCCCGGCGGAAGTAGGCAAAGTACGGCACCACGGTGAAGCTCTCATAGGGGCTGTATTGGTCGTGAAGCGTGGCGGTGAACGTGGTGACTACCCACTTCACCCGACGGCGCATGCGTTTGGCGCGCACTGCACCATTGGCCAGCGCATCGGCCACGGAGTCAGCGGCCATGGTGGCTTCCACCTGCACATCACCTGTGCCCGGCCACACCAGGCACGGTGTCAGCTCGTAGACGAACCGTTGGCGGTCGATGATGCGGTATCGCTCAAGGCCATCTTCCTTGTTGACGCACGCATCGGTGTAGCCCCAGTCCTTGCGGGTAGCGAACTTGTTGCGTTCGACGCCGTCTTCAAGGTCGCCGAAGTCGTGCCCAGCATCATTGCTGAGCTCCGCGCGCTTCCTGGCCTCCTTGCCGTAGATCTGTTCGATCTCGTCCAAGGTGAGCCAGCGCGTGATTATCACGTCGCCCCATTTGTCGGGGTCATAGCTCTTGGAGTCTGGGTCCGGGATCACATCCAGCGGGTCCAGAGTGCCCACCACGATCTCGCCCTTGATGTTCTCATCGAAGGACATGCGCACGTCGTAGTAGCCCCGCTGCTGGATCAGCCCGTCGCTGAACATCTGGGTTTCGTGCCAGTGCAAGGCGCAGAGGTCGGCAACCTGCATCACAGCCTTGGACAGGATCGTGGCCTTGAAGAGGTCCGAGTCCCCGCCGCGCGGCTTGAACGCGATGTCCATGCGGTTGTGAATCTGATAGCCGATGGCGCTGTTCACGCTGGGCATGATCTGGTTGAACTCATAGCCCGGCCGGCGGGCCATGATCAACGCAGCGCGCTGCTCTGGCGTGAGCTGGCGTCCACCACCGAGGTACATGTCCTCGCATCGCGCCGCGTGCAGCAGGTAATCGGTGTGGCCACGGTCCTTGCCGTAGAGGTAGCGAGCCCAGTTCTCGCTGGCGGCGTTGTCTGCAATGCTGGTGGGGTAAGTGCTGATCATGGTCATGCAGTCGCTTGGTCCCAGTGGTCGGTACCAGAGATGGCGAGACCGTCTCGCCATCTCTTGGCCCGGGGCTTGGGCTCGGGTTTGGGAATGTCGGCCGCGAAGGTCATGGCCACGGAGTCGCCCTTGTCCGGGCTACGGCCCAGCACCAGGCGGATGTCGTCCTTGCTGCTGATCTGGATGGCGGCGCCCTTGCCCATGGTCACGACCTTGTAGCGGGGAGCTGTGAGGTCGCCCAGCAGTTCCTGGTCGGGCGGGAGCGCGATGGGGTCAGGGTTCGTTGGGTCCAGGGCTTCGCGCAGCAGCCAGTACATCTCGGCCCGCTTGTTGCGGAATTTCATCTGGCCGGACTTGTCCATCATGGCGCTGCCCTCGGAGCCCACCACCGAGTGGACATGAAGGCCCAAGCCCTTGACGAAGTCCAGGGCGCTGGAGCCGATGCCGATGGAGTCGATGCACACCACCGCGCCGTCGCGGATCAAAGGAGCGATGAAACCTGCAGCAGTGGGGCCGTCCTTGGTCACCACGCCAGGTGCCGTCACGATCTTGTCGAACCACTGGCCATGCCGGCGGGCGGCCGACGACTTGTCCTGGCCACCACGGGAAGGATCGAAGCCGATGGCGGTCATGAGTCCCTTGGCGTCGCGGTCCTTCCAGCGTGCCTGGGCGGCATTCACCCACTCGGTGGGGATGAGCTGCCACACCGGGTCAGTCACGCCCGCATTGAAGTCGCCACGCAGCATCTGGCTGCGCAGTGGCTCGGGCAGCGCCTGCAACGTTGCCTTGTAGCCGGTGGTGCTGTAGAACAGGTTGTCATCCACGCTGGACGGAATGAACGTGCGACTCTTGGGCGTCATCAGCTCGCCACCCACCATGACCGGGGTGCTGTCGGGCACCTCCTGGTCTTCGCCCTCTTCGTTCGTGACGTACCAACGAAGCTCACCGGGCTTGGCAGGGTTGGGGTGCTGCGGGTCCAGCCAGGCGGCCCAGTACCGTTTCACCCATTCACCTTCAGCCGTGGTGGGTGGATTGCCTGCTGCAACCACCCGCTGGCGAATGTTGGGGTTGTCCGTGCGCAGCCAGCCAATCAGGGTGCGGAACTGCATCTCCGTGAAGTGGCAGATTTCATCGAACAGCTTGGCATCGTGCGGGCGGCCCTGGTACTTCACCCAGTCACCGGGCTCCTTCACACTGCCCAGCTCCAGCACGCGGCCATCAGGCAGGCGCCAGATACCGTCCTGGGAGTTGTATCCCGCGCGTGAGCCCAGTATCTTGGTCATGCGCTCTTCGATGCCGATGAGCTGCACGGCCTCGCGCCGGAAGATGATGCTGTGTTCCTGCTCGGTCAGGCTCAGGCCCAGCAGCAGCTCGGTCTTCCCACCGCCAGCAGACCCACCGTAGAAGATGATGTCGGCCTTGGAGTGGTATGCGGCTGACTGGGGCCCGGCCTGTGGCACCCAGATGGCGGGGTCTGCCGTCATCAGGAAGGAATCCACGGCCGTGCGCATCTCGGGCGTCATGCCCTTGAAGGCCGCCAGAATCTGCTCGGTGGTAGGCAGGGCCAACTTCATTGCTGGCCACCTCCTGCGATCAGTTGGCCGAAAAGCACCGCCAGCCCGGGGTTCGCCTGCAGGACAGCCGACATGCGCACAGCCCGCTCCGCATCGGTCAGATTGCGCAGCGCCAGTGGGTCGTTCTTCTGGCCGTTGTCCTTCTCATACAGGCCCAGGTGCTTCCACAACTTCTCAGCGAAGGTGGCTTTGTCATGCATTAGCACCTGGATGCCGTCCTTGGTGCGCTTTACGCCGGCATAGAGCTGGGCAGCGGCCGGGCTCAGGTAGCGGGTGTCCTTGATCACATCGCGCGAGATGCCATCGCCGCAGCATTCGGTGCAATCAGGGTGCGGTGGCCGGTGGGGGTTGAAGCCGATGCCGCCCTCCTCGTCGAACTCATCGGCTGGCTTGCCATCCTTGCGCCACTTCTCGAAGTCGGCATTGCGCTGGCCCACCGTGCGCTGGCGCTTGAAATTCTCGCCCCAGCAGTGGCGGCAGCAGCTCACGCGGGTTTCGACCAGTTCCCGTGGGTCTGCAAAGGCGATCTGCCAGGCCTGCAGCAGCAGTGCATCAGCGTTGATCCCGGTGCGTTCCTGCTGAGCTGCCCGCGCCTCGGCGATAGCAGCTGCAATATGAGGTCTTCTGAGGAGGTCGTAGGACTGCTCGGCCGCCGTCTTGGCGCTGTATCCGGCACGAATGGCCGCCTGCGTTCCGTTCAGGTCAAGCAGGTACTCATCGACGAAGCGCTGCTGGCGAGGCTCAAGGCCGGGCGAGACGACAGGTGCAGCTGGGGCTGGCTTTGTGGCGACCTTCCGGGTTCGCGGCTTCGGGATGGCCTGGGGCTTGTCTTCCTTGGGTGGTCTCTCCAAGCCTTTGCCGCCGCAGTGCTTGACCACCATGGTGTGCGAGATACCGAATGCCTTGCCAATCTCCCGCGTGGACTGGCGGGTGCCGCAGTAGGCCCGTTCAACTCCAGCCCAGTCTATGACCTTCACGGGCGCAGCTGTGCTGCCCTTCTTGGCGCTGGGTGCTGATTTAGAGTTCTTGCGGTTGCCGGTTTCCATTTACACGGAATGATTCCGTGCGCGCGTGGAAAGCGCCAACCCTACAGGGGGCGATGTAGCATTGCCCGATCCCTCTCATGATCCCCTGCAGCGCAATCGCCTCGGGTGTCCAGTTCACCCTCTTGGCATGAGGCCTCCCCATCGGCCCACAGTTCAGCCGCCACTTCAGCGCACCGCCCGACCTTCATCGCTGGCAACAATGCGGCGGACAAGCCCCAGGACTTCGGACATCTGGTTGGACGACTCGATTGCCACCAGCATCGCGGCCGAGCCACCCATTACCTCGCCCACCATGCGACTCTCGCGTGGGGTCAGAGTCAGGATATCGTCGCCAACCTCCAGTTTGACAGTGCCATCAGGCAAGGATGTGCGGCTTACAGCCCTTGCAGGAGGGTGCTTCACCGTGGGGAGACAGACACCGCGCGATGGAGACCAGATTTCGCCACGGTCTTTTAGATCTTTGATGCAATCGGTCACTGTGACCGGCTTCAAGCCAGTCGCACGCATGAGAGAGGCGGTTGTCACCGGAATCTCTTGGTCATAGAGGTCCCGCACGGCCTCGAGCACCCGCACGCGGCTGCTAATATGGTCGGTCTCAGTTGCATCTGTCATGGGTAGGTCTCCTCAAAATGCTTGATCAGGTCGGTGCGCTGGTGGGGCGGCACATCTCGGCACTCCCGCTCCATCGCCTGACGGGCGGCCGGGCTGTCGTTCCAGTGGTCGCATGCCCGCTTGGCGGCGTCGAAAAGGTCACGCAGCGAAGCCGCCTGGGGTTCAGTAGCCAATGCCGCCATGGGGGGCTCCCTCCTGGGTGAATTTGAAAAAGGACAGCGGGTATTTGCGTGGCTGAGTGCGGTACTGCATCGTGGCCTTGTCGAACCACAGCCACTGAGTGATGCGCTGCGTCTCCCCGTTGCGCTGCTTTTGCAACTCCAGCTTGCCGTCGGGCTCGCTGTCGCCTTGGGTTGCCGTCGCCTCATCCTTCTGGGCCGCCCACACCGAAAAGACGTTGTCGGCGCCGTCGGTGATCTTCCCGGAGCCAGCCACATCCATCTTGTTGGGTGCGGCACTCTCGTCCCGCTGCTTGCGCGGATGAGCCACCAGATGCAGGTGCACATTGAGCCGGCGGGCGAACGACGTCATCTTGCGCATGGCGTCCTTCTGGGCGGTCATCGCACCGGGACCGTCCTCTGGCACGTCGGTCATCATCAAGCTGTCGATGACGAAATGCGTGCAGCCGTAGCGGCGATGGGCGTAGGTGAAAACCTCGATCAACCGGTCCAGCTTGGCGGTTCCCTGCAGGTCAAACAGCCAGAACCGCTCTCGCATCCACTCGCCGGCCGCTTCAATCAGCGCCCGGGTGGGCCGATCGACGCCGGTGGACTGCTTCACTGCTCGCTTCAGTAGCCGGACCGGCTTCATCTCGCCGGAGAAGACCATGAAGTGTTCGCCCTGTGCCATGAGGCCAAGTTGCACCTGTCCGAGCAGCAGACTCTTGCCATGCCCGTTGATGCCGGTCCACACGCTGACCTCGCCCCCGCGGAATTCGAACCACTCCAAGTTTCTGTCGATTCGCAGATACGGATCTCTGGGCGCGCCTGAATCTGGGAAAAACAGGGACACCACCTGTGGAATGTAGTAAGCGGCAGTGCGCAGTTCCTCGGGGTCAAGCGGCTGGGCCTGCTGGATGAGGTAGTCGAAGTCGGCATGCTCGGCGCCCTGCTGCAGGTACTCGTTCGCATCCTTCACGGGCCCCTCGAACCGCACCCGACGGCAACGCTCTGGGCCCAAGCGCTGGATGATCTCGCGCGCGCCCTTCTCGCCCGCCTCGTCGCAGTCGAAGAAAACTAGGATCTCGCTGAAGCGCTCCAGGCGCTCCCAGTCGTTCTCGATCCATTGGTGGTTGCCCGCACCGGCGTTCACCGACAGCGCTGGGATGCCCACCTGATGCAGGCTCATGGCGTCGATCTCGCCCTCAGCAATCGCGATGGTCCGGGCACGCGAATCGATCAGGTGCCAACCGAACAGGCAGGGCATAGCGCCCGCCTCCTGGCGCATGTCGCGCTTGTTGTCGATGTTCCGAAACTTCCCGTTCAGGTACTCGCCCGACTCGCTGAAGTACGGGAACACGGCATACACCGCTTCGCCGCGCACCTTCTCCACCACCTTGAAGGCCTCGATGGTCTCGGGCTTCAATCCGCGGGCAGTGAGCCACTGCAGCGCCCGACCCTGGCCAGCAGTAGCCAGCTTTCCCCTCGGCTTCTCGGGCAAGGTGTAGCTTTTCTGTGGCCGTTCGGGCATGGTGTCTCGGATGCCGAGCCGCTGCTTTGCCTCGTCCATCGCCTCGACCAGGGTGCAACCTCGGCGCGCCATCCACAGGTCCAGCAAGTCGCCTGCCGCACCAGTGGCAAAGTCGCTCCAGATCCCGGCCTTGGCACCAGCAGTGCAGATCGACAGGCTGTCTCCGGGCTCGCCATTGATGCTGCCGACCTTCCACTCCCGGCCGACCTTTTTTCCATCTGGCAGCAGGTACGCGGCGATGTCTGCCGCGTTTTTGGCCAGCAGGTCCTTGAGTTCAGCTGCGTTCATGCAGGCACCTCCGCCTGGCTGGCCAGCTTCTTGCCGTCCCGGAAGGTGTGGGCGTTGTGGGGGTAGCAGCGGTGGTTTTCGGCTTCCCAGTGGTTGAGGAATCCGGCGGCCGTCCACCAGTCTCCGGCGGGTGCAGCCTGCTGCCCACGACCGGCTTGTACGCCGGGCCCAACGTCGTCGAGGTAGCGCTCCTGGTTCAGCCAGGTCGATGCGTGCGGAATGAACTGCCCGTTGTCCTTCGTCCATTGCTGCTGTGTGCGATGCCTCGCCAGAGCAGCCATCACGCGCTCCCGAAGAGCCAGGTCCGAATCAAGACCACGCTTCACCCATGACTCCAGCGCCTTCGTCCGCCCCTCCTTCCTCGGATACTCCGTCCAGAACTCCGCAAAGCCTTCAGGCAAGTCCGAAGACTTTGCGCGCGCACGCCTTTGTTCCTTTACTTGTTCTTTTACTTGTTCCTTACTTGTTCCGTGCACCACATTTGGGTCGCTTTCGGGGGAAATGTGGTGTGCTTTCGGGGGAAATGTGGTGTCCTTTGCAGGGAAAAGTGGTGTGCTTTCGCCCTCTTGCAATTGGTCCGTTTTTGGGTCGCTTTCGGGGGAAATTTGGTGTGCTTTCCGTGCCTCTGCGACAAGCTCAACCGCACCTGAATTGGGTTCCTTTAGGCGGTACTCCAGCACTTGCCCGGTCCGACCGTGGCGAGTACCAGTCTTCTCCAGGAACCCTTGATCCTGCAACCACCGCATGTTCTTCGTGACGGATTTCTTGTCCAGCTCGGACCGCTCGGCGAGGTAGGCATTGGAGGGGAAGCAGACCATGTTGTCGGTGCCCTTCCCGTTGACGCAATGGGCCAGCGTCACGAGCAACAGCTTTGCCGCTGATCGCCCCACAGACTGATCCATCGCCCAGGAAACTGCATCAAGACTCATGCTTCAACCACGCTTTCTGTTCGACCCAGCGCTGCTGCCTGGGCCCACTGTTGCAACTTCTCGAACGCTCCCGGATAGATCTCTTCGGGGTAGTCGTCTTCGCGCTCCACCACCGGGTATGTCACAGCATCCCAGCCACCTTTGAGGCGCCATGGGCTCAACACCTGGGACAGCGGTACACGGCCATAGTCCCGGAGCTCGCCTTCCGCGTCTCGGTAAAACTGCACACAACGCTGCCCTGGTCTGCCCACCAACTCCGCCACCATGCGGGCGTTTCCCTCAGAGACAAAGTAGTGAGTTGGCCCGCAAATCTGGGGCGGCTCCTGGAATAGGTCCGGCACCAATGCCAGGCGTTGTGCAATGCGCTGGCGATCAAAGGCATACTGGGGCGCCTCGCCTGGTGCCCCGCCGTGGGCATTGGCAAGCACGCGCAGCACACCTTCCTCTACCAGCGCATGCACATGCTTGCGCGCTTGAGCCTTCGACAGGCCGGCAGCTGAGGCAATCTGCACCATCGTCATCGCGACGATTTCGCCCCCTGCCCCCGCGTCATGAGCCTGGGCCAACACAAGCGCCACGCGCCGGCTCCCGGCCGGAGTGATCGCTGCGGCCTGCACCAAGGGCACCAGATGATGGGTTGCCATCACGCACCTCCCTTCAGCCGCTTGAGCATGTCGAACGTCATCTGGGCAGACGCAAACTCCAAGCTGATCGGCCGCTGCTGCTGTACGAACTCGCACGCGCACTGGAGCTGCCTTTGGAACAACGGAATGTCGGCCGGGTCGATCTGAAAGCCGTCGACCTTGTCGTGTTCATGGGAACCTAACGCGACCGCCACCGCACCGCCCTCTGTGGGATAGACGGCCAGGAGCAGGCTGTCTTGGTCCACGACCATCCAGCGAGCTTCACGCAGTTGTGCCCAAGTGGGGGCTGTCATGCTGTAGGACTCCCCTGCTCATAGTCCTGCAGCCACTCGGCAGTCTGCAATGCCTCCTTGAGCCGCGCGACTTCAGCCTGAGCGGCCGCGAGCTGCTTGCGCAGTTCCTCGACGGTTGGCTCGGTCATGCCACACCCCTTATGCCGCCGCGGGCCTTGAGTTGCTCCATGGCACGCATTGCGCGCTCCATCGTCTGGGCAGCAGAGTTCATCACCTCCGCCAACTTCACCGCCTCGTCCTCAGGCGCCTTGCGGTCAGGCCGGGCGTGCAGGGTGTCATCGCAGGCGTGATACAGCGGGTCGTAGCACTCGCAGAAAGCCATCAGGCGCAGCACCTGGCCGAAGGTCAGCCGCTGGTCCCCGGTCGGGTTGCAGCAGGCTTTCAGCCGGGCGTACGCACTCTCCACCTTCATGTCCGGAAACATGTGCGTAGCCACGTCCTTGAAAGCCTTTCCGCTGTTGCCGATCGCCGTGGCAATGGCATCGAACTCGTCGTCATAGAACAACTTCATCCAAGCCTCCATAAAAGTTATGGGTCAAAAGGGGTGCGTCTGCTGACCAAAAAAAAGAAGATGTAGTCATCGCTGATCCCCAGCGCAACCGGAGAAGAGGTATGAGCTCAACACGCCCAGCAACCACGCTGACGCCCTTCCACTGCAGCAGCCGCACTGCGGTATCGCTGAACACCGACATCGATTCGGGACAGCGCATGCAGGTGATGACCACCTCGCGGCTGGAGTTGTGTTGGGTTGCCGGTGAGCTGCGCATCGACTGCAGGGCGAGCCGGGTGCAAATGGATGCGTTGCAGGACAGGCCGCGGACTGATGCGCGCGGCACGCGGGGGAGTCTGTGATGGGTGCCCGCCCTCTCCCGGGCTACGATGGAAGCTCCTACACAACCATCACCGAGAGGGGCAGACATGATCGAAATTTCAGGCGCCATCAGCGGCTTGTCGGCTACCGTGCAAGCGCTGAAAGCTGCGGTAGCGGCACGAGATGAGGGGAAAATCAATGACGCCATCTCAAACCTCAAAGAGCGGCTTTTCGACGTTCAAAGCGCCAACCTGCAAGCCGTTGAGCAGCTCCACGCTGCGCATGCGAAAATCCACGCACTGGTTGCAGAGCTCGATCAGTTCAAGGCGAAAGCGGTCGAGCGCGAGCTCTACGTTCCCCACAACCTCGCCCAGGGGACAGCCGCATTCTTTGCCTACCGTTACCAAGGGGATGAGCGCGCCCGCGATGGCAGTCCCGTTCCGCTGCACTACCTGTGCCAGCCGTGCTTCGACAACGGCCGGAAGTCCATTCTTCTCGTCGGCACGGGGGAAGCCTTCTGTCCCTCCTGCAAGCTCAGAGTTGCGCTGCAACCCGGAAAAGGACGAGAGCGAATCAGCGCCGGCATCGACTAATCGGCAGGCTCGCTCTACCACGCGGACCTCCTCAGACTCTGCCGCCCGGACAACAGCCTCAAAGATCGACAAGACGCGAGCTGCACAGGCACTGGCCTGCCCTGCGGCAGTTCCCGGCCCTGGCGCCTCTGCGCTATCAGACGTTGACGGCGCCGGCAGCACCAAGTCTGGATCGGGCTCGCTGGAGCGCGGCTGGGGTTGCTGGTCAGGCATGGACGGCCTCTTTGGAGGTGCTCACACTTGTAGCTGCACTCGAAATGGCGAAGTGATCCACCAACCGCTGAACTGTGCTCAACCGAGGATCCACTTTCCCCTGTGCGATCTTTGTGAGGGTGTGATACGGGACGCCACTCTGCTCCGCGACACTGGACCACTTACCCTTGGTTTCGCCAAGCTGCCGACGCACGGCAACAAGGATTGATTCGACATTGCTCATCGGTATCTCCAAGAATGCCCGGATGATAGCCATTTATGGCTTCTCAATCAACCACACATGGCTAGACAACAATGGCACTATCCAAAGATGGCTAAATCAAAAATTCCCGCTGACAAAAATTTGGGCAAAAACCTTCATTTCTTAATGAAGGAAAACCACAACCTCCGTAGCCAGACGCAAGTCGCCCAGAGGACTGGGATGTCCCAGAGCTCAGTTGGTCGCATCTTGCGAGGCGAGGTGAACCCGTCAGCTGCCGCGCTCAACCGGATTGCAGAAGAGTTCGAGGTCGATGTGGGTGATCTCTACCTTGAGCACGACGTGTTTGCCGAAAAACACATGAGTCCACGCACACGGGACTTACAGGCATTCACTGGAGCCATTGACAAAATTACTGCCACAGCCAATCGGCAAGCAAAGGGGCTAGTCCCTTTGCTGGACTGGAGGCTGGCTGCAGCGGGCGAAGTGCCAGAGACAGCAGAATGGGTCGTTTGCCCCTCACATCACAGCGAGCACACCTATGCCATCGAGGTCAGAGGACTGGGCATGTTTGACCCAGCAGGCCAAGTGTCATTTCGGGAAGGTGATCGTATCTTTGTTGACCAAAAAATCCAGCCAGCGCACAAGTCAATCATTGTGGTCCGCATAGGGAATTGCGAAGAAGCCACCCTCCGACAACTCATTGAGGACGGGGGGCAATGGCTTTTGCTGCAACTGAACCCTAGTTGGCCAAATCGAGTGGCCCCTCTCACAAAAGAGGACGCGATCCTGGGCACCGTAATCGCCAAGGTGCAGACCTTCAATTAGCTCTGCAGTCGAACGGCTTAACACCATTCACAGACTTCCCACGCACTGAATGAGCCGTTTATGGCTTGACAACTTCAATTTTTAGTCCAAAATGGCTAGCCATTAATGACTAATTAGTGAAGTCTATGCAAGCCAATAACAACGCCGCCCTGCTGCAAGCGTCCCCCGAAGAACACAGTCGCCGCTGTGCTCTTGCCAAGAGCGCCCTCGACTACCAACGCTGGCCAGCCGCCGCTTGCGGTTTGCGCCACGCAGCGGCTCTGGCCCAGGTCTGGGCGAGCCGCGCCCGTGAGCTAGCTGACTGGTGCGACGCTCAGGCCAAAAACGGCACCGTGCCGCCAAATGTCGCCATCGAGCACGACGGCGATCATCCAGCCGACGACATGGCAGCGGCCGGAGCCCCAACTACCGAGGCCATTGAAGCCGGTTTGCTGAGCCTGGCTCAGTCCCTCGGTCATGGTCATGCCGTGCGTGTTCGCCGCACAATGAACGGTGTCCTGCGTGCCCAGCAGCAGGAGCAACCCTCCCCTGCCGAGGCCGCGGCATGAAGCAGATCGCCACCCTCTTCCGCCTCACCGCCATGCGCCGCCGCGCTGGCTCCGGCCTGCCTACGTCGCTGCGTTGGGCCATCGGCCTGCTCTGGCGCAACCACCTCACCGCCCGCCGCCGACGCCATCTGGAGCGCCGGACCGAGATCGAGCGCGCCGCGCGCCAGCACTTCTGACGCTCCATGTCAATCCAGCACCTTCGGATTGCCACCGGATTCATCCCAACAACACACTGAGCCCATGCAAGACAACCAAGCGCTCCGCGCCCTCTTCGCCCTCCCGCCGATCCAGCCCAGTGCAAGCACTGCGCTGACGGTGCCTGAAATGCCTGCACCAAAGGTGGTCACAGGCGACCGAGAGGTAGACGCCGTGCTGTGGCTGCAGGAGTGCGTGCGCACCGGCGACCAAGTGCTGATCGACAAGGCCCTGGAGGCGGCAAAGAAGATCGCCACGCCGATGAAGGACCTAGGCCTGCGCTACGGCCAATACCTGATGCGCAAGCACAACAACTCGATGATGATCGCCGCAATGGGCTCCATGGGGTTCGGCGAACTGGAGAACCAGGCAGAGAACGCCATCGAGCGCCGAAGGAAACAACATGCCGCACTGTCGCACTTCGGCACGGTTGAAGCCCTGTTCTCCGACACACCCGCCGAGGCCGCGTGCAAGAAAGCCCTGCGGGGCGTCAAGCGCATCAAGGACGGGATCTTCAACGACTACGACCTGGAGCAGGTCGCCGAGCGCTTTGCGAAGAGGCCCGATCTACAGCCCAACACCCTCGCCGATTGCCTGCATGGGCGGGACTACTGGAATCAGCTGTACTGGCTACGCGCGCCGTTTGGCAATGGCGACTCCCCAGTCTATGCCCAGGCGCATGACGATCACTGTTTCGCCATGCTGGCCAAGATCGCGCCTCGCTCCAAGGACGAATCACTGGCCGTTCTGGTGCACATGGAAGAACGCGACGCAGAGGATCGCGAAGAAAGCCCTGTCATCCTGCGCAACCTGATCGGCGGTGGCTGGGCATGAGGGTGCATCACTTTGGTCACCCCCTTGCGGTGGGGTCAGGGCTTGGGCTTACGGGTAGTTTTGCGCTTACTGCCCGTTGCACCATCGGCAACTCGCTCAAGAACAGACCTTTGATCTTGTGGAGCTACGCCGTCCAAGCCATCTTCGATAGCGGACTTTTGAGACATCAAGGATTCAAGCCTAGCAATGGCCAATTGGTGATCTCGGACCTCTCCATTGATGCACTCCTCCGCCCAGCATAGAGGACAGCAGCAGTGAAATCCATCGCGCATTTTTCTTTGAAAAGTCACGTTTTTGAGCGCTTTTCGCACCCCTTTTTATGGGGTCGGCCACATAGGATCAATAGATGAACTTCGCACATCCACCACCCAAAAAACAAAGGGCCAGCAGTAAGACTGCCAGCCCTTCGCCCGAAGCCAAGAAGCAGGTGAGAGCGCTTCAAGGCTTCTTGACCCAGACCCCTTAGCCAGGAACCAGATCTATGACCAATGATGCCACGCAAGACGCGGCAGGGGAAACCCTTGCCGGAACAAAGCCAAACTCGGGCACACCGACCCGCCGCCAGAATCCGCCCATGCGCAGGGTTGCACCAGCGCTGCCAGAGCCACTGACCGCCCTGGACTTTGCACAGCGGATGCAAGACATCGGCCTGCACTGGTGGGCGCTGATCGACGGGATTTTCGAGCAATTGCACACCGACAAAGCGAAGGCTGCCCCAGTTCCTGAGTGGGCGCTGGAATGGCTGAAGGATCAAGGTCGGCACGACCTCACTCACGAAGAGATGCGCAGCCAGGGTGAGGCATTGCGTGATCTGCTGCGCTTGCAGGAAGGTCGGCCTGCAAGAACCGTTTTCGAAGTGTGGGGTGATCGCGCCACGCGCTTGTCAATCGGCCATGAGTGCGTCGCGGACGCAATGCCAACACTGGATAGCTTTAAAGCCTCTGGCAAGTACCCGCAGGCCGCAATCGTTCGCGTGTCTCGGCTGGGTGGCGCTTGGTCCTCAGATCCTGCCTTGTTGGACACGCTGGTTGGTCGCGTGCACCTTGCTGGAAGCTCTGTCGGCCTGACCAACGACGACGGGTTTTTCAGCATTCAGGACGAAACCGGGCGCCAGTTGCTGCTGACCCCCGACCAAATCGCTGGGCATAAGGTGCTTGAGCGCATGTCTTCAGAAGACTGTGCATCGATTGATGCATGGATCGAGTATCTCGCTGAGCGTAAGGCTCTGCGCGCCGCAGCGAGGGATGGTCAGCAATGAGCACCGCCGTTCTTGAACGCCGCGCGCGACCATGCGCCGCGCCACCTGCTGCCCGCGGCATTCCTGCTCACGCCGTTGAGCGGGTCACCACACCAGCCGATCTTGGCCACTTCTTCGGCCTGCAGATGGTCCAGACCCATGCAGCGCTATGCCACCCTGAGATCGAGGCAGGCGACTGCGTCGAGGTCGATTTCGACCGCCGCGAGATTCGCCATGACGGCCTTTACATGATCACCATCCGCCATGACGACGGTGCGGAGTGGCACGGCGCCCGGCGCTTCCAATTCCGCCCTGCGGCCGCTGGTTGCGAGCTGTGGGGATTCGACATCGGCGCAGAGAACTGGGCAGCGGTTTCCCCAGCTATGCAATCACGCATTACTGTTCATGGCGAAGTGCGCAAGGTCTTCAAGCCCGTCAGCAAGCTTCGGAGGGCAGCCGCATGAGCGCCGTAGTCACCCCAACCCGACCGAAGGCGTCTAAAGCTCCCGCGCCTCCACCCCCTGAAAAGGGGGCGGCAGAGCCAGATGCACCCGATGTCGGAATTCCGGCATCGGAACTTGGCAAGGATACTTTTGCCTCCATTGCGTGGTATCGCGCCAGTGAAGCCGAGGCGGTCATCCGCGCCTGTGCTGAGAACTATGACAGTCGGGATTGCGTGTGGGGCGTCTCGACCATTCTTGGGGCGTGCACAGACCTGCTTTCTCGCATCAACGAGGCCCCGACTTGCTCGGGCCTTCAAAACGCGAGCAATTATCTGGCCCAAGCCATTGACGTCGCCAGCCTTCTTTGCAGCGAAGTCAATGGCTTGCCAGGCGAACAGCTTCTTGATGCTGGACTCTCCCTCATGGTTCTCGCAAAGGACATCTTAGACGCGGGTCATGGAGCGCAGGGCCATGACTGACCACACCGAAACCTCCCCCAAGCCCGCCAGCCTGGGCGCTCTCCTGCGCCAGCAGCTGGCCCCGCAGCAGCCGAAGACCGCCAGCGCCGCGCTGGCCGCAGTTCCCGAGGTCATCGACCTTTCAGCTTGGTACGAGCAGCACATCGCCATGCTTCACCAGTTCCTGCACCGGGCGCTGAAGGTCGTCGCGAACACACCCAGCAAGCGCAACACCAAACTGGTCAAGCTCATTGGCACAGCACACGCAGAGCTCACGCTGCACACCCGCAAGATCGCAGGCGATGCCATCCCTGTGGTTCTGTCGCGCGACGGCAAATACCCAATCCCCTTCGAGCGCCTGGCCGAGGCCCGCGCGAAGGTGCAGGTGCTGACGGCTGAGATCACCCAGACCCGCGATGAGCTGGCCGCCGTGAAGGTCGAAGGCTGGCGCCCCGAGTTCGATGCCATAAGCCCGCGCCAAGAGGAATTGGCCCTGCAGTTCTGCCAGGAGATCGCCGGCCCGCGCGGTGCACCAGGCCGGTTGCCCGATCAGGTGCGCCTGCTAGAAATGGCCCAGGCACTCTATGAGGCAGAGCGCGCTGACAGCATCACCAGCCGGGAGGATCACTTGTGATCCCGACACTCACCAAGGCCTACACGGTCTCCCTTTGGTATGCCGTCGATGCCTATGCATCAATGGTAAAGGCCATGAACGGGCTTCCATCTCCAGTGGCCCCGGACGTAATCGACAAAGAGCTGCAAGTCCTGGCTGCCGCAAAACGGGCGCTACGCAAAGTCAACGCCATCCGGAAGGGCCAGGCGGAAATTTTGAATCTTCAGGATCGCGACGGCCTGACCGCCAGATTGCAGGTGCGGCAGGTCGAGAGCGAAACTGCAGGAGGTGCAGGACCATGAATGCCGTGGCCGTAGTAACCCCATTCCTGACGGCGTCCGAAGTCGATGAACTATGCGCCCCGCTGACCCAACGTCACGCCCAAAACCGCCGTCTCTGCGCCCTGCTTGGCGTGGAGTCTCTGCCTCGTCGCCCAGATGGTCTGCCCCTTGTGGGCCGCAAGCTAATCGAAGAACGCCTGAACACCACGGGTAGCTATAAAGCACCGGCTGGCTTCAACTGGAGCAAATGATGGGGCGCAAACGAGATCGAGCCTCTGGCTTTGGCCTGCTGCCCCGCATGGAGGCCCGCCCCCACGCGGGCAGCGACAAGGTGACCTACCGCTACCATCCGGTGGGCGGTAAGCCCGTGAACCTGGGGCAGGACAAGCGGGTCGCTATTCAAAAGGTGCTGGACATGAACGGGGCCAGCAATGACACAGGCACGCTCAACGAGCTTTGGCGGGCCTACCAAGAGATGCCGCAGTGGGTGCGCCTGGGCGACCGCACCAAGAGCGATTACGCTACCTACAGCGTGAAGCTGCTGGAGGTCATGGGCAAGGTCTCCGCCCGATTGATTCGCCCCACCGATATTGCACGCTACCTACGGGTCGAGCGCGCCGAAGCCCCTGTGCGTGGGAACAGGGAAATCGCACTGCTGTCGAACCTCATGAACGTAGCGGTCGAGCGCGGCGACATCGACGTGAATCCGTGCAAGCAGGTGAAGCGCAATCAGGAACGGCCACGAACCGAGGCACCAGAGCCGGAAGACTTCGCGCGCTTCATATCGTGGCTCGGAAACCAAGGACAGCAGCGCCTGGTGATTGCCCTGATGGCCGAGTTCGCCGCGCTGGCCGGATCACGCCGGGCGGAGTTTCTGCACCTAACCCTGCCACAGATTGACAGTGAAGGCAGCGTGATACGCCTGATGCGAGCCAAACAGCACGGCGGCACCAAGCGGGCGGAGAGCGTAACGATCTCGCCAGCCATGGAGGATTTGGTGCGCCGTCTGCGCGCGCTGCCACGTCCGGATAACTGTCTCCACGTCTTCACCACCAGAGATGGCAACCCGTATTCCGACAGTGGGTTTTTGTCCACTTGGCAGCGCGCCATGGCGCAAGCGATAGAGGCCAAGGTGGTCACTCGCCGCTTCACCTTCCATGATCTGCGTGCGTACTACACAACCCAGCACAAGGCCCAGTATGGAGCCCTCCCGGAGCTGCACTCAGACGCAAAGACGACGGCGAAGGTATACGACCGATCCCGGGTTTCTGTGCGTAAGGGCTTAGGCTGATATTCCCATCATGGGAATAAAACAGAAAAGCCGCTACAACTTTAATAGCTGTAGCGGCTTATGTATCTTGGTGGGACGTGCGGGGGTCGAACCCACGACAAACGGATTAAAAGTCCGCTGCTCTACCAACTGAGCTAACGTCCCATATCCTGATTGATTAAACCAGAATAGCCTCGCATTATAGCGTTATTTTTCTTCCTTCTTCGTCCTGCTGGCCAATCCATCCAGAATCCAGCCTGCGGCGCATTGCCCAAAGGTGGCAGTCACCGCAACCACTGAGCCGTATCCGTGGCAATTAAGACTGCCATCGCCTTCGAGGCCGCAAGAAGCGTCGGGTGGTGCAACAGACTCACGGCTGAAAACGCAGGGCACAGACATTTTCTTGCCGTCTTTCGGTGCACCATGGTGCTTGCGCAGGCGATAGCGCAGTTGGGCCAGCAAAGGATCGTGCGTCACACTGGCCAAATCTGCAATGTCCACCAGGTGCGCTTGTCGCTTGCCACCAGCTGCGCCGACGCTGATGAACAGGTTACGGGCGGTGCGCGCCCAGGCTGACATGGCCGTCTTGGCCTGTACCTGGTCACACGCATCGATGACGGCATCGACATTGCGTGGCAACAAAGCAGGCCAGTTGGCAGGCTCGACAAACTCCTCGATACAGTGCACAACGCAATCTGGATTGATCTGCGCCACTCGGTCACGCATGGCCAGCACCTTGGCCTGCCCCACAGTTCCTTCCAGAGCATGAATCTGGCGGTTGATGTTGGACTCAGCCACATGGTCCAGGTCGATCAGTGTCAGCTGGCCCACGCCACTGCGGGCCAGGGCCTCTGTCGCCCAGGAACCAACGCCGCCAATGCCCACTACCACTATGTGGGCAGCACGAATCTGCGCAGATCCCTGCACTCCGTAGAGGCGCTCAAGACCGCCAAACCGGCGCTGCTGCAGCGGCGACATGGGCGCACCCGGCAGCAATCCAGGCGGAGCAACCAAAGAATTCACCACTATTTGAGGTGCGAGAGCCGCTCTTTAGCAGCCACTGCGGCCTCAGATTGCGGGTAGGCGCGTAGCAGGTCTTCTAGCGTCTTGCGCGCACCACGTGTTTCCTTCAGTTCGATCTGGCAATTGGCGATAGACAGAGCGGCTTCAGGCGCGCGTGCGTGGTTGGGAGAGGTGGCCAGCAAACCCTTAAAGTTGACAATGGCCTCTTTGTAATTGCGGTTCGCGTACTGGGCATTGCCCAGCCAGAAGCGCGCCGAAGGCCCATAGCCACTGCGGGGATACTGGCGGAGGAAGGTCGTGTAGGCTGTTTCCGCATCGGCAAAACGCCCCTCACGGAATTTGGCCAGCGCCGACTCAAAGTCTTTTTTCTCAGACGGCTCCGCCTGGAACTCCAGTCCATCCACCGTCACTTTGAGCGGCTCAAACTGACGCAAACGCTCATCCACACCAGTGGTGATCTCCTTCTGGTGGCGCTGCAACTCCGAGACATCGCGCGTCAGCTGCTCGTTTTGTCCACGCAGCTTGGCCATTTCCACACGCAGAGTTTCAATCTGTGTTTGCAGATCGAGCAAACTGCGGCGCAATTGACCGCTGTCTTCGGTGGCGCGGCGGGCGTCCTCTGCCGAGCGTTGGCTGTTTTGCTGCATGGCATCCACGCGCTGGCGCATTTCAAGAATGGCGCGTCGAGCCTCGCCATCTTCAAAAATTGCCGCATGCCCCGCTGACAGGAAGGAGCAGGACAGCGCCAAAGCAACCAACGCGCGCCCCAGACGCAAGGAATCCGCGGCGCTCATTAGCGGTAAGACAGTTCGGCGCGGCGATTTTGCGCGTAAACGTCTTCACCACTGCCTTGGGCAGCTGGTTTCTCTTTGCCAAAACTGACCGCTTCAATTTGGCCATCGGGCACGCCCAGCAGGCCCAGCGAACGGCGCACAGCTTCTGCACGTTTCTGTCCCAGAGCCAGGTTGTATTCACGGCCGCCACGCTCATCGGTATGGCCTTCGACGACCACCTTGCGCGCATTACTGGATTTCAGAAAGCGCGCATGGGCATCGATCAGCGACTGATAGTCCTGCTTGATGACGTAGCTGTCGTAGTCAAAATACACAATGCGGCTCACGCCCACGGGGCCGGCTGCATCACCGGCCGTTTGCGAGAGGTCAACCCCGCGCACACCGCTCTGCCCAGTGTTGCCCGCATTGGCTCCATTGGCGCCGGTGGACAGTGGCGCACCGTTCTTGTCTTCAACCGGCACATTGTCCAGATCCACTCCAGAACTGCAGCCTGCAACAAGGGCCACTACGGCCATGGCGATAGAAATACGTTTAATCATTTGAAAACTCCTGAAAGACGGAAACAAAAACTGCCGAAAAGTTCAACGCGCCTGGAACGGACCCCAGTCCGGCTCGCGGATATCACCGCCCTGCCCCGCAAGGCGGGCCTTGATCTTGCCGTCCAGCGTGGTGGTCATCAGAGACTCCCGCCCCTGGTGCTGCGTAGCGTAGACAATGAGGCGGCTATTGGGCGCGAAGCTGGGGCGTTCGTCTGCAGTGGTTTCGGTGATCGCGGTGGCGGTTCCTGTCCCTAGCTCCATCACATGCAGCTTGAAGGCGCCCCCTAAACGCGAGATGTACGCAAGGAAACGACCGTCGGGACTCAGGCTGGGCGATATGTTGTAACTGCCGCTGAACGTGACCCTCTCTGCATTGCCGCCCGTACTGGCAACCTTGTAGATTTGGGGTGCGCCACCCCGGTCACTGACGAAATAAATGCTGCGTCCGTCCGGTGAAAAAGCCGGCTCTGTATCGATCCCGGCACTTTGCATGAGCCGACGCGGCTCACCGCCATTAGCGTCAATCGTGTAGAGCTGGGAATTACCATCCCGGCTCAATGTGACAGCCAAGGTGCGTCCATCAGGCGACCAGGCTGGTGCGCTGTTGGAGCCACGGAAGTTGGCGACGAGGCGGCGGCGCCCGGTGGCTACATCGTGCACATAGACCACAGGCTTGCGCGATTCGAACGACACATAGGCAATCTGTCCACCCGATGGTGACCACGCTGGAGAAATGATGGACTCGGGGCTGGAGAGGGCTGACTGGGCATTTTCACCATCGGCATCGGCCACCCATAGGCTGTAGCGCGGCCCCGCCTTGGTCACGTACGCAATGCGGGTCGAGAACACGCCCCGATCACCCGTTAGTTTTTCGTACACAAAATCAGCAATGCGGTGCGATACCAAGCGCAAATCACCCTGAACGACGATATAGCTTTGTCCGCCCAGATCCTGCCCGCGCACCACATCCCATAGACGAAAGCGAACATCGAAACGCCCATCACCCAAACGGGTGATGCTGCCGGAGACCAGTGAGTCGGCGCTCTTCTGTCGCCACAAGGCCAGGTCCGGACGAGAGGTTTCATCCAGGCGCGCCCCGGCCGTGTCCACGCTGCGGAATTGGCCGCTGCGCTCCAAATCGGCCTGCACAATGCTGGCAATTTTCTGGGGTGACTGGGCCTCGTCCCGAAACGGGGCAATCGCGATGGGCAACTGCGTCATGCCAACGCCCGAGACTTCGACCCGGAACTGGGCCAGCGCCGGGGTGGCGGCCAACGAAGCCATGGATACCATAGCGAGGCGACGCGAGGGATGCGGCTGAGCCGAAGAAAGAGAAGAAAAGAGTGTTCGTACGTTGTTCATTCGCAGTCAGGAGCAACCGGACAAAAGCCGATTGTCAGCCCTGAATGTTACACACTGGGAAGTGCCCCCGTGTCACAAACTGTTGAGCATGGCCGCAAAAAGTAGAATCCCAGGCTCATGCAAGCTCCAGATCACGGCGCGAATCCCGCCCCCGGCAACGCCCCCCCTCCCCCCTCCGAGCGACTGACAGTCCGGTTGTCCCGGCTTTCCGTTTACTTTGGCGGCCAGCGGCTTGGCTGGATCGCTGCCATCGTTGCCACCCTGGTGGGCGCCATCACCGAACCTCTGATTCCCGCATTGCTACAACCTTTGCTAGATCAGGGCTTCACCAAAGGAACCCTGCACCTCTGGATCGTTCCGGCGGCCATCATGGGTGTTTTTCTGGTGCGTGGTGTAGCCCAGTTTGTGGCGCAGTATGCGCTGGCCCGCATTGCCAATGAAGGCATGCTGGCACTGCGCGCAGCCCTGTTTGACCGTCTTCTGGCAGCGGAAATGGGTTTATTCGCCCGGCAAAGTGCGAGCACCCTGTCAAATACGGTCGTCTATGAGGTGCAGACCGGCGCGACGCTGCTGGTGCAGGCCTTGCTGGGAATTTCGCGCGACGGCTTTACCCTGGTGGCCTTGCTGGGTTACCTGCTCTACCTGAACTGGCAGCTCACACTGATCGTGGCCGTGGTCGTGCCCGGCGTGGCGTGGATCATGAAGACGCTTTCGCGTCGGCTCTACCACCTCACCAAAAGCGGGCAGCAGGCCACGGATGAACTGGCTTACGTGGTCGAAGAAAACGTGCTCGCACACCGCATGGTGCGCCTGCACGCAGCACAGCCCGGGCAAGCCCGGAGGTTCGACGCCCTGAGTCGACGTTTGCGCAGCCTGGCCATCAAGTCCACCATTGCCGCTTCTGCCATGACGCCCCTCACACAGCTGTTGGCAGCAGCAGCCCTGTCGACCGTCATTTGCGTGGCTTTGTGGCAAAGCCGCGCTGCCGGTACGACGCAGGATGTGACCGTGGGCGGCTTTGTCGCATTCATCACAGCCATGTTGATGCTGATCGCACCGATCCGCCGCCTGGCCGATGTGGCCAGCCCCATCACCCGGGGCGTTGCTGCGCTGGAACGCGGCCTGCACCTGCTGGGAGACACACCGGCGGAGAGCGGTGGCAACTATGCGCCCAGCCAGGTGCGCGGTGTCATTGCGCTGCAGAACGTCAGTGTGGCCTTTGCTCCCGACCAAGCACCCGCGCTGGACCGCGTCACGCTGGAAGTCCAACCCGGTGAAATTGTGGCGCTGGTGGGCCCCTCGGGCGCGGGCAAAACCACCCTGGTCAATCTGCTGCCGCGCTTTGTGCAACCCAATACGGGCCAGATTTTTCTGGATGGACATGCACTGCAGGACTGGAACCTTGCTGCTCTGCGGGCACAGTTCGCACTGGTCAGCCAGGACGTGGTCATGTTCAACGACACCATTGCCGCGAACGTCGCACTGGGACAGGCCATCGATACGCAACGGGTGCAAGAGTGCCTGCAGGCGGCCAATCTGGCTGAACATATCGCAGCACTGCCGCAAGGCATGCACACCATGGTCGGGCATAACGCCACCCAGTTGTCTGGTGGCCAGCGCCAGCGCCTGGCGATTGCACGGGCGCTTTATAAAAACGCCCCTATCCTGATCCTGGACGAAGCAACGTCCGCTCTGGACACCGAGTCTGAGCGTCTGGTGCAAGAGGCCTTGCAACGCCTCATGCAGGGGCGCACCACTTTGGTGATTGCACACCGGCTCTCCACCATCGAACATGCCAACCGCGTAGTGGTGATGGAGCGCGGGTGCATTGTCGAACAAGGCACCCATGCCGAACTCCTGGCACAAGACGGGCTGTATGCGCGACTCCAGGCGCGCCCCGCGCCAGCCTGATTACCAGCGCCCCCGATTGGGTTGCCGTCGGCGAATGGCCTGCGCAATCAGGTCCGCGATCTCCTTGCGACTGGCACGCAGCGCAAAATCTGCGGCGGTCAACCCCAGCTGGTTTTTAAGCGAAGGATCCGCCCCTTCTTTCAGCAGCAATTGCACCGACTCGCTTGTGCCGTAGTGCGCGGCCATCATCAACGGCGTAGTGCCGTTGGGCGATGCCGCATCGATAAAGGCGTGGTTCTCAAGGAGCAGAGCGATGATGGCCGCCTGCTGGGGCTGCGTCCCTGAGGCAGCGTAGTGCAAAGGCGTCCAGCCGGGCTTGTTGACATCGGCATCGCGCGCGATGAGCGCACGCACGGCCTCCAGATGGCCGCGCAGGGCCGCCATCATGAGGGGGCTTTCATCCTGCGCATTACGCACCTCGACCTGCAAATTGCGCGCCTGCATCAGGGCAGCGAAGGCCTTGAGCATATCGGCCTTCAGCGCCAGCATCAGCCCAGCCTGACCTCGGAGGTCGAGCGTATTGGGATCAAAACCTCGCTGCAATAGTGTCGTGATCGTGGCGGCGTCATCGCGCTGAATGGCGACAAAAAAATCCTCATACGACCCGGCCCGGGCAGGCATGCAACCCGCAGCACCCAGCAGCAAAAAATCGCGGCGCAGCATCTTCATGCCCGAACTCCCGAGAACAGCTGGTCAAAATTCTGGCTGGTGGCTTGCGCCACAGCGTCCACCTCCATGCCGCGGATGCTTGCAATCTGGCGCGCCACGTGGGGCACATAAGACGGATTGTTGACTTTCCCCCGGTACGGCACGGGTGCCAGATAGGGGCTATCCGTCTCAATCAGCATCCGGTCAAGGGGCACGAAAGCCGCCACATCGCGCAGATCCTGGGCGCTCTTGAAAGTGATGATGCCGGAGAAAGAAATGTAATACCCGAGATCGAGTGCAGCGCGCGCCACCTCGGCTGTCTCAGTAAAGCAGTGAAAAACGCCTCCTGCGCGGTTACGGGCTCCATCCTCGCCCTCCTCACGCAAAATGGCCAGCGTGTCGTGTGATGCGCTGCGGGTGTGGATCACCAAAGGTTTTTCGCACTGACGGGCCGCGCGGATGTGGGTGCGAAAACGCTCGCGCTGCCATTCCAGGTCCGCAATGCTACGTCCGCCCTTGCGGTCTTCCATGCCGTAGTAGTCCAGCCCGGTCTCACCGATGGCCACCACCCTTGGCAAGGCGGCACGGTCGAGCAGATCCTGCACACTGGGCTCTGTCACACCTTCGTTATCAGGATGCACGCCCACGGAGCACCAGAAGTTGTCATAGCCCACAGCCAGGGCGTGTACATCGCCAAACTCTTCCATGGTCGTGCAAATGCACAAAGCGCGGTCAACCTGCGCCGCCTGCATCGCCTGGCGAATGACAGGCAACTGGCGTTGCAGTTCAGGAAAAGTGAGATGGCAGTGGGAATCGGTAAACATGTGGTGCAGCGCGCTCCTGGTTTTTACGTTCGGAGCACAAAAAAATAAAAAAATTCTGGATTTTCCACGGTCAGCCGACCAGATTCACGATGTGGCTCGGCCCCAATGCCAGCGAAGAAAGAACACGGCGACCACATCGGCAACGGCCATTGCCATCAGCGCAAGCCCAAAAAAGGGCCCAGTCCCTGCGTCAAGCCAGCGCGGTGGATGCAACCAGAACCACAAACCCGCCCCACACAGGGCGACAGCACTCAAGCCCAAAGACAGATACACCAGCCGCTGGCCCCCCGCAAGCATGCGGGGGGTATCTGCCTTGAGCAAGGCCTTCCGGGGCTCTCCGAAATCAACAGGCAAGGGACATCCTCCACGCAAGCGGCTGAAACCTCACTTGACCAAGGCCAGCATGTCCTTGAAGGCCGGATGCTCGCAACTGCGCAGCCATTCAAACGCCACCATCTCGGTGGTGACCAGTTCGGCGCCAGCACCAGCCAGGCGGTCATAAGCGGCATCACGGTTGCGCTCGGTGCGCGAGCTGCAGGCGTCTGTCACTACCCACACGTCAAATTCATCCTCGATCAAGTCCAGCGCGGTTTGCAGCAGGCATACATGGGCCTCACACCCGGCAATGACGATGGTGCTGCGGTCCGGGCCGCTTTGCGCGGTTTTTTGCATGTGCTTGGGCAGGCTACGGGCGTTGCCAGCAGGGGGTTTGGCCGGTGGGCGCAGCCATTCACCCAGGCCTTCTTCCACAGCGCTGAAATGCATCTTGGGCAAAGTGTTGCGGCACAGGGCGCGCAGCGCCGCGTCATTGGCGCCCAAGCGCGAGGGGTTTTGCTCGGTGCCCCACACCGGCACTTCCAGCATTTGGGCAATCTGGGCCAGACGGCGGGCATTGCCCAGCGCGGCGGCCCCCTCGTGAATGACAGGCATCAGTCTTTCCTGGAAATCCACCAGTACAAGTTGGGATTCAGAGGCGTCAAGCAGCATGGCGGGGTCCTTCGGTCAAAACAATGCCGTGATTGTCGCAGCGCCTGCGCGGTCTGCACCGCACTTCATGCCTTCAAATGCTGCAAGGCCTGGGCCAGCGCACCCGCCATCGCAATGGCGTTGGTGGGGTGGGCCACGCAGTCAGTGCTCCAGAACTGGCCGACGCCTGCCGCATGCAAGGCGTCGAGCGCAGCGGCGTCGATCAGCGCGTGCGTCACCGCCACATCCACCGAAGCCGCACCGGCTGCACGCAGCAGGCGCGTGGCCTGGGCCAGCGTGTGCCCGGTGCTGGCCATGTCGTCGACCAGCACCACGCAGCGGCCTTGCACACTCACCGGAGGCAGCGCAACGGTCACGCTGCGGTCGCCATGGCGCTCCTTGGTGCACACGGCGTAGTCAAAACCATGACGCTCTGCCGCCTGGGCCACCCACTGGGCGGATTCACCATCGGGGCCCATGAGCATCGCACCAGGCCTTTGCTGCGCAATCCAGTCAGCCAACAGCAGCGCACCGCTGATGACCTGGGTCTGCGCAGCGGGCACGGCCTCCTCCAGAGTGGCCACGCGATGCAGGTGGGGATCCACGCTGACCACGGCATCGAACAGGCTCGCCAGAAAAGGGCCCACGATGCGCTGGCTGACGGCTTCGCCTGGATGGAATGCAATATCCTGGCGCATGTAGGCCAGGTACGGCGCTACCAGGGTGAGGTGGCGCACGCCCAGATCGCGGGCCGCACGGGCCGCCAGCAGCAGTTCAATGAGTTTCTCGTTCGGCTGGTGCAAGCTGCGCAACAAGACGGCACGTTCGGGCATGCGTCCAGCCACATCGACCGGCAGCGTCAGCCGCAGTTCGCCATCAGGAAATCGGTGGCGCTGCACGGGCCACAGTGCCAAACCGGATGCCGTCGCCAGGCGCTCGGCAGCACCCTGCTCGTCGTCAAAATACAGCAGGCAGCCCTTGGCCGGTTCGGACGCAATCATGTTCAAAACTCCACGAAAACACGCGGTACATCGTCCGCAGTACCGATGTAATAACCGCTGGTTTTAGCGCAAGCCTGGCGCGCAAACTCCAGGTCGGTCGGAAATCCGGCATGCACCCGGTACAGCGTTTGCCCTGCAATCACGGTGTCACCGAGCTTGCACAGCAAATCCACCCCTGCGCCCTGCACTTTGGGCGCGCCCGCCAGGCGGGCAATGCGCGCAATCTGCAGGTTATTGATGCCGGCCACCACTCCGCTATCGGGCGCCGAAACCTCGAATGTCAGCGCACCCAGCTGGGGATTGTTGTGGTCGAAATCTTTGCCTCCCTGGGCCGTGATGATGGCCTGCATGCGTGCCAGGGCACGGCCCGAGTCAAGAATATCGCGCGCGATTGCGTAGCCGTCGCCGCCGCGCACATCAGGGTCACATTCGATCAAGCGGCCTGCCAGGCGCAGGGCCTTTTGGCGCAGATCGTTGGGCGCCCGGGGGTCGTTTTCCAGCACGCGCATCACATCACGGGCTTCCAGCACGGGGCCGATACCGTTGCCAATGGGCTGGCGCCCATCGGTGATGACCACATCCAGCGACAGCCGCATACGCTGCGCCACATATTCAAACAAACGTCGTAAACGCTGCGCTTCGGGCATGGACCGCACCTTGGCCGTGGGACCAATGGGAATATCGAGCACCAGGTGGGTCGAGCCAGCAGCAATTTTTTTGGACAGGATGGATGCCACCATCTGCCCCGGAGAGTCAATGGACAGCGGGCGCTCGACCGAAATCAGCACATCGTCAGCCGGCGAGAGATGGGCGGTGCCACCCCAGGCCAGACAACCCCGTTGGTCGCGCACGATGTCGCGCAGTTGTTCCAGGGGCAGCTCTACAGTGGCCAGCACCTCCATGGTGTCGGCCGTGCCAGCGGGAGACGTGATAGCGCGGGAGGAGGTTTTGGGGCACAGCATCCCATGGGCCGCCACGATAGGAACGATCAGCATCGAAGTGCGGTTGCCCGGTATGCCGCCAATGCAATGCTTGTCCACCACCAAAGGCTCATGCCAGTCCAGCCTATGGCCCGTGGCGACCATGGCGTCGGACAGGAAAAAGACTTCTTCACGGTCCAGCTCGTCGCGGTTGCAGGCCACCACAAAGGCGGTGAGTTCGATCTTGGAATAGCGGTGGTCGGCAATGTCCCGAACGATGGCCAGGAAATCCCCGCGCTCCAGACGCTCGCCTGAGATTTTGCGAAAAAGCGCACCCATGGACTCGGGTGGCTCCGCCTGGGCCACCGCCACCATATGGCCGTTTTCCACCCCCAGCTGGGCAAAGGCGTCTTCCGACAGCCCGAGCTCGCGGCAGCCGACGATGGACAGATCGTCCACCACGTTCAGCGTGGCCAGAATTCGGCGCCCATTGGCGCGCACCTCGATCTTGGACAGCGCCTGAAAACCCTCAGCGCGGTACACGGCGCAGTCGCGGTGCAGGTAGGCAACGTTTTCACGCCAGGTGTCGATGGCGACACGGCGCAGAGCCAATTGAGAGATGAGAGCGCCATGGTTGCCGTTCTGGGCAGCGGGTACTTCGGGGGCATTCTGTGCTTGCATACTGCAAGGCTACACCGGAATCAGGGCCTCCCCTGCCCGGGAATCCCCCACGCGACAGGCACCCGTTTGAGCCCGCACCGACATACCGGGCAAGTCGTTTTCCGATCGTGGTACCCTTGCGCCCCATGTTTCGTTGGTTTTACATACTCACGTTGCTGGCTTGCTCCAGCGCCCAGGCAGCACCAGGCGCAGCACCCACCGACGACATCGACAGCTTCCTGCACGACAAGGGTCTCCTCGCCCAATTGGCTGAAATGCGCCAAAGCGTCGCTGGGCAAGCCCATCAAGTCGTTGACCGGACGTCCGACCTCGTGGTCACGGCCATGGGTTTTCTGGGCGTCCCCTACCGCCGCGGGGGCAACAGCGCCGAGACGGGCTTTGACTGCAGCGGCTTTGTTCGTGCCATTTACCAGCAGACGGCAGGCATGCTGCTGCCGCGCCGCGCCGACCAGCAGGCCGCCTCGACCGAAAAAATCGACAAAAAAGAACTGCAACCGGGCGATCTGGTGTTTTTCAACACCATGCGCCGCGCGTTCAGCCATGTTGGCATTTATGTGGGTGACGGCAAGTTCATCCACTCACCACGCAGCGGCTCCGAAGTGCGGGTGGAAGACATGCACCAGTCCTACTGGCAGCGCCGATTTGATGGCGCCCGCCGTGTGATGCCGCTGGTAGCGACCGCCACGACCGCCCAGGCGGCGCCACAGTAAAACTCTTACCGCACATCCACTCAGGGCCGGATCACGGTCACTGTTTCGGTGCTGCGGATCGGACCACCCGTTTCATTGACAGGGCGCGCCTGCGGATCGTGCAGCATGGCTTTCGCCTGTGCCATGTCAGCCTGGTAGCGCGCACGGGCCTGCGCTTCGCACGACTTGCGTGCCTGCGCCTGCGCACGACACTCCTCCAGTCCCACCTTCAGCCCGCCACCGGCCTCGCGGATGGCGCTTTGGTAGCGTTGCTGCGGTGTGGCGTCAGGCACCTCCGTGCGCTCCAGCGCCGCAGCGTAGGGCTGTGTTTGGGCTACGGCAATACTACCCAAGGCCACGGCGGGCAACAGCGCTGCACAAAGCGCGTATCGCGCCATCGATAGTTTCTTCATGGTGATTCCTTTTCAGAAGCGAGGCGATCCCACAACGACAAACGTTCCAGGCGCCTTACCACTGCAGCATAAATGCGGCACCGGGCACAGAGAGTCAGGCAGCTGCGCGCTACGATGTCGGACAAGGCCCACGCTGACAACCACCCCGCCTATGCCCAACACGCCGCTTTCCGCCCAACCCGGCGCCGCCTTTGCGCATGACCGGGCCTACCTGCGACAGCTGCTTTCGCAGCGCAACCAGTCCGAGGGGCGCGTCGCCGAGATCGACGCGGCGATTGAGCAGGCCTTTGTGCGCACGGTTTCCATGCTGGTGCTGGACATGTGCGGTTTCTCGCGCATCACGGCCTGCCACGGCATCATTCATTTCCTGGCCATGGTGCACCAGATGGAGCAAGCCGCCCGCCCCGCCATTGCTGGCAATGGTGGCGAAGTGGTCAAGCAGGAAGCCGACAACCTGTTTGCCGTCTTCAGCCACCCGGAACAGGCGCTCGAAGCCGCACTGGACATTGGCCGCGCCCTGAACGCCATGAACGCCGTACAAACCCCTGAGGCCGCCCTGCATGTCAGCATAGGCATCGGCTACGGCCCGACCCTGGTGATTGCCGACAAGGACCTGTTCGGCCATGAGATGAACCATGCCTGCAAACTGGGCGAGGACATTGCAGATCCAGGTGAAATCTATCTCACGGAAAACGCCTGCCGCGCGCTGCCTGAGGGCCGCTACGTGTTCAGCGAAGTACCGTACACCGTTGGTGGCGTCGTCCTGCCCTCTTTTCGGCTGGAAGGCTGCCTGTATGAACGTCCGCTTGCACGATGAAGAAAAAAACACCCCCTGAGACCCAGACACCCCACGATACGGCCCTGGAAGCCGCAGCGCACCGTGCGCGCCGCCTGCTGCACAAGCGCGCCCTGGTGGCAGCAGCGGCGGGTGTGATACCCGTGCCCGGCCTGGACTGGGCCATGGATGCCGCCCTGCTTTCGCGGCTGCTGCCGCGCATCAACGCAGAATTTGGGCTCACACCCGAACAGCTGGACCGGCTGAACCCCGCCAAACGCGAACAGGTGCAGAAGGCTGCAGCCATGGTGGGCTCAGTGTTGATCGGCAAGTTCATCACCCGCGACCTGGTGCTCAAACTCACCAAAACCATGGGCATGCGCATGACCACCCGCCAGGCCAGTAAATACGTACCGCTGGCAGGCCAGGCCCTGGCAGCCACGCTGGGCTATGCCACGCTGCGCTACCTGGGCGAGCAGCACATCCGCGACTGCTTGCAGGTGGTACAGGCAACGCAATTGCAGTTACCTGCTCCGGATGCTATTAAATAAATAGCTGCTAGCGCTTACACACAAAGCGCTAGAGCCCATTTAATTACAAAATCAACCCACCCAGCGGCGGGCATTGCGCCACAAGCGCATCCAGGGGCTGAAGGCCTCCTGGCCGCCCGCGGCGACATGGTCCATCCAGCTCATCTGGATGTTGCGGAACACACGCTCGGGGTGCGGCATCATGGCTGTAAAGCGCCCGTCGGCCGTGGTCACCGCCGTCAAGCCGCCAGGGCTGCCGTTGGGGTTGAACGGGTATTGCTCGGTGGCCGCACCCGCGTTGTCCACGAAGCGCATGGCCGCGATGGCCTTGTCGGCGTTGCCACGGTATTTGAAGTTGGCGTAGCCCTCGCCGTGCGCCACGGCGATCGGCAGGCGGCTGCCGGCCATGCCTTGCAAGAACAGACTGGGGGATTCGAGCACCTCCACCAGCGACAGGCGGGCCTCGAAACGCTCGCTCTGGTTGGTGGTGAAGCGCGGCCAGTCCTGCGCGCCGGGGATGATGTCGGCCAGCTCGGCAAACATCTGGCAGCCGTTGCACACGCCCAGGCCAAAGGTGTCCTGGCGCGCGAAGAAGCCCTGGAACTGCGCGGCCAGCACCGGGTTGAAGGTGATGGAACGCGCCCAGCCAATGCCCGCACCCAGCGTGTCGCCGTAGCTGAAGCCCCCGCAGGCCACGATGCCCTGGAAGTCCTCCAGGCGCGCGCGGCCGCTCTGCAGGTCGGTCATGTGCACGTCGTGGGCCTCGAAGCCCGCCTCGGTGAAGGCGTAGGCCATTTCCACATGCGAGTTCACGCCCTGCTCGCGCAGCACGGCCACCTTGGGCTTGGAAAGATTGAGGTACGGCGCGGCCACGTTCTGCGCGGGGTCGAACGTCAGGTGCACATGCAGGCCCGGGTCGGCCGGTGCACCGGCTGCCGCGTGCTCGGCGTCGGCGCAGGCGGGGTTGTCGCGGCGCTGGCAGATCTGCCAGCTCACGCTGTCCCAGACCTGGTGCAGATCTTCGAGCTTGGCACTGAACACGCTCTTGGCGTCGCGCCAGACCTGCAGCTCGCCCTTGCCCGCGTCGATGGGGCTGGACAGCGGGCGCGTCTTGCCGACGAAATGGCTGCAGGCGGAGAGGCCGTGCGCGCGCAGCGTCTGCATGACGTCGTTGCGCTCGGCGGTGCGCACCTGCAGCACCACGCCCAGCTCTTCGTTGAACAGCGCCTTGAGCGTGAGCTCCTCGCGGCGTGCGCTGACCTGGCCGGCCCAGTTCTTGGCGTCGCCAGCGTCCATGCGGCTGTCGTGGATGCCGTCACCCTCGGTGACCAGCATGTCCACGTTCAGCGCCACACCCACGTGGCCGGCAAAGGCCATTTCGGCCACGGCGGCGAGCAGGCCGCCGTCGCTGCGGTCGTGGTAGGCCAGAATGCGGCCCTGCGCGCGCAGCGCGTTCACGGCGTTGACGAGGTTGACCAGGTCCTGGGCGTCGTCCAGGTCGGGCACTTCGTCACCGGCCTGGTCCAGCACCTGGCCCAGGATGCTGCCGCCCATGCGGCACTGGCCCTTGCCCAGGTCCACCAGCACCAGCGTGGTGTCTTCCTCGGTGGCGTCCAGCTGCGGCGTGAGCGTGCCGCGCACGTCCTGCAGCGTGGCGAAGCTGGTGACGATCAGGCTCACGGGCGAAACGACCTTTTTCTGCGCGTCGCCATCCTTCCACTGCGTGCGCATCGACAAGCTGTCCTTGCCCACGGGGATGGACACGCCCAGCTGCGGGCACAGCTCCATGCCCACGGCCTTGACGGTGGCATACAGCGCGGCATCTTCGCCGGGCTCGCCGCAGGCCGCCATCCAGTTGGCGCTGAGTTTGACGCGCGGCAGTTCGATGGGCGCGGCCAGCAGGTTGGTGATGGCTTCGGCCACCGCCATGCGGCCCGAGGCCGGGGCGTTGATGGCGGCCAGCGGCGTGCGCTCGCCCATGGCCATGGCCTCGCCGGCGAAGCCCTTGTAATCGGCCAGCGTGACGGCGCAGTCGGCCACGGGCACCTGCCAGGGGCCGACCATCTGGTCGCGGTGCGTGAGGCCGCCCACGGTGCGGTCGCCAATGGTGATAAGGAAGCGCTTGGACGCCACGGTGGGGTGGCTCAGCACGTCGATCACGGCCTTCTGCAGCGGCACGCCGGTAAGCTGAATGGGCGTGAACTGGCGCTGCACGGTGGTCACGTCGCGGTGCATCTTGGGCGGCTTGCCCAGCAGCACGGACATGGGCATGTCCACGGGCAGCTTCTGATCGGCGGCCTGCGCGGCGGTGTCTTCCAGCACGAGCTGGCGCGCCTCGGTGGCGGTGCCGATCACGGCAAACGGGCAACGCTCGCGCTCGCAGAACGCGCGGAACTGCGCGAGCGACTCGGGCGCGATGGCCAGCACGTAGCGCTCCTGGCTCTCGTTGGACCAGATTTCCTTGGGCGCCATGCCCGATTCTTCGAGCTGCACGGCGCGCAGGTCGAAGCGCGCGCCCCGGCCGGCGTCGTTCGTCAGCTCGGGGAAGGCGTTGGACAGGCCGCCCGCGCCCACGTCGTGGATGGCCAGGATGGGGTTGGCCTCGCCCTGCGCCCAGCAGTGGTTGATGACCTCCTGCGCACGGCGCTCGATCTCGGGGTTGCCGCGTTGCACAGAGTCGAAGTCCAGCTCGGCCGCGTTCTGCCCCGTGGCCATGGAGCTGGCCGCGCTGCCGCCCATGCCGATGCGCATGCCCGGGCCGCCCAACTGCACCAGCAGCGAGCCGGCGGGGAATTCGATCTTTTGCGTGAGCCGGGCGTCGATGCTGCCCAGGCCGCCCGCGATCATGATGGGCTTGTGGTAGCCGCGCGCCACACCCGCCACGGTCTGCTCGTACTCGCGGAAATAGCCTGCCAGGTTGGGCCGGCCGAACTCGTTGTTGAACGCGGCGCCGCCCAGCGGCCCCTCGGTCATGATCTGCAGCGGGCTGGCGATGTGCGACGGCTTGCCGCCTTCCTGGTCCGACGCGCCGCCCCACAGCTTGGAGACGGTGAAGCCCGTCAGGCCCGCCTTGGGCTCGGAGCCGCGCCCGGTGGCGCCCTCGTCGCGGATCTCGCCGCCCGCGCCGGTGGAGGAGCCCGGGAAGGGCGAGATGGCCGTGGGGTGGTTGTGCGTCTCCACCTTCATCAGCACATGCTGGAGAACGCTCTCTTTTTCATAGCTGCTCGCGCTTGTTTTTTGGGCGCTATAGGCCATTTTTGCCACAAAACGCTCGACCTGGTGGCCTTCCATCACCGAGGCGTTGTCGGAATAGGCCACCACGGTGTGCTGCGGGCTGGTCTGGTGCGTGTGGCGGATCATGCCGAATAGGCTCTTGTCCTGCGCCACGCCGTCGATGGTGAACTGCGCGTTGAAGATCTTGTGGCGGCAGTGCTCGCTGTTGGCCTGCGCGAACATCATCAGCTCCACGTCGGTGGGGTTGCGCGCCAGGTCCGTAAAAGCGGTGACGAGGTAGTCGATTTCATCGTCGGCCAGCGCCAGGCCCCACTGGGTGTTGGCGGCCTCCAGCGCCTTCCTTCCCTGCTCAGGGCCACCGGCCAGCACATCCACATGCGCCATGGGCTGGGGCGGCAGTTCGCTGAACAGCGACTGCACATCGGCCAGGTCAAACAGCACCGACTCGGTCATACGGTCGTGCAGCAGCGCGGCCACCTGGGCCTGCTGCTCCGCGCTCAGCGTGGGCTTGCCCAGCAGGCCTGACTGCATCTGGATGCGGAATTCAGTGGCGCGCTCGATGCGGCGCAGCGCCAGGCCACAGTTGTGCGCAATGTCGGTGGCCTTGGACGCCCAGGGCGACACCGTGCCTAGGCGCGGCGTGACGACGATGGCCACACCATCGATCGGGCCCTGGTAGGGGTCGCCGTAGGTCAGCAGCGCTGCCAGGCGCTGCTGTTGCTCGTGCGTCGGGGGTGCATCGGTGGCCACCAGGTGCACAAAGCGGGCCGCAATGCCGGCAATCTTTGGGTGGATGGCTTGGAGTGCGGGCTGGAGTTGCTGCGCGCGAAAGGGGCTGAGGGCGTTGCCGCCCGCGATCGTGGTCAGGTGCAAGGTCACGTTGGCGGCCTGGGTGAGTAGTGAGGGAGGAACGTGCCGGGCGGCGGCCCCGAGATGGCCTTGGCCCGCACGACCGAAGCCCGCCATTTTACCGGGCACCGGCATCACCAGGCCCTTGCCCTGCACGAACCGAAGGGCGATGGGATAATTCCGCCCCTATGAGCATCACTATCAAAGACGCTGCGGACATTGAAGGCATGCGCGTCGCATGCCGCCTTGCTTCGGAAGTACTGGACTACATCGCCCCCCATATCCGGCCGGGCATCACCACGGCAGAAATCGACCGCCTCGGCGCCGAATGCATGGCCCAGCAGGGCACCATCTCGGCCACCGTCGGCTACCAGCCGCCGGGCTACCCGGCCTACCCGGCCTCGCTGTGCACCTCGGTCAACCATGTGGTGTGCCACGGCATCCCGAACGACAAGCCGCTCAAAAAAGGCGACATCGTGAACGTGGACGTCACCGTCATCACCAAAGATGGCTGGTATGGCGACAACAGCCGCATGTACCTGATTGGCGAGTGCTCGATTGCCGCCAAACGGCTGTCGGCCATCACGTTTGAGGCGATGTGGCACGGCATTTTGCAGGTCAAGCCCGGCGCGCACCTGGGCGACATCGGCCACGCCATTCAGAAGTTTGCCGAAGGACATGGCTTTACCGTGGTGCGCGAATTTTGCGGCCACGGCATTGGCAAGGTGTTCCATGAAGAGCCCCAGGTGCTGCACTATGGCCGCCCCGGCACGCTGGAAGAACTCAAGCCCGGCATGGTGTTCACCATCGAACCCATGATCAACGCCGGACGGCGCGAGATCAAGGAGTTTGGCAACGACGGCTGGACCATCGTCACCAAGGACCGCAGCCTCTCGGCACAGTGGGAGCACACCGTGCTGGTCACGCCCACGGGTTACGAGGTGATGACGCTCTCGGCCGGCTCCCCCCCCCTGCCTTCCTTCGTGCAGGCCACGGCCACCTGAAATTATGCCCCCCCTGAGCCGCTTTGCGTCATCCCCAGGGGGACACCCCCAGTGCGGCGGGGCAGCCCTTGCACGGGGCACTGGACCACGCCAGTGTCAAACTTCGGGGGCTGCATGCAGCGCGGTAGCGCAGTCGGAGCAAAGCACGAGCACGGTTATTGCTTAGCAAAGCCATGACCGAACTCCAGAAACTGCGCGACGCTTACCGGCTCCAAAAAAGCGCCCTCCTGGCCTCGCTGCAGGCCTCGGGCTCGTCCACACGCGGCATTCACGCGCTGCTGCGCAAGTTCTCGCGCCTGGCCGACGGACTGCTGTGCACACTCTGGCAACGCGCCGCCCTGCCCCCCGCGCTGACCTTGGTGGCCGTGGGCGGTTTTGGCCGTGAACAGCTGTTTCCGCACTCCGACGTCGATGTGCTGGTGCTGCTGCCCAATGCGCTTGCAGGCGCAGACACCTTGCGCGGCCAGGTGGAAGAATTCATCCGCAGTTGCTGGGACGCGGGGCTGGAGATTGGCTCCAGCGTGCGCACGGTGCAGGAATGCCTGAGCGAGGCTGCAGGCGACGTCACAGTACAGACATCGCTGCTCGAAGCCCGCCGGGTGTGCGGCGATGCAGACCTGTTCACGCATTTTCAGCACCAGTTTGGTGCACAACTCAATCCCCACGCCTTTCTGGTCGCCAAGACGCTGGAGATGCGCCAGCGCCACACCCGCTACGAAAACACCCCCTACGCACTGGAGCCCAACTGCAAGGAATCCCCCGGCGGCCTGCGTGACCTGCACCTCATCCTGTGGGTGGCACGCGCCGCCGGTCTGGGCCGCAGCTGGGAAGAACTGGCCGACAGCGGCCTGGCCACGCCTTTCGAGGTGCGCCAGATCAAACGCAACGAAGCTGTGCTGTTTTTAGTGCGCGCACGCCTGCACGCACTGGCTGGGCGGCGTGAAGACCGGCTGGTATTCGACCTTCAGACCGCAGTGGCCGAATCGCTGGGCTACCGCTCACAGGCGCCGGACGGCTCCCACCTGCCCATGCGCGCCAGCGAAGCCCTGATGCGCCGCTACTACTGGGCCGCCAAGGCCGTATCGCAGCTGTGCCAGATTTTGCTGCTCAACATCGAAGAGCGCCTGGACCCGCCCACACAGCAACCCCGGCCCATCAACGACCGGTTTTTCGACAAAGGCGGCATGATCGACGTGGTCAGCGACGACCTGTACCAGCGTGACCCGCACGCCATCCTCGAAACCTTTTTGCTCTACCAAAGCTCGACCGGGCTGCAAAACCTGTCGGCGCGCACGCTGCGCGCGCTCTACAACGCCCGTGGCGTGATGGACAGCGCTTTCCGGCGCGACCCGGTCAACCGCGCCGCCTTTGTGCGCATCCTGCAGCAGCCCGCAGGCATCACCCATGCCCTGCGGCTGATGAACCAAACCTCGGTGCTCGGACGCTACCTGTGGCCGTTTCGCCGCATCGTCGGGCAGATGCAGCACGACCTGTTCCACGTCTATACCGTGGACCAGCACATCCTGATGGTGCTGCGCAACGTGCGGCGCTTCTTCATTGCTGAGCACGCGCACGAATACCCTTTCTGCTCGCAACTGGCCGGTGGCTGGGACAAGCCCTGGGTGCTGTTTGTGGCCGCGTTGTTCCACGACATCGGCAAGGGGCGCGGCGGCGACCATTCGCAGATTGGCGCCATCGAGGCGCGGCGGTTTTGCCGCCAGCATGGCGTGGCGCGGGACGACACGCAGCTCATCGAATTCCTGGTGCGCGAGCACCTGACCATGAGCAACGTGGCGCAAAAGCAAGACCTCTCTGACCCCGACGTCATCACCGCGTTTGCCCAGCGCGTGGGCAACGAGCGCAACCTCACGGCGCTGTACCTGCTCACCGTGGCCGACATCCGGGGCACCAGCCCCAAGGTGTGGAATGCGTGGAAGGGCAAGCTGCTCGAAGACCTGTACCGCGCCACGCTGCGCGTGCTGGGTGGGCGCGCCCCCGATGCCGCCGCCTTGATCGAGGCCCGCAAACGCGAAGCCCTGGTGCTGCTGGCCCTGAGCGCCCTGCCGTTTGAGGCCCACAAAAAGCTCTGGGAAACGCTGGACGTGGGCTACTTCATGCGCCACGAGGCCGCCGACATTGCCTGGCACACGCGCCACCTCTCGCGCCACGTAGGCACGCAGCAGCCCGTGGTGCGCGCGCGCCAGTCGCTGGCGGGTGAAGGCCTGCAGGTGCTGGTGTACGCCGCCGACCAGAGCGACCTGTTCGCGCGCATTTGCGGGTATTTCGACCGGGCGGGATTCTCGATTCTGGATGCCCGCGTGCACACCGCCAGCAATGGCTACGCACTCGACACCTTCCAGGTGGTCAGCGCAGAGCTGCAGGGACACTACCGCGAACTCACCCACATGGTCGAGAACGACCTGGCGCAGGCCATCGTACAAGGTGGCCCGCTGCCCGAACCCGCACGCAGGCGGGTTTCGCGCCGGGTAAAAAGCTTTCCAGTCACACCCCGTGTCACCCTGCGACCCGACGAAAAAGCGCAGCGCTGGCTACTGGGCATCTCCGCCAGCGACCGCGCCGGTCTGCTCTACCTGGTGGCACGGGTGCTGGCCCGCCACGGGCTGAGCGTGCAACTGGCCAAGGTCAGCACGCTGGGCGAGCGCGTGGAAGACACCTTTCTGGTGCAGGGCAGCGAGTTGCAAAACAATTTTCGGCAGATCGAGATCGAGACGGAGCTGCTGCACGCGCTGTCGGAGTGATTCTTTTGGGCTGCGCGGGGCCCGCCTCACCCATCGGGCACTTGACCAAAGAAGACAATGACCAGGGCCCGATCCCCAGCGACTGGAGCGAGGCCCAGCGCAGGCCACAAGACCTGGACGCCGCCCACTACCCAAGAAGCACAACCGGGATACCACGGCTACAAGCTGAGCATCAGCGTGGATATGCGGCACAAGTTCATCCGCAAAATCACCACTGGCACCGCCAGCGAGCATGACAGCACGCACTTTGACGATGTGCTCGTCGAGCACAGCACCAGCGGCGATGTGTCTGCCGACCGGGGCTACCGAGCGACCTACCACCCTGCCTTTGCGCGTGTTCAACTTCGGGGTTGCCGGTGCGAACGAAGGCAAAAATCAGGGCTGCTACGACTGAACACATGACGATGCTAGAGCCCACCGAGCGGTTGGAGAAGTACTTTGGCGGCCCCAAAATGGCTTACGCCGCTTCATGACATGAATAAATCGGGCCGGATCAATAAATGCTAAAGCCACGTTCCATAGAGAAAAAGAAAAAGGCCGACAGCTTGTGGAAGCTACCGGCCTTGTCTGTGGTGCCCGAGGCCGGAATCGAACCGGCACGCCTTGCGGCGGGGGATTTTGAGTCCCCTGCGTCTACCAATTCCACCACCCGGGCTGAATTTAGGGAGACGCAAATTATGGCACAGTAGGGAGCATGAAATACAAGACGATTGAAGATGCCGTCGGTAACACGCCACTGGTTGCATTGCAGCGCATCGGAGCGCCGGACAACGCAGCGCGTGGCAATGTCATTTTGGGCAAGCTGGAGGGCAACAACCCGGCGGGGTCGGTGAAAGACCGACCGGCGCTGTCGATGATCCGCAGGGCGGAGGAGCGCGGTGATATCAAGCCGGGTGACACGCTGATTGAGGCCACCTCGGGTAACACCGGCATTGCGCTGGCCATGGCAGCGGCCATCAAGGGGTACCGCATGGTGCTGGTGATGCCGGAGGACCTGTCTATCGAGCGTGCGCAAACCATGAAGGCCTACGGTGCCGAGCTGGTGCTCACGCCCCGCAGCGGCGGTATGGAGCATGCGCGCGACTTGGCCGAGGCCATGCAAAAGCGCGGCGAGGGCAAAGTGCTGGACCAGTTTGCCAATGCAGACAACCCGCGCATCCACTTCGAGACCACGGGCCCTGAAATTTGGGAGCAGACGGGTGGGCGTATCACGCACTTCATCAGCGCGATGGGTACCACGGGCACTATTACCGGTGTGTCGCGCTACCTTAAGCAACAGAACCCGAATGTGCTGATCATTGGCGCGCAGCCGCAGGAGGGCTCGCGCATTCCAGGTATCCGCAAATGGCCCGAGGCCTATATGCCGGCCATCTACGATGCACGGGCGATAGACGAGTTGATGCTGGTGTCCCAGGATGATGCCGAGGACATGTGCCGCAGGCTGGCGCGCGAGGAAGGCATTTTTGCGGGCATCTCGGCCGCTGGCGCCTGCTGGGTGGCGCAGCAGATTGCGCTGCGCGAGCACGACGCGCATATCGTTTTTGTGGTGTGTGACCGGGGTGACCGCTACCTTTCCACGGGCGTTTTCCCCGCCTGAGAATTTTAATAAAAACACCTTCTGGCGCCCTATTTATAAGCGCCACAAGCTATAAAATAAATAGCAATGCAATACGAAACCCGTTTTTGCCCCCACTGTGCAACTCCGCTGGAGATGATCTCCCGCGAGGAAGACAGCGGCCTGGTGACGCGACTGCGCTGCCCGGCCTGCGAGTGGACGCACTGGAACAACCCCACACCAGTTCTGGCGGCTGTGGTCGAGCTCAATGGCCAGGTGCTGCTGGCGCGCAATGCGGCCTGGCCGGGCAAAATGTTTGCACTGATTACGGGGTTTATGGAAGCAGGCGAATCGCCGCAAAAGGGCGTGGCGCGCGAGGTGAAGGAGGAAACCAACCTCGATGTGCGTTCCATTCAGATGATTGGCGCCTATGAGTTTATGCGCATGAATCAGGTCATCATTGCCTACCATGTGGTGGCAGAAGGCGAGGTCAAACTCTCGCCCGAACTGGTCGATTACCGCCTCTACGACCTGCCCGATCTGCGTTGTTGGCCCGCCGGCACGGGCTACGCACTGGCCGACTGGCTGCGCACGCGCGGGCACGAGCCTGTATTTTTTACCGCTGAAGAAAACGCTGAACGCCGCCGTGGGCTGGACCAGCCGCCAAAGGACTGAAAAACATGGACATCCACAAGGAAATCGACACGCGCGGGCTGAACTGCCCACTTCCTATCCTCAAGGCCAAGAAGGCCTTGGCCGACATGGACAGCGGCGAACTGCTGAAGGTGCTGGCCACCGACGTCGGCTCGCTGCGTGACTTTCAGGCCTTTGCCAAACAGACTGGCAATGAGTTGGTGGAGCAGCAGACGGTGGGCGAGGAATACATCCACATCCTGCGGCGGAGGTAGTCGTCTTATAGGGCGCCACCCATGCGCCCTCAAGCCCCAGAAGCCACAACCTGTGCACAAGGCGCGTTCAAGAGCTACGAGCCAGGCGCTATGCACATGGACGTGAAATACCTGCCCCAGATGCAGGACCAATCGCAACGGCGCTACCTGTTCGTGGCCATGGACCGGGCCACGCGGTGGGTGTTCGTACAACTCAAGACCAACAAGACAGTCGCCAGTGCGCAGGCCTTCCTCAAGGTATTGCACAAGGCCTGCCCGCCCAGGATCACCAAGCTGCTGATCGACAACGGCAAGGAGTTCACCGACCGCCTGTTTGCCAGCCCAGCGGCAACCATGAGTTCGACCAGTTGTACCAGGAACTGGGCATAGAGCACCGGTTGACCCTGCCCCGAACCCCGAGAACCAACGGCATGGTGGAGCGGTTCAATGGCCACATGGCCGATGTACTCAAGACCCACAGGTTCAACAGCCGTGAGGATATGGAGCGACCTTGCTGCGCTATGTGGCCTTGTACAACCACCAATTGCCGCAGTCAGCACTGGGCAGAAAGACGCCTATGCAGGCCATGAAGAAGTGGTACCAGGAGCATCCACACCTGTTCCACAAGCGGCCTTATGATCGTCCGGGATGCGACATTGCAACAGTACCGGGCCATTGCCACGCGCTACGACAAGACTGCTCGCAACTTTCTGGGGGTCATCCATCTGGCGGCATCCATGGTGTGGTTGACATGACCCTGGCAACCCTGCTACGCCCTCGGAATTGATTGATGACACACCCTACTTCCACGCCCAATCCAACTCATAAATTCAGCGGTTCTGGCGGAAATTCTTCCCCTTGTGGATCACCCATAGGAGACCAGTCACCTTCCATCGCGCGGCGCTTGCGATTCGCGTGGTAGGCCGTCAGCACTTGGTGCGCCACCATGTCCAGGCTGGGGCGGGTGTTGCCTTGCTTGTCGGTCCAGATGCGGGGAGTGAGGGTCCCGGCAAGGGACACACTGTCACCATCGGCCAGAGCACCCAATGCGGCGCAGGACGCGGCATCGAAGGCGATGACATTGACGAACAGGTTTTCGCCATCGTTACTGGTGGCGCGCACGCGGGCTACCGTGAAGGTCTTTCCAGCCTTGTCTGTACGCTCGGCGGCCTGTCCGTACAGTCGGCCTGCAATCAATCCGTCAATCATGTTGGTTCCTTACCCGGCTGGGCGCTGTAGTTGTTGGCGCATGCTGCAGTGCCTGCACATGGACGCCTTGCACCTTCCAGATAGCTATGGTGTCTTTTCAAGTAAAGGGCGCACTGCACGCAGCACAGGCGCCACACCATAGCAGTCACACGGCCAGGCTCCCGTCGGCCCCACACCGTACCGGTGAAAAGCCTGGCCATTTTTTCCAGTGGCGACAGTGTGTTCTTTCCGCTGCATTGCACCAGCCATAGAGGCGGCGCCTCTCACATGTTGCGCGGTATCAATACTGATCCGTCCAACCCAGGCTCGCCATACCCCTCACTCGCCTTTTGACACTGCGGGCAGCGACATTAACTCCATATTGAGTGGCATACCAGACTGGTCTCTTATAGACGTCATCATCCGAAAGGCTGATGCCTGAACGCGATCTGGAAGACGGACAAAATTATTTTCTTGCACCAGTGTATCCCCATTAAAAAATGACCAAAGAATAAACTGAAGCGCTGCTGCGGTTTGCTCTGCATTCTTTGCCATTCTGGGGAAAACAACAAAAGTACCCATAGTGATTGGCCATGCATCTTTACCTGGTTTGCTGGTCAAGGTGTTGTTAAATTTCCCTTTCGCAGACCACTCGCTATTTTTCAGGGCAGATTTAAATGAACTCAACGAAGGTTTTATATAAAAACCATCTGAGTTTTTCATTTGAATAGCTGTGAGTCCATATTCTGCAACATATCCATAGTCGACATAGCCAATCGCACCCACGGTGTCTCGTACTGCCTTTGATACGCCATCACTGCCCTTGAACGAACCAAATCCATCCGGCCATTGGATGGTATTTTTGACGCCATAAGTAGATTTCCATTTTTGACTGGTCTTTGCAAGATAATCAGCAAAATTGTAAGTTGTCCCGGAACCATCAGCCCGCACGACAACCTTGATGGCCAGGTCTGGAAGCACGATATCTGGATTCAACTCAGCGATCTCAGAGGCATTCCAATGGCTGATCTCTCCCATGAAGATGCGACTCAGAACTTCGCCTGTCAGCCGAAGTTGACCATTCTGTATCCGGGGTAAATTGATGATGGGACTGATGCCCGTGATCGCAATCGGGAAGACAACCAAATCACCATTAATCAGATCTTCTTCGCGGGGGTACACATCCGTCGCACCAAATCCAACGGCATTTTGCTGGATTTTTTTCATGCCAGCACTGGATCCTATTGAATCATATTCAACAATGGAACCAGTCGCTCTTAAATAAGATTTTGCCCACGTTCTATAAATGGGTGCAGCAGCTGAAGAGCCTGCACCGGTGGCAGTTGCTGCGTTGGCAGAAGCCATCTGGAATGCGAAGACAACAACGCTACACAAAGCAATCCAACGGAAAAATACTATAGCATCTTTATTTTTCATAATATTTTAAATCAACCATTTAAAAACAAAAATCAGGTAATTTCCTGGAGATCATTCCACAAAAAATCCACTTTTTTTCAATCCACTACTGAAATTCTGTTTTGGCATTTTTTCACAATACTGTCATTTGTATCAATTAGTGTTTACTGATCGCTGCGGCACACGGTTGCGCTGGCGGCTTTTGTCATTTTCCTGAGCCCAATCACCCCTGATGGGCCAGGCACTTCCAGTGATTCACGAAAGTTTCAGATGCTTCAAAACTTGAAAATTGGCACCAGACTGGCCCTGGCCTTTGCATTGCTTCTTGCGCTGATCGCGGCGCTGGCCGCAGGTGGCATTAGCGGGTCAAGGCAGCTGACGGAACGCAGTGCCACGCTGTATGGCGACCGCATGGTTCCCATGGGCCTGCTGGCAGAGATCAGCCACCTCACCCAGCACAACCGTGTTCTGGTCATGGACATGCTGATGGATCCAGGCATCCGCAATCTCCAGTCCAGCCACGCGGCGCTCACCACCAACGTCGAGCGGATCCATACCTTGTGGAAGACCTATGTATCCCGGCCGCTGCGTTCTGATGAAGAAGCACTGGCCAAAGCCTTTGCAACGACCAATACCACCTACCTGGAGCAAGGCCTGATCCCCGCAGCATCGGCCTTGGTTGCAGGTAAATACGATGACGGCTCAGAGCTGTACATCAGTCAGATTCGACCAAACGCGGTCAAGGTGCAGGTGGCGGCCGAGCAGCTCGTCGCATTGCAGATCGAAGTGGCCGCCGCCGAATTCGCTGCTGCCAGGCACCTGAGTGAAAGCATCCATGCCTGGATGATGGGGGCCACGGTACTGGCTCTTCTGATTGGGGCTGGCATGGCTCTCGTCATTACAAGGTCTATTTCCCGGCCATTGCGCCAGGCCGTCACCGTGGCCCAAACAGTGGCCGGCGGCGATCTCAGTACGCAAATTGAAGTGCAGGGCACCGACGAAACGGCCGAGCTATTGCAGGCATTGCGTGAGATGAACAACCAGTTGGTGCATGTCATCACGCAAGTAGGCGAGAGCACTGCCAGGGTCGCAGGAGACGCCGCATTCATTGCAGATGGAACAGAGGACCTGGCAAAGAGGACAGAGGTGCAAGCATCCAGCCTCCAAGAAACAGCAGCGTCCATGGAGCAGCTCACCATCACGGTTCAGCACAACACCGACAACGCAAGCCGCGCAGCAACTCTCGCCCATGAGGCAAGCATGGTGGCCAATGAGGGCAGAACGGTGATGCAGGACGTCATCGCAACCATGCAGGAAATCAACGGCCAGTCTCGAAAAGTGACGGACATCATCAAGGTGATTGATGACATCGCATTCCAGACCAATCTTCTGGCACTCAATGCGGCAGTCGAAGCCGCCCGTGCAGGTGCGCAGGGCCGAGGATTTGCGGTGGTGGCAGGGGAGGTTCGCCGACTTTCCCAGCGCAGCAGCATGGCGGCCCGCGAGATCCGGGCACTGATATCGGCCAGCGTATGCGGTGTCGAACTCGGTTCCTCCTTGGTCAGCCAGGCCGGAGAACGCGTGGCCAACACCGTCACACACGTCAATCATGTCGTGAGCCTCATCACCCAGATCAAGGACGCTAGCCAAGAGCAAGCCCGGGGTATTTCGCAGATCAACGAAGCCGTCCGGCATCTGGACACCGTGACACAACAGAATGCGGCGCTTGTGGATGACAATTCGTTAGCTTCTACGGGTATGAAAACCCAGGTCAGGCACCTGCTGAAAGTCATTCATCAGTTCAAACTGACCGCTGATGACACGCCCTATACCCTGGAAGCAAGCGCACCCCCCATGGTGAACGGGCCCCAACAGCGCGCACTGGCACTACAACGCAATGCGGCAGAACGGTGGGCTCGCAGCCCTGCCTTGCCCGGATAAGGTGCAGCAAGACACTCAGTCCACTGGCGGCCCGGGCTCCGTTTCCTGCGTCGGCGCTGCCGGTGTCGGCATGGCATCGTCGTCCAGCGCCCTGTCCACCAGCGGCGAAGGCAGCGAACGGGTGGGCTTGACTCCCAGTTCTTTCAGCATTTCGGCCTGGCGGATTACGTTGCCCTTGTTCTGGCTGAGCTTGTTGTAGGCCTTGGTGTAGGCATCCTGGGCCTGGCCCAGGTTTTTGCCTACCTTGTCCAGATCTTCCACAAAGCCGGCCAAGCGGTCGTACAGCTCGGCGCCGCGCTTGGCGATTTCCTGGGCGTTGCGGCTTTGCGCTTCCTGGCGCCACAGGTGGGCTACGGTGCGCACGACGAACAGCAGGGTGGACGGACTCACCAGCAGCACATTCTTGTTCCAGGCGTCGCTGTAGAGCTGGCTGTCGCTGGTGACGGCGAGCATGAAGGCGGGCTCGATGGGTACGAACATGAGCACGAAATCGAGCGACTGCAATCCGTGCAATTGTTGGTAGTTGCGCTCGGCCAGGCCTTTGATGTGCTGACGCACTGATTCAATGTGGCGGCGCTGGGCGGCGGCGCGCTGCAAGTCGGTCTCGGCGTTGGCAAATTCTTCGTAGGCAATCAGCGACACCTTGGCGTCCACGACCAGGTGGCGGTTTTCGGGCAGATGGATCACCACGTCGGGCTGGGCGCGCGTGCCGTCGTCACGCAAGTGGTTTTCCTGCACGTCGTATTCGATGCCCGGGCGCAGACCAGCGAGTTCGAGTACACGATCCAGAACCAGTTCGCCCCAGTTGCCCTGGGCCTTGGTCGATCCTTTGAGGGCATGGGTGAGATTTTTGGCATCCTCACTCAGCGCCTGGTTCAGGCCCATAAGCTGGTGCACCTGCTGTGACAGGGCGGAGCGCTGTTTGCCTTCGGTGTCGTAGAACAACTCCACCTTGCCCTGGAACTCCTGCAGGCGCGCACGCAAGGGGTCGAGCAACTGACCCAGGCTTTGCTGGTTCTGCTCAGCAAAGCGCTTGCCTTTTTCTTCAAGAATGTCGTTGGCCAGGCTTTTGAACTGGTGGGTAAGCGACTCACGCGCCTCGCTCAAAAGCTGCAGTTTTTCTTCAGATGCGCGGCGCTGGGCGTCCATTTGCGCGGCCAGCACGGCCAGCTGGCTGTGCAGTTCGGCGACCTGCTGGCGCGCCGCCTGGGTCTGCGCAGCCTGGTCCTGCGCCTGGGCCTCCAAGGTCGGCACGCGGGCCGCGCGCTCGGCCAGTTGGGCCCTGTCGTCGCGTGCCAGGTCCAGCGCCTGACGCCAATCCGCGGCCTGCGCCCGGATGTGCTGCAGCTCGCCCAGCAGGCTAACGCGCTCGGCCTCCAGGCCCCGCACCCGCTCCTGCGCGGTGGCGATGTGGGCGTTGGCGGTGGCCTGCACTTCCATCTGCGCCTGGCGACGTGCCTGGACTGCAATCTGCTCATGCTGTGCAGCCGCCTCGCGGCGCGCACGGGCGGCACCCCAAAGCCAGCCCAGGCACAAGGCAGCCAGGGCCAGCAAGACCATCGCCAGCACGGTCATGGGGTCAAAACCCAAGGTATTCGCTTTCATTTTGATAGCTTTTTACGCTTACTGCATAAGCGTTTATGGCCATTTTGACTGGTATTTTATGTAGCAAGCGTGTTCACCGGCGTCAGCGCACCGCGCCCGTCAAAGAAGGCGATCAAGTTGTCTGCTGCTAGCATGGCCATGGCGCGTCTCGTCGCAACAGTCGCACTGGCAATGTGCGGTGTGAGCACCACATTGGGCACTGCCAGCAAGTCTGGGTGCACCTGTGGCTCGCCTTCAAAAACATCCAGCCCGGCAGCGGCGATGCGGCGCTCGCGCAGGGCGGTGGCAAGCGCAGCGTCATCCACGATGCCGCCGCGCGCGATGTTGACCAAGGTGGCCGTGGACTTCATCAACGCGAGTTCTGCCGCACCGATGGTGTGGTGCGATGCTGGCGTGTAAGGCAGTACCAGCACCACGTGGTCAGCCGTGCGCAGCAGCTCGTCCTTGGCTACGTAGCGCGCCTTGCAGGCGGCCTCCAGGTCGGATGGCAGGCGCGAGCGGTTGTGATAAACCACGTCCATGCCAAAGCCGTGCGCACCGCGCCGTGCAATGCCCTGCCCGATGCGCCCCATGCCGATGATGCCCAAGCGGCTGCCATGCACCTCGGCGCCAGCAAACATGTCGTAGCGCCAGTCTTTCCACAGGCCTGCGCGCAGGTAATGCTCGCTTTCGGTTATGCGGCGGGCCGTGGCCATCAGCAGGGCAAAGCCGAAGTCGGCCGTAGTTTCGGTCAGCACGTCGGGAGTGTTGGTGCCTTGCACTCCCGCCCGCGTCATCGCATCAAGATCAAAATTGTTGTACCCCACGGCCATGTTGGCCACGATGCGCAGTTGCGGGCACGCGGCAAGCAGTGCGGCATCGATGCGCTGGCCACCTGTAGTGAGTACCCCCACCTTGCCTTGCAGGCGCTTTACCAATTCATCTGGCGTCCAGTCTCGATCGTCGGTGTTTGAGTCGACACAGAAGTGCTGAGCAAGCTTTTCCAGCACTTGGGGAAAGATGGCACGCGCCACCAGGATTGCGGGTTTGTCCATGGTGGCGCCCATTGATCAGCGGAACCAGATGAAGGTCATCAACACGAACAGTGGTACCAAAATACCACACGACCAGAGCATGTAGCCGAAGAAGCTGGGCATTTTCACGCCGCGGTCTTCGGCAATGGCCTTGACCATGAGGTTGGGTGCGTTACCAATGTAAGTGTTGGCCCCCATGAATACAGCACCCGCCGAGATGGCGGCCAGCGTGGGGGCCAATGTGGTCATCAGCACCGCGGGGTCGCCGCCTGCCGTGTTGAAGAACACCAGATAGGTCGGCGCGTTATCGAGGAACGAAGACAAAATCCCGGAGGCCCAGAAATACATGGCCGGATCGGGTGAACCATCGGGCCGGGTCACCGCACTGACGATGGCGCCAAACGGGCCATTCACGCCCGCCTTGAGCATGGCGATCACCGGAATGATGGTCAGAAAGATGCCCGCAAACAGCTTGGCGACTTCCTGCATGGGACCCCAGCCGAACTGGTTTTTCTCGTGCACCAGCTTGGGCGTGAGCCAAAGGGAGAGGCCCGTGACCATCAACAAACCGATGTCCCGCACGATGCCGGGCAGCCCGACTTCGGTGCCTGCGATATCAAAGACAACAGACGACTTCCAGAATCCACTGAGCAGCACCAGGGAAACCACTACGCCCAGCAGGGCAAAATTGAGTTTGCCGTCAAAACCAATCGCGCGCGTATCAGGCGTAGGGTCCGACTTCGTAACTTCCCCGCCTTTGCGGAAGAACCAACTGTCGAGCGCAAAGAACAGAACCAGCAACGTACCCACGAGAAACAGCGTTTCCTGGAAAATGTGGCTCACCGTCCAGAAAAAATCCACGCCCTTGAGGAAACCCAGGAATAGCGGCGGATCGCCCAGCGGGGTCAGTGAGCCCCCTGCGTTCGAGACGATGAAGATAAAGAAAACCACGACATGCGCTTTGTGCGCACGGTTGTCGTTGGCACGGATCAGGGGGCGGATCAGGAGCATGGACGCCCCTGTTGTACCCATGAAGCTGGCCAGCACGGCGCCAATGGCCAGGATGGTGGTGTTGAGCGCCGGACTGCCATGCAGGTTGCCGCGAATATAGATACCGCCTGCCACGGTAAACAGCGCCGTCAAAAGAATGACGAAAGGCAGATACTCCGCCAGCAAGGCATGCACGAGGCTTGCGCCCGCCAGACCGGGGCCGAAAACCAGGGCAAACGGCACCAGAAACAGCAATCCCCAGACAGCAGCCACCTTGCCAAAGTGGTGGTGCCAAAAAATCGGCGCCATCAGCGGTACGAGGGCAATGGACAGCAAAATACCCGCAAAGGGGATGCCCCACCACAGCGGCAACGCACTGCCATCAATGTCTGCCGCCATGGCCAGACTGGGCAGCGCCCCAAGAACGGCCAAGGTGAGCCAGCGAAAAAGTTTCATGGGTTTGTCTCCCTATCTTTTGTTGGAACCACAGACTGGGCGGTCGCCACACGGCCAACACGGAAGTGCAAGGTGTCCAGGCAAAAATCGGCCCAGCCACCCCACAAGGCATGACGGCAGCGGCCGAGAGATCCCCATCTCACCAACCCGGCGAACGCTGCCTCAAAGTGTAGGCGAGGTTTCTTCCCATGGACGCCATAGCCCCATAGGCAAGCCCCCTTGCAAACCTTCTGTCAGGAAGTCCCGCTACGCCGTCTGCTGCGCCCAGGCCGCCCCTCAGTCCTTGATCAGCAAAGTCTCCAGCACCGTACGCAGAGACGGCGGCACGGACACCGGACGGCGCGTTGCACGATCGACATAGACATGGATGAAATGCCCAGCCGCGGCCGTAAGAGGCTCTCCAGCCGCAAAAAGGCCCACCTCGTAGCGCACACTGGACGAACCGAGGCGCGCCACACGGATACCCGCCTCCACCGTCTGCGGAAACGCCAGGGGCGCAAAATAATTGCATTGCGTTTCAATCACCAGGCCAATGGTGGCACCCGTATGAATGTCCAGCACGCCCTGTTCAATCAGATAGGCATTCACCGCCGTATCAAACCAGCTGTAGTAAACAACGTTATTGACATGCCCATAAACGTCGTTGTCCATCCAGCGGGTGGTGATGGTGCGAAAGACAGGGTAAGCACTGCGCGACACCGGTGCCGGGCGCGCGGGTAAGGCCGCGTGGTTCATGGGTGGCCATTCTGCCAGCGCCGAGGCTCCGGTGACAGCGGCGACCGTCACCTTGGTGAACCGCCCTACTGAGCCGCCGCACTTGGCCGCGAAATTTTAATGATGACGGAATGGAGGACAGAAACCGTACCAACGCACCGCTTTTGCAGCTTTCGGCACCCGAAGCCCGGCAGAGTTGCTGGCATCAGTTTGTAAAGTCACCTCCCTAAAATGCTGCATTGCAACAATTTCGCTTGCATTCAGCCTGCAACAGCGTAGAATTCGCATCATGCTGCACTGCAACATAACCACCTGGTTCTGATCAGCGCAGATGTCTGTAACCCCTGGGATTCGCCAGGCACCACTTTTAGGAGATATGACATGTCGCTGACTACCGAACAAATCCTGGCCGCACACAAAGCCAACATCGAAACCCTCTTCGGCCTGACCAGCAAGGCTTTTGAAGGCGTGGAAAAACTGGTTGAACTCAATGTGACCGCTTCGCGCGCCGCACTGAACGAAGCCGCCAGCCACGCCCAAGCCGTTTTCAGCGTCAAGGACGTTCAAGAGCTGATGGCTCTGCAAGCCGGCATCCTCCAGCCCTTGGCTGAAAAGACTGCTTCTTACAGCCGTCACCTGTACGACATCGCTTCGGGCACCGGCAGCGAGTTCACCAAGGCCGTGGAAGCCAAAACCACCGAAGCCCAGAAGAACATCGCCAACCTGGTCGACACCGCTACCAAGAACGCCCCCGCAGGCTCAGAAACCGCTGTGGCCGTGATGAAGAGCGCCGTCTCTGCTGCCAACAACGCTTTTGAGTCGGTTCAAAAGGCCGTCAAACAAGCGACCGACGCTGCCGAAGCCAACTTCAACGCCGTGGCCGCATCGGCTGCCGACGCAGCCAAGACCGCTGCTCCACGCAAGCGTTAATACACGACGTCTGGAGAAATCTCTCTAGGCGCCAGCAAGGGATTACCCGCATAATGCGGACAGCTCCTTGAGAAATCAGGGATCTCCAGTTGTCTCCTTGGATCCTCTCGAAACCCCCGTTTCAGGATCCTTTCAAAGCCCGGTTGCAAGACTGGGCTTTTTTTTGGCCTTTCGTTTGAATGGGCCATTGAAGGCTTTGCAGACAACATACGGAACAGACAAGCGGACATCACTGAACCCCACAATTCAATTGCGAATTGTTCGCGTTTGCTTTAGCATAGAGGAATCGCTACATTTCCAATGCAATCCATGTCCAAAACGATTCTGCGCGCCCTGATTTCGGGCTGTTTCCTGAGCCTTTCCGCGGGTGCGGCCCTGGCTGAAGACCAGGTCGTCAATCTGTATTCGGCCCGGCACTATTCCACCGATGAGGCCTTGTACAACGACTTCACCAAAGCCACCGGCATCAAAGTGAACCGCGTGGACGCCGACGACGCAGGCATCCTGGCACGTCTTAAAGCCGAAGGCTCGGCATCGCCGGCCGATGTAGTTTTACTGGTAGACGCCGCACGTTTGTACAAGGGCGAAGTGGACGGACTATTCCAGCCAATCCAGTCCAAGCTGCTGAACGACGCCATCCCCACCCATCTGCGCAGCACACCAGCAGCCGACGGCGGCATCTCATGGTTTGGCCTGTCCACCCGGGCTCGCGTCATCGTCTACAACAAAGTCAAGGTCGACAAGACCGATGTGGACACCTACGAGGAACTGGGCGACCCCAAGAACAAGGGAAAGCTGTGTATTCGCTCAGGCTCGCACCCCTACAACCTGAGCCTGTTTGGCGCGGTCACTGAACACATGGGCCCAGAAAAGGCCGAGGCCTGGCTCAAAGGCATGGTCGCCAATCTGGCTCGCGACCCCAAGGGCGGCGACACCGACCAGATCAAGGCCGTGGCATCGGGTGAGTGCGAGATCGCCGTCACCAACAGTTATTACCTTGCACGCCTGATGCGCTCGTCCAAACCAGAAGACGTGGCCGTAGCCAACAAAGTGGGCGTCGTATTCCCCAACCAGCAATCCTGGGGCACCCACATGAACATTGCAGGAGGCGCTGTCGCACGGCACGCCAAGCACCCTGCCAACGCGATCCGGTTCCTGGAATACCTGGCCAGCCCGCAAGCACAAAACTACTTCGCCAATGGCAACAACGAGTGGCCCGCCGCCAAGAACGTCGCTATCGACAACCCGGCACTCAAGGCCATGACCGGTGGTACGCCCTTCAAGAGCGAAACCATTCCAATCAGCGCCGTGGGCGCCAATGTGACCAAGGTGCAGCAAATGCTGGACCGCGTAGGTTTCAAATAATCGGCCAGGCCACAACACCCAGGAGCCCCAGGCTCTCCCCATGCCCGGCACCGACCGGGCATTTTTATGCGCACGACATCGGTAATAATTGACGTTTACGTCAACGTCATTCACTGGAGACTCAACATGGAAATCAAGGGCAAGGTATTTATCGTGACCGGCGGCGCATCGGGCCTGGGTGAAGGCACGGCACGCATGCTGGCAGCCCAGGGTGGTAAGGTGGTCATTGCTGACATGCAGGTCGAAAAAGGCACAGCGGTTGCTCAGGAGATTGGTGGCGCCTTTGTGAAGTGCGATGTCAGCAGCGAAGCCGACGGCCAGGCCGTGGTGGCACAGGCAGTTTCCATGGGCAAACTCATGGGCCTGGTCAACTGCGCAGGCATCGCTCCAGCAGAAAAGACCGTGGGCAAAAATGGCGCGCATGCACTGGCCGTTTTCAGCAAGACGATCACGGTCAACCTGATTGGTAGCTTCAACATGATCCGCCTGGCGGCCGAAGCCATGAGCAAGAACGACCCCGAATCCACCGGCGAGCGCGGCGTGATGATTTCCACCGCCAGCGTCGCTGCCTACGACGGCCAGATTGGCCAGGCAGCCTACAGCGCCTCCAAGGGCGGCGTGGTGGGCATGACATTGCCCATTGCCCGTGACCTGGCCCGCAATGGAATCCGCAACATGACCATCGCCCCTGGTATCTTTGGCACGCCCATGCTGTTTGGCATGCCCCAGGAAGTGCAGGATGCCTTGGCCGCTGGCGTGCCCTTCCCAAGCCGCCTGGGAACGCCTCAAGACTACGCCAAACTGGTTCAACACATCTTTGAAAACGACATGCTCAATGGCGAAGTCATCCGCCTGGATGGAGCCATTCGCCTGGCGCCGCGCTGATTTGCTTCTCTTTTGATAGCTTCCTGCGCTTGTACTCCAAGCGCAGGAGGCCAATTTAATTCAAAAAAAAGCCGCCAATCTTGCGACTGGCGGCTTTTCAATGCTGGCGGAGTGGACGGGACTCGAACCCGCGACCCCCGGCGTGACAGGCCGGTATTCTAACCAACTGAACTACCACTCCTGGCAGGCAGCTTTCGCTTGCATTTCTCAACACAAGCCAAGCGCTACAACTTGGCGACCCCACGGGGATTCGAACCCCGGTACTCACCGTGAAAGGGTGATGTCCTAGGCCTCTAGACGATGGGGTCAAAACCTTGGAACTAACCGATAACAAATTGTGGTGGAGGTAAACGGGATCGAACCGATGACCTCTTGCATGCCATGCAAGCGCTCTCCCAGCTGAGCTATACCCCCACGAAACTTTGGCTTTTACCAAAGAAAAACCCTTGCATATCAAAGACCTGCAAGGGTTTTGACTGGCGGAGTGGACGGGACTCGAACCCGCGACCCCCGGCGTGACAGGCCGGTATTCTAACCAACTGAACTACCACTCCTGGCAGGCAGCTTTCGCTTGCATTTCTCAACACAAGCCAAGCGCTACAACTTGGCGACCCCACGGGGATTCGAACCCCGGTACTCACCGTGAAAGGGTGATGTCCTAGGCCTCTAGACGATGGGGTCAAAACCTTGGAACTAACCGATAACAAATTGTGGTGGAGGTAAACGGGATCGAACCGATGACCTCTTGCATGCCATGCAAGCGCTCTCCCAGCTGAGCTATACCCCCCACATCGAACAACCGCAATCATTGGTTGCTTTCATTCTCTGAGCCTTGAATTATAGACTGCTTTTTCAAACCTTTTTCAATCGATCCACAACTTTTTCGCGTCCCAGTAACTCCAGCATGGCATCCACGGAAGGCGTGTGCGCCGTGCCCGCCGTGAGCACACGCACCGGCATGGCCAGCTGTGGCATTTTCAGACTGTGGGAGGCCAGCACCTCCTTCAAGGCTGCAGCGATAGACGCCTTGTCCCACGCGCAGCTCTGCAACACCGTCGCCAGCGCCTTCAGCGCAGGGCGCACGCTTGCCGTGACGTGCTTATCCAAATCTTCCTGCGACGGAGTCACCGTATCGCCATAGAACAACTGGGCCCAGTCCGCCAGCGCGACAGTAGTGTCGCAACGATCCTTGAACAAGGCACAGATGCGAGGCAGACGGCCATCATTGAGCGCATCTGCCGCAATACCACGCCGGACTAACTGAGCAGCGACCAAAGCGGCCAAGCTATCGTCGTTGGTGGCCTTGATGTGCTGTGCGTTCACCCAGCGCAGCTTGGCATCATCAAATTGTGCGGCACTGCGCCCCAAATGATCGAGGTTGAACCATTCCAGGAACTGCGCCCGCGAGAAAATTTCATCATCACCATGGCTCCACCCCAGGCGGGCAAGGTAGTTCACCATGGCGTCGGGCAGGTAGCCTTCGTCGCGGTATTGCGTCACCGGCTTGGCACCGTTGCGCTTGCTCATTTTTTCACCTTGCTCATTGAGCACGGTGGGCAGGTGTGCGTACACTGGCGGCTCCTTGCCCAGCGCCTTGAAGATGTTGATCTGGCGCGGGGTATTGTTGACATGGTCGTCACCGCGGATCACATGGGTAATGGCCATGTCGATATCGTCCACCACCACGCAGAAGTTATAGGTGGGCGTGCCATCGGGCCGCGCAATCACGAGATCATCGAGTTCGTCGTTGCGAATCTCGATACGGCCTTTGACCTTGTCTTCCCAGGCCACCACCCCGCCCTGTGGATTTTTGAAACGCAGCACAGGTTGCACACCCTCGGGCACGGGGGCTAATTGCTTGCCAGGCTCGGGCCGCCAGGTGCCGTCATACCGGGGTTTTTCCTTGGCGGCCATCTGCGCCTCGCGCAGTGCATCAAGCTCGGCAACGCTCATGTAGCAAGGGTAGACGTGCCCTGCAGCAACCATCTGGGCCAGCACCTCCTTGTACCGGTCCATGCGCTGCATCTGGTAGAACGGGCCTTCATCGGGGTCCATGCCCAGCCAGTGCATTCCTTCCAGAATGACATCCACGGCCGCCTGGGTCGAGCGCTCCACGTCGGTGTCCTCGATGCGCAGAATGAAGTCGCCGCCCGTCGCGCGCGCAAATGCCCACGGATAGAGTGCCGAACGGATGTTGCCCAAATGGATGAATCCCGTGGGCGAAGGGGCGAAACGGGTGCGAATACGCCCGGAGGATGGGTTTGCTTGCGCTGTCATGTCAGGGAATCCAGACCCCGTGCGAGGTCGTTTTTCAGATCTTCAATATGTTCCAGGCCCACGGCCACGCGGATCAGGCCTTGTCCGATGCCGGCGGCCTGGCGCTGTTCTTGCGTCAACCGGCCATGTGAAGTACTGGCCGGATGGGTGATTGTGGTCTTGGTATCGCCCAGATTGGCGGTGATGCTACACACCTGCGTGCTGTCGATGACATGGAAGGCGCGTGACCGCCCTGAAGCAGCATCGCTCGCGCGCACATCAAACGACAGCACAGCGCCCCCCAGACCCGACTGCTGGCGCATGGCCAGCGCATGCTGGGGGTGCGACGCCAGTCCCGGGTAATACACCCGGGCCACAGCGGGATGCGCCTCCAGCCACGAGGCCAGCTGCAACGCCGCGGCGCTTTGCGCCTGCATGCGGATCGACAGTGTTTCCATGCCCTTGAGAACCACCCAGGCATTGAACGGCGAAAGGTTCATGCCCGCACTGCGAATCAGGGGTGCCAGCTTGTCGTCGATGAGAGCGCGCGGGCCACACACGGCCCCGGCCATCACACGACCTTGCCCGTCCAAAAACTTGGTCCCCGAATGGATGATCAGATCCGCCCCCAGGCTGGCCGGACGCTGCAACGCAGGCGATGCGAAGCAGTTATCCACGGCCAGCAAAACACCCGCACCATGCGCAATGTGCGCCAGCGCCTGGATGTCGCACAGATCAGTCAGCGGATTGGTGGGCGTTTCTGCAAAGAGAAGCCGCGTTTCAGGTCGCACGGCAGCCTGCCATGCAGCCACATCGGTTTGCGACACAAAACTCGACTGCACGCCAAACCGGGCCAACTCGCCCCCGATCAGCTTCATGGTGGAGCCGAACATCGATTGCGAACACACCACATGGTCGCCCGCCTTGAGCAAGCCCAGGCACATCAACAGAATCGCGGACATACCGCTGGACGTTCCGATGGCCGTTTCGGTGCCCTCCAGCGCGGCCAGGCGCTG